>JAAYZQ010000102.1 GCA_012514775.1 Anaerolineaceae bacterium
CCGCACCCGAATCACCGCCGATGCCTGGTAAATGGGTGTTATCTCGAGCGTGCCACTGATAGTAGCAGCGAGGGTCGTCAGAAATGTAACAACGATCACCCACTTTCGTCGCCACAGAATGTCCCAATAAGCTCTTAGTTCCATGGGCATCCTCACCTCTTGAAAGCGCCTTTCGGTGACTGGGTCAGGTACTGCCTTTCCGATGGACCTGACTACTTTACTTGTTGGGATTCTACGCTCAAGTCGAGCACTCTGCCGGCCACGTACTGCACCTGTTCCGCTGTCATCTCCGGAAACATGGGCAGCGACAGGACCATATCGCTCACTCGCTCGGCCACCGGGAACTGTCCCCGCTGAAACCCATTGCCGGCGTAAAAGGGCTGCAAGTGGATCGGGATGGGATAGTGGATGGCGGTCCCGATTCCCTGTTCCCGGAGATAGGCCTGCATCACCTCCCGCTGCGCCGACTGGACGACGTACAGGTGATAGACGTGGGTCGCGCCGGGGGTCTCTACCGGTGTGACGACGTCGCTCCCGGCCAGGAGCTCGGTGTACAGCGCCGCGTGGCGCCGCCGGGCCTCGATCCAGCCTGGCAGGTGGCGCAGCTTGACGCGCAGCACGGCTGCCTGAAGGGTATCCATGCGATGGTTAAAGGGCGGCAGCTCGTGGAGATACTTGGCTTTCTGTCCGCAGTTGCGCATGGCCCGCACCTGCTCGGCCACAGCGGCGTCGTTGGTAACCAGGATGCCTGCATCGCCGCAGGCGCCCAGGTTCTTTGTCGGGTAGAAGCTGAAGGCGCCCGCGTGGCCCATGGAGCCGGCGCGAGAGCCGTTGTAAAGCGCGCCGTGGGCCTGGCAGGCGTCTTCGACGACCACCAGGCCGTGCTCCTCGGCCACGCGAAGGATGGCATCCATGTTGGCAGGCAAGCCGTAGAGATGCACGGGGATGATGCCCTTCGTGCGCGGTGTGATGGCCGCCTCGATCTGGCTCACGTCCAGGTTATAGGTCGCCGGCTCCACGTCCACCAGGACCGGACGCGCCCCAGCAAAGGTCACGGCGGCCGCCGTGGCGACAAAGGTGTGCGCCGGGACGATCACCTCGTCGCCCGGGCCGATGCCCAGGGCCCGTAAACCCAGCTCCAGGGCGGCTAGCCCGCTATCCACCCCGACAGCGTACCTGGTGCCACAGAATTCGGCAAACTCCTCTTCGAATTGGGCAACCTCCTTGCCCAGGGCAAAGTCGGCGCGCTCCATCACCCGCTGGATGGCTTCGCTCAACTCGTGCTGTAGAGTCCGATGCTGATTGGGCAGATCGACGAACGGTACGTTCATGGTTGACTCCGTGCGGCAGCTTGCCGCGATCGTACATCCAAGCCTGCGACGTAAGCATGATCCACAAGCCCGAAAGGACAGGGCAACTCGTCGACCGTTCCCACCGGCCGGGCTGGATTGCCGTAAACCACGGCCAGGGGAGGGATGTCGTGGGTTACGACGCTCCCGGCCCCAATGAGTGCGCCTTCGCCGATGGTGATGTGCGGCAACAGGGTAGCGTTAACCCCGATGCGCGCCCCGCGCTTGATCGTCGGTCCTCGCATGCACAGCCCCCATAGAGGATGGGGATCGTTGGCAATGATCACGCCTGGTGCCAAAAAGACCTCGTCTTCGAGGATCGTAAACTGGGCTACGTAGACGTTGCAGTGGATCTTGACGTTGTTGCCGATCTGGCAGCCATAGTCGATGGTCGAGCTGTTCCAGATGTTGAGATGGTCGCCGATAACGTTCTCCTCGCGGATGACCACGTTGTGGCCGGTCTCCAGGCCGGCTCCGATGGTGGAGCCGGCATAGATCACCGTTCCGCACCGGATTCGGGCCCCGGATCCGATGCGCAACGTCTCGTCAGGGATGCGCCGGCCGCCCAGGTAGCCCAGCATGGCACCCGGCTCGACGTTGCACGCAACACCCAGTATGATCTCGACAAGATCGGGCTGCGAATCTCTCATGTCTGCTCTCTGCCTTGACGATGGTTTGCGCCTGGAAATGGCTGAATTCCTCTCAGGCGAGTGATTTCCCGGGCACCGGTTCTACGGCGCACGCATCCCACACTTGTTGAGAACTGGGCTGCTCTTCCTCGTCATACCAGGTGATGGCCTCGGGCGTCCCGCCGTGGTACAACGAGCGCGCGGCCGCTTCCAACACACGGACAACCTTCAATCCATTGCGGCCGCAGGTCAACGGCTTGCAGCCGCTGGCAACGCATTCGATAAAATGCTGGCACTCGAGGCGGAGCGGCTCGGTGAAACGGATGTTGGGGATCACGATGTCGCCAGAGCGGTAGTTGCATTGGAACTCGCCGAACGTGTCCGTGTAGGGCGGTGGCTCGACGCCCTTGTCATAGATCTTGAGCTTTTCCAGGTTTTCTACGTCGTCATAGACCACCATCTTCTGGCTGCCGACGACGGTAATGCGCCGCACTTTGCAGGGATCGAGCCAGCTTACGTGCACGTGGGCCAGGATTTCGTCGGGAAACTCCAGGTTCAGGTAGGCGATGTCGGCCTTGCCCTTGAAAATGCAATCGGCCCCCAGGGCATTGACCAGCAGCGGATCTGAACCAAGCAGGTAGAGAAGAATCGAGATGTCGTGGGGAGCGAGATCCCAGAGCACGTCAAGGCCGGGCTGAAACAATCCCAGGTTTACCCGCACCGCATCCACGTAGAGGATCTTGCCCAATTCGCCATCGTCGATAAGGGCCTTGAGGGCGCGCACGGCCGGATTGTACTCGAATGTGTGCCCCACCATGAGGGTCAATCCTCGCTCTTCGGCGATGCTGATGAGCTCTTCTGCATCCTGGCTTTTGAGCGTAAGTGGCTTCTCCACAAGCACGTGGAGCCCGTGTAGAAGGCAATCTTTTGCCAGCCGGAAGTGCGTACTGGGTGGCGTTGCCACCACGACTGCGTCAAGCGACATTGAGAAAAGCTCGGCGTGGTTGTCGGTGACCTTGACGGCGGGATAGCGGGCTTGCACGTGTTCCAGGCGCTCAGGCCTCAGGTCCGCGACGGCTACAAGATTCGATCCGGGTATTTCGGCGAGATTGCGGATCAGGTTTGGGCCCCAATAACCGCACCCGATGACGCCGACTTGTACAGGGTTCACTCTTTCCTCCTTGCGCTGGTTGCACCGGCTCTTGGGTCAGAGAGACCACGAGCGGCGCTGTCTTGTCCGGAATGCTGGCCAGAACGACGGGAGTCGGGGCTCCGCCACAAGGGCAACCAGGTGGTTAAGAACGCCTTGTCATCCTAGTCGGTGCAGAAGGTAAGCGCAGGTCAGGTTCCGTGGATCGTGATCCCAAAAGATCATCCTCGCCGGGCCTGGAGCGCTACATCCGTCAAGCCCGGCGTTCCACCATAGGAGGCGATCGCCTGACCGATCAGTCCGAGGTGCCTTCCTCGGGTCGAACTCCTAATTTGACTTTCTTGCGGACTATGAAAACTGGGGTGCCGCCAAGGATTATGGTACAATACGGAGGTTAATAGGACGTCAATGTAAAGTTGGGGATTCGTTTGGGATCAGGTTAAACAGCTTTAACTTTATCAGCCAGGCTCCGCCGATCTGGCATTCCCTGCTCTCGTGCAAGACGGGCGTTTTGGACAAAAAGTGTGCATCTGGCAGCGGGAGTGATGAGACTGCGATGGAACCCTCTGTCGATCCAAAAAGTGCCGGATGTGGACTCCTGACCCACCACATCCGGGATCAACGTCGACATCGTCACCATTGAAGACCGCCTTGGGCGTATGAGGGTATGTTGACCTCACAGGAGCAAGTCTAACTGAAATCCTGTTTGGTCGCGCTGATCACACGCCATATCGTTCCAACCGCGAGATATGGGACGTGTTTGTGAGCCTGTCCTGCTCGTCGCCTCCCTTGAGGGCCAGAGGTGCACTCCTTGACGTCGATCTCGGTGTTGCAGTTGCAATGTCTGCCTGGATTGCCTTGTCAAGAGAGACTGCGTCTTTTGCGTCGGTGCTGTGCGGGTTGGAGGTCCGCCCACAGGTACAGCCATGACCTCGAGAGTCGGCCTTTGACAATCCAGTCGCCCTGGCTAGGGGTATACCGACCAGTTCTGAGCTATAACCGCGGGATCATTCTCGATGTATCGAGTACGGCACGGTACCGATGTCGCACTGACGACGGTCCTGCGCTATGTGGTTAAATATGATGGCAAAGTGCGGATCGCGATGAAACCTTGACTACGTACAGTGTACACGTTGAAGCCGTTTTTGTCAAGATGTCAGCGTCTAAAACGGTACGGCTGTTGCCAAGTTGGCAGCTCCCCACAAGGCTCGCGGGGGCTCGGCAGATCTCCCGCCTTACGAAGCCGCGCGCGACCGCAGGGAGTGCCGATCCCGACATGGCCTATAACAGCCCGGCCCGAAGTCATAGACAAGGCAAAAGCCGTGGTCTGAACGGCAGCGAACCCCAAGTCCGGCTGCCCCCTCCGCCGCTACCCCGTCCACAAGGCGCCGCTTCGCGCCCGGGAGAGCAAGCTGGCCAGCTCGTCGGGGCCCAGCTCCAGGATGCGGCCGGGGATGCCCAGGTGGTAGCCGAGCTTGTCCATGTTCTCCTCGAAACGGGCCTGCATGGCGTCCGGGGTGGCGATGACCTCGGGATGGTTGGAACGCACCAGGAACCGGGCCGTCTGTGCCACGGCGGCCGGGTCTTCGAAGAGGAGCACGCAGCCCTCCCGAAAGTTGACCTCGTTGGTGGCGATGCCGGCCACGTTCTCCCAGGGCACGTCCAACAGGTAGGCCGGGGTGTGCAGGCGAAAGCCGGACCGGCTGACGGCCAGGTGCCAGCGGGCGCGCATGGTGCTCACGATCATCCAGGCGGCGACGCCAAACCCCAGGAGGCCCACCGTCCCCAGGGCGATGGGCGTCCACAGGATGCCCTCGCCGCCGAGGAGGCCGGCGCCGAGGAGAGCCAGGCTGACCAGGCTCATGAAGACAATGATGACCAGCGCCCAAATGGCCCGCCGGCGGTTCTTTTCGACGACGATGACGTCTTCCTCCGATTTCACGCTGTCCCCATCCTCCGAGATCAGATCCGCTGCCACAGCTTGCCCGCCAGCTCCCGCGCCCGGGCCGCGATGCCCTCCTCGTCCAGGGTCAGCAGCTTGCCGTCGCGCATGAGCACCCGGCCCCCGACGATAGTCGTGGTCACGCCCGTGCCGTCGATGCCAAAGATGGTGTGCCAGGGCAGGTTGCCGGCGTCCAGGGGTGTCGGCGGGTGATAGTCCACCAGGATGACGTCGGCCGGGGCGCCCGGGGCCAGGTGGCCAAAGTCGGGGCCCAGCCCGGGAAAGAACGTCCGGGCGATGCGCGGGTTGTGATCCCACAGCATGCGCAGGACGGTGTCGGCCGGCAGGGTACGCGGGTCGCGAGTGGCCTGCTTGTGGACCAGGTAGGCAGCCGCCATTTCGGTAAACATGTTGTTGGTAAAGCCGTCGTTTCCCAGGCCCACGGGAATGCCGATGTGCAGCATCCACGGCAGGTCGGGCGTGCCCACGGCGTTGTTCATGTTCGAGCGGGGGTTCTGGACGACCATCGTGCCGCTGTCCAGCAGCATCTCGGTCTCGATGCGATCTACGTGGACGGCGTGGGCGGCGATGGTGCGCGGCCCCAGGATACCAAACTTGTGCAGGCGCTCGACGACGCGCAGGGCGCTCTTGCGCAGGCTGTCGTCGACGTCGGCCTTGTCCTCGGCGACGTGGATGTGAAATCCGGCCTCGAGGGGCCCGGCCGCACGGACGCACGCCTCCAGCGTCTCGTCCGACAGGGTGAGGGAGGCGTGGAGGCCAAAGGTGGCGGCCAGGCGCTGGTCCTGGCCCATCTCGTGGTCTCGAACGCGCCGCAGGAAACGCACGTTCTCGGCGATGCCGGCGCGCATGGCCTCCGGGCCGTCGCGATCGGTGACCTCGTAGCACAGGCAGGCGCGGACGCCCGCCTGCTCCACGGCCGAGGCAATCTGATCCAGGCTGCCCGTGATTTCGCCCTGGCTGGCGTGGTGGTCGAGGAGCGTCGTCGTGCCGTGGCGGATGGCGTCGACGAGGCAGACCAGGGCGCTGTAGTGCACGTCGTCGCGCCAGAGGGCCTTGTCCAGGCGCCACCACAGCTTCTCGAGGATCTCCGGGAAGTTGCCTGCCGGCTCGCCGGGCAGGGCCATGCCCCGGGAAAAGGCACCGTAGAAATGGGTGTGGGCGCAGATGATGCCCGGCAGGACCAGTTGGCCGCGGGCGTCGATGCGCTCCTCGCCCGCCCGCCCGTAGCGCGCTTCCAGGTCGGCGCCGGGCCCCAGGTCGGCGATGCGCCCGTCCTGGACGTAGAGGGCGCCGCCGGGGATCACGCGATTGGGCGTGCCCATGGTCACGAGCGTGCCGTTGACGATCAACATGTCCCTTCTCCTTCCCCCCGAGTCTGTTGGGGAGGGTTCGTAGTAACGGCTTTAGCCGTCCAAAAACGACTGAAGTCGTTACTACGAGCGTGAATCGTTCTCTTCTCCCACAACCTGCTGGAGCGAGTACAGCTCGCCGAACTTCTGGCCGAGATAGCGCAGGTACGGCTCGATGCTCAGGGGCCCGCCGGTGACCCGGTCGACCAGCTCGGCCGTCGTGAACTTGCTCCCGTGGCGATAGACGTTTTCCCTGAGCCAGCGGTGAAGCGTGCCCAGCTCGCCTTGCTCCATCTCGCCGGGGATCTCCGGGTGGCGGCGCAGGGCCGCCTCGAAAAACTGGGCGCCGAGGATGTTGCCCAGGGTATAGCCCTGGAACGCTCCTCCCACAAAGCCCCAGAACCAATGCACGTCCTGCATCACGCCGTCCCGGTCGTCGGGCGGCACGATGCCCATGTCCTGCCGGAAGCGCTCGCGCCACGCCTCGGGCAGGTCCTTCACGGCCAGCTTGCCCTCCAGCATCTCCAGCTCAAAGTCAAAGCGCAGCATGATGTGCAGGTCGTAGGTCATCTCGTCGGCTTCGGTGCGGATGAGGGAGCGCTGCACCTTGTTGATGGCCTGGTGAAAGGTGTCGAGGGAGACGCTGCCCAACTGCTCGGGAAAGGCAGCCTGGAAGCGCGGATAGTAGAACCGCCAGAAGGGGAGGCTGCGGCCCACCAGGTTCTCCCACAGGCGCGACGTGCTCTCGTGCACGCCGGCCGAAGTGCCTTCCGCCAGGAGGGTGCCCTCCAGGCCGGGATCGATGCCCTGCTCGTAGAGGGCGTGGCCTCCCTCGTGGAGGGCGCCAAAAAAGGCCTCTCCCAGGTCGCGTTCCCGGACCCGGTTGGTGACGCGCACGTCGCCGATGGAAAAGGCCGTCGTGAAGGGATGGGGCGCCTGGTCCTGGCGGCCGCGCCGGAAATCGTAGCCCATACGCTCCAGCACCTCCAGGCTCAGCTCCCACTGCTGCGCGGCCGGGAAGTGCTGCTTGAGGCAGGATGCGTCGGCGGCGGGCCGGGCGACGATGGCCTGTACCAGGGGCACCAGGCGCTGGCGCAGCTCGGCCAGCAAGGGCCGCAGCGTCGAGACCGTGAGCCCATAGTCTTGCAGGGCAATGAAGGGGTCGGCCACGTGCTCGTGGTCAGGGAAATAGCCGGCAAAGCGGCGGCTCAGCTCCAGGCTCCTGGCCAGGAAGGGTCGGACGGCCTCAAAGTCGTTCGCCGGGCGGGCGGCCATCCAGGCCTGGAAGGTGGTGGCGAAATGCTCCTCGGCCCCGGCCATGAACTCGGCCGGAACGCGGGCCGCCATCTCGTGCGTGCGCCGCACGAAGCGGATGAGGCTGGCGTCGTCCGAGTCGTAGGGCAGGCTGGTCTCGTAGGGAGCCAGGTCGTCCAGGAGCCGGGCGAGAGCCGGATCCGTCAGGCGCTCGTGGGCCAGGCGTCCCAGGAGGGCGGTCTGGCGGGCACGGGCGGGGCCCCCGCCTTCGGGCATGTAGGCGGCCTGGTCCCAGCCGAGGACGGCCCTGGCGGCTCTCAAGTCATGGATCTCGGCCTGGCGGGCCTTGAGTTCTGCGAGCTTTTTCTCCACGTTCTCCCTCGATGTGTTCTAGGATGGCCGGGCCGGCCGCAGGTCGTGCAGCAGGAGCCTCAGCCGCTTCTCGCCGTTCCACTCGTTGTATTCCAGGGAATACACCACGTCGGCGCGGTCCGGGAGGTCGTCCAGGATGTGCCCGTGGCGAAAGAACATGGCGGGCCAGGCGATGCCGCGCCTGTCGCGCAGGATGAGCTTCAGGTGCTTCTGTTCGTTGCCCATGGCCCACCGCTCCCTGACCTCCACGTCGCGGGCCAGCAGGAGCGGCTCCGGGTTCTGCATGCCGCACGGTTGGACCTGGCGCAGGAGGGCGTAGGCCGTCTCGTCTACCCGGTCGAGGGCCAGCTCGGCGTCGATCTCGAGCACCGGCTTCAGCTCGGTGCTGGCCAGCCTGGTGGCCGCGATCTCGACCAGGCGCGCCCGCAGGGCGTCGAGGTTGGCCGTGGCCACGGTAAAGCCGGCGGCCATGGCGTGGCCGCCGTGGCGGATGAGCAGGTCCCGGCAGCAGTCCAGCGCCTCGGTGATGTCAAACTCCGGGATGGACCGGCAAGAGCCCCGGCTCTCCCGGTCGCCGCGGTGGACGACGATGCTCGGCCGGTAGTGGGCCTCGACCAGGCGGCTGGCCGCCAGGCCGACGATGCCCGGCGGGAAGCCCGGATCGTCGGCCAGCAGGAGAAAGGCGTCCGGGTCGCGGTCCAGAATCTGGGCCTCGGCGGCGGCGAACGTCTCTTCGGTGATCTGCCTGCGCTGCCGGTTCAGGTCGCCCAACTGCTTGCCCAGCTCCTGGGTCTCCAGGGGCTCGCTGCTGCGCAGGAGCCGGTAGGCGATCATGGCATCGTCGATGCGCCCCGCGGCGTTCAGCCGGGGACCGAGGAGAAAGCCGATGGCCGTCGAGTCGACGGCCCCGCGGCGCACGCCGGCGTCGGCCATGAGGGCCTCGATGCCGGGGCGGGCGGCGTTGTTGATCCGGTCCAGGCCGCGCCGCACCAGGGCGCGGTTCTCGCCCACCAGGGGGACGAGGTCGGCCACGGTGCCCAGGGCCACCAGGTCGAGGAGCGCCTCCTCCTGGAGGCCGGCGGGCGGCGAGGCACGCAGCAGGCCCTGGGACAGCTTGTAGGCCAGCCCGACCCCGGAGAGCTCTTTGAACGGATAGTCGCAACCCGGCTGCTTGGGGTTGACGACGGCCAGGGCCGGGGGGATCTCTTCCGCCGGCCGGTGGTGATCGGTGACGATGAGCTGCAGGCCGCGGTTGGCCTCCCGCACCTCCTCTATGGAGCGAATGCCACAGTCTACCGTGACGACGAGGCGTACCTTCTGCTTCCACAGCTCGCGGAGGGCGGGGATGTTGAGGCCGTAGCCCTCGTCCACGCGGTCGGGGATGTAGGGGATGACGTTGGCGCCCAGGGCATCCAGGGTTTCGGTCAGGAGGGCCGTGGCGGTCACGCCGTCGGCGTCAAAGTCGCCATAGACCGCGATCTTTTCGCCGCGCCGGATGGCCTGCCTGATGCGCTCCACGGCCCGGGGCAGGCCCTTGAGCCGCGCCGGATCGTCCTCTCCGGCACGGCACGACAAAAAGTCGTAGGCCTGGCCCAGGTCCTGGATCCCCCGCCGGAGCAAGAGCCGGACCGTGAGCGGGCGCAGGGAAGCAAATCGCGTCAGGTCCCGCTCGTCTGTGGGGTCCGGCTCGATCCACCGCATGAGCGGCAGCGACATCGTGCTCCTTTCCGCGTGCCCGTCCCCGTGGGCAAAAAGCAAGAGCGAGGCACAGTGGGCCCTCGCTCTGCGGTCAACCTCGATAAGCAGGCTGCTTTACAGCCAATTCTGACCCTTCAGGAACTCGGTCAGCCAGGGAATCTCAAAGTACTTGCCCTGATACGCCTCGTAGGCCCAATAGACCGTGATGAACCACAGCAAAATTGCGCCAAAGCCACACACCCCACCTATGAAGAATGTAATCGCCGCCAGGATACAGCCCAGCAGCACGACCAGGACCCAGAGGACAATGTTGGCTGCCAGGGCCTGAACGGCGTGAAACCTCTGGAACGGGCGGGCCTTCATATCTTCGGCCAGCAGGATAACGATGGCGACGATGGGAATGGGGTAAGACAGGGCAGCCATGAGCTTGTCATTATCAGTGACGTCGCCAGCGGGCGGAATGCCATATTCCTCTTCCATCTTGTTCACCTCCTTTCGGTGTTCTTTCGCGCGCCCGGCGTCGATGCCAGCGCCCTACCATTTTAGCAGTCTCCGGAAGAATTGTCAAACCCACGAGGAGCCTGCCGAATCCCCGGGGCCGTGACGTTTGGTTGGCGTGGCGGGATATGATACAATGCCTTTTGACGGAGGAAGATCATGGCGCGAATTGTTTTCATGGGTACGCCCGACTTTGCGGTGCCGTCGCTGCAGGCGCTGGCGCGGGACCACCAGGTGGTGGGCGTGGTGACGCAGCCCGACCGGCCGGCCGGTCGGGGACGCCGGCTGGTGGCGCCGCCGGTCAAGGAGGCGGCCGGGGCCCTCGGCCTGGAGGTGATCCAGCCGCCGACGCTGCGCCGGCCCGAAGTGGTGGAGCGCCTGGTGGCCTGGCGGCCGGACCTCGTCGTCGTCGCCGCCTTTGGCCAGATTCTGCGGCCCGAGGTGTTGGGCATCCCGCCCCATGGCTGCCTGAACGTCCACGCCTCGCTGCTGCCCCGCTACCGGGGCGCGGCGCCCATCCCCGCGGCCATCCTGGCGGGCGACGAGCGGACGGGCGTGACCATCATGCGCATGGACGAGGGGTTGGACACGGGGCCAATGCTGGCCCAGGCCGACTGGCCCATCGGCCCGGACGACACCACCGGCAGCCTGACGGCGGACCTGGCCCGGCTTGGCGCCAGCCTGCTCGTCGAGGCCTTGCCCGGCTGGCTCGAGGGTCGCATCGCGCCGCGGCCCCAGGACGATTCGCAGGCGACCTATTGCCGGACGTTGCAGAAGGAAGATGGGCTGCTGGACTGGGCGCTGACGGCGGCCTACCTGGACCGCCAGGTGCGGGCCTGCGATCCCTGGCCCGGCGCCTACACGGCGTGGGCGGGGCAGCGGCTCAAGATATTGCGAGCCCGCCCCCTGCCGGGACGTCCGGGCCCCGGGGGCGTCGAGCCCGGGCGGGTGGTCGACCTGGCGCCGGGGACCGGGGTCGTCACGGGCGAAGGGGTGTTGGAGCTGCTGCAGGTGCAGCTCGCCGGCAAGAGCGCCATGGACGTACACGCCTTTGCGCAGGGCCGGCGCGATTTCGTGGGCTCGACTTTGGGGTAACCCTACGCAAAACAATCCCGGGCTTGACGAAATCCCTCTTCTCGCATACAATATAGGCTCCATACCCGGACCGGGTGAGCATAGGAATAGGACGTGTTCGAGAATTTACAGGACAAGTTACAGGGAGTATTTGAAAAGCTATCCAGCCGGGGGAAGCTGAGCGAAGCCGACGTGGACGTGGCCCTGCGCGAGGTACGCCTGGCGCTGTTGGAAGCCGACGTCAACTTCAAGGTCGTCAAGGACTTTGTCCAGCGCGTGCGCGAGCGGGCGGTGGGGGCCGAGGTGATGCGCAGCCTGACCCCGGCGCAACAGGTCATCAAGATCGTGCACGAGGAGTTGATCGCCACGCTCGGAGAACCGGCGCGGCTCAACCTCTCGGGCCCGACACCCCACGTGATCATGTTGGTGGGGTTGCAGGGCTCGGGCAAGACCACGACCGCGGCCAAGCTGGCGCTGAACCTGCGCCAGGCGGGGCAGCGGCCCCTGATGGTGGCCGCCGACACCCGCAGGCCGGCGGCCATCACCCAGATCGAGGTCCTGGGCAAGCAACTGGACATTCCCGTCCACAGCGAGGGGAACAAGGTGCCCCCGCCCCAGATCTGCGCCAACGCCCTCAAGCGGGCGCGGGAAGCGGCCTACAGCGTCGTCCTGCTGGACACAGCCGGCCGCCTGCACATCGACGACGAGTTGATGGGTGAGCTGGAACAGGTCAAGGCGCGCACGGACCCCCAGGAAGTGCTCCTGGTGGTGGATGCCATGACCGGCCAGGACGCCGTGCGCGTGGCCGACGAGTTTAACAAGCGGGTGGGCGTCACCGGGCTGATCCTCACCAAGGTCGACGGCGATGCCCGGGGTGGCGCCGCCATCTCGGTGCGTTCCGTGACCGGTGTGCCCATCAAGTTCATGGGCGTCGGCGAAAAGACCGATGCCCTGGAGGTCTTTTATCCGGATCGCCTCGCCAGCCGCATCCTGGGCATGGGCGACATGCTGACCGCCATCGAAAAGGCACAGCAGGTCATGGACCAGGATCAGGCCGTCCGGATGGGCGAGAGGCTGGTCAAGGGTGAGTTCAACCTGGAGGACTTTCGCGACCAGCTCCAAGAACTGAAAAAGATGGGGCCCTTGAGCCAATTGCTGGACATGATTCCCGGGATGTCGCAACTCACCCGAGATTTGCAGCCCGACGTCACCGACCAGCAAATGAAGGTCATCGAGGCGATCATCAATTCTATGACCATTGAGGAGCGCCGCAGTCCGCGGGTCATAAACGGCAGCCGCAAGCGACGAATCGCCCGGGGATCGGGGACGTCGGTCACCGAGGTCAACGATCTGCTCTCCCAGTTTCGCCAGATGCAACGCCTCATGAAGCAAATGGGCGGCGGGGGCAAGCGCGGGGGTCGCGGTGGCATGCGTGGGTTGCTATCTATGCTGGGTGGCCAGGGTGGATAGGCAGGCCCAGACAAGGGAGTTTGTTGCTGGCTGGGTCCAGCCGAAGTTCATAATCAAGACTGGCCAGACCAATAAGGAGGTCTCGAGAAAGCAATGGTGAAGATTCGACTGCGCCGCACCGGCGCGAAGAAGCAACCGCATTACCGTGTCGTAGTGACCGACAGCAAGGCGCCCCGTGATGGCAAGTTTATCGAGGTTATTGGTCACTACAACCCGCGAACCCAACCGCCCACCGTCGAAATCGACGTTGAGCGCGCCCTCTACTGGCTCGGCTCCGGCGCCCAACCGAGCGCCGCGGTACAGCGCATGCTCGACCAACTGGGGATCATGGCCCAGGCGGCCGCCGTCCGCCGTGGAGAGATCTCGGTCGAACAACTGGCAGCCCAGTTCCGGGCCCAGGCGCAGGAACCCGCCGCCGAAGAGGCGTCAACCTCGGCGTTCGAAGAGCAGGAAGAGCTGCTTCCCGAGGGAGAAGAGGCCGAGTTTGAAGAAGAGGCCGAGCTCTACGAAGAAGACGAAGAAGAGGAATGGGAAGAGGAAGAAGATCTCGACGACGACGAGTATGACCTAGACGAAGAGGAAGATCTGGACGACGAAGATTGATCACGCTCCTCAAACACTCTAGAAAGAGAGGCAGAACATGAACCTGAAAGAGTTGATCGAGTACATGGCCAAATCGCTCGTCGACGATCCCGACCGGGTCTTTGTCGAGGAGATCGAAGGGACCAGCGCTACCATCTACGAGTTGCGCGTGTCGCCCGAGGACATGGGTCGAGTCATCGGCAAACAGGGACGTGTCGCCAATGCGATGCGGACGCTGCTGCGCGCAGCGGCTGCACGCCAGGGCCGGCGTGTTACGCTGGAGATCGTGTAGTGGGCGAGGCCGAGAGGCGGCCGGACAGAGAATCTGAACGGGGCTCAGGGGGGCGCGACCGTGCTTCTGAGCCCCGTTTTTTGACAGTGGGCCAGGTCGTGGGAGCCCACGGCGTGCGGGGCGAGCTCAAGGTGGCGATCATGAGCGACGACCCCCAGCGCTTTGCGCGCCTGAAACGCGTGTACCTGGGGCCCGACGACGAAAATCCGGTCGCCTGCACCGTGGAAAGCACGCGCCTCCACGGCGGCCACGTTCTGGTCAAGCTGGAAGGCTGCGACGATCGGACCGCGGCGCTGGCGCGGTGCGGGACGCTGCTGTTTGTCCCCCTGGAAGAGGCCATCCCCCTGGAAGAGGGCGAGTACTACGAGCACCAGATCGTGGGCCTCGAAGTCTGGACCATGGCCGGCGAGTTCCTGGGAACGGTCGCCGACATTCTCTACTCCCGGGCTAACGAGATTTACGTCGTGCGGGACGCGGGCACCCGCCGCGAAATCCTGCTGCCGGCCATCCAAGACGTGATCCAGGACATCGACCTCGAGGCCGGGCGTCTCGTCGTCCACGTGATGGAGGGGCTCGGCTAGGCGGGCGCGCCTGGTTTGAACCCGGGCAAAGGAGCCGCACAGAATGTCTAGCGACGGCGTTCGTTTCTGGGTGGGCTTTAGCAAGGTGTCGGGCATTGGCGCGGCGCGCTTGCGGGCCCTCCTGGACTACTTTGGCGAGCTGGAGCTGGCCTGGAAGGCGCCCATCCACGAGCTGCAGCAGGCAGGCCTGGACCGGCGCTCTATCGTCAACCTGGTTAAGCTTAGAGACGGGCTGGACCTGGAAGCCGAGGTCCGCCGGCTCGAGCGCCAGGGGGTGACGGTCATGACCTGGGAAGACGCGGATTACCCTCCCAATCTGCGCCAGGTCTATAACCCACCACCCGTGCTCTACGTGCGGGGCAGCATCGAGACCCGCGACGAGTGGGCAGTGGCCATCGTCGGCACGCGGCGCGCTTCGGTGTATGGCAAGGAGGCCGCCCAGATGCTCTCCACCGGCCTGGCACAGGCAGGCGTGACGGTGGTCAGCGGCCTGGCGCGGGGCATCGACACCGTCGCCCACCGGAGCTGCTTGCAGGCCGGGGGACGAACCCTGGCCGTGCTGGGCTGCGGCGTCGACGTCGTCTATCCCCACGAGAATGCGCGGCTGGCGGCCGAAATCGTCGAGCGGGGCGCCCTGATCAGCGAGTATCCGCTGGGGACCCGGCCCGAGTCGCGCAACTTTCCGCCTCGCAACCGGATCGTGAGCGGGCTGGCCCTGGGGACCCTGGTCGTGGAGGGAGACATGGGCAGCGGCGCCCTCATCACCGCCGACTTTGCGGCGGAACAGGGGCGCGAGGTCCTGGCGGTGCCGGGCAGCATCTTTGCCCGCAACTGCCGGGGGACCAACCGCCTCATCCAACAGGGCGCCAAGATGGTCTGCACCGTCGGCGACGTTTTGGAGGAGCTGAACCTGACCATGGTCAGCGAGCAGGCCCAGGTGCGGGCAATCCTGCCCGAGAACGAGACCGAGGCCTTGCTGCTCCAGCACATGTCGGCCGAGCCCCTGCACGTGGATGCCCTGGGCCGGGCGGTCAATCTGCCCATCGCCCAGGTCAGCAGCACGCTGGCCCTCATGGAGCTGAAGGGCATGGTCCGCCAGGTGGGTGGCATGAGCTACGTGGTGGCGCGCGAAGGCCGCGTGGAGTACGTGGTGGAGTAACCCCTTCCCGGCCTGAGCAGCGCCCGAGTAGTGCCCGAGCAGTGATGGCGCCCGCAGTGTCTTGCCCTGCGGCCGGCACGCAAAAAATACCTCTCTCAAGCAGGAGGCTGATTTGAACTACGATCACCTATACGCCGTCATCATGGCGGGCGGCATTGGCTCGCGGCTGTGGCCTCGCAGTCGCTCGGCAACGCCCAAGCAGTTCCTGGATCTGACCAGCGAGCGCTCCATGCTTCGCGAGACCGTGGATCGCATCCAGCCGCTCGTACCCCTGGAGCGCGTCCTGGTGGTGACCGGCGAGGAGCACCGCGAGACGGTC
>JAAYZQ010000103.1 GCA_012514775.1 Anaerolineaceae bacterium
ATCTCCCGCCGGCGCCGGCGCAGGATCGAGCGGTAGGCGGCCTCCTGCGTCAGGGCGTGGCGAAAGGTGTACTCCAGCTCGGGCACGCGGGCCGCCTCGAGGATGAGGCCAGAGCGCTGTAGCACCCGGAGCTGCTCGTCCAGGTCGATCTCGCGCTCCAGGGCCAGCTCCAGCACGCGATAGTAGAACGAGCGGCCGGCCACCGAGGCGAACTGCAGGACGTGGCGGGCCACCTCGTCCAGGCGGTCGACACGGGCGGTGAGGAGGGCCTGGAGGCTGTCGGGGATCGAGATCTCGTCCACGGGCAGGACCATCTGCCAGCGCGTGCCGCTGGCGTCGCGGGCCAGGGCGCCGCCCTCCACCAGCGCGCGCACCACCTCTTCGACGTAAAAGGGATTGCCCTCGGCCTTGGCCAGCACCATCTGCCGCAGGCGGTCGGGCAGGTCGGCCACGGCCAGGAGGTGGTTCACCAGGCTGTTGCTCTGCTCCGCCGTGAGGGGCTCCAGGACCACCTCGGTGTAGCGGTGGGGATAGTCCACCTCGGCCGCCTGCTTGACGCGCCACGCCGGGCCGTGGCGGTCGGGCCGGAAGGCGCACAGGAAGAGGATGCCCGCCCGGTCGGTCAGGCGGAAGAGGTGCACCAGCAGCTCGGCCGAGGCGGGATCGGCCCAGTGCAGGTCGTCCAGGACCAGCACCACCGGCTGGACCGCCGCCCAGCGCTGCCAGGTGTCCAGCATCACCTGGAACAGCTCCCGCTTGAAGGCCTCGCCTTCCAGGCGCCCGCCGTTGCTCTCCACACCCAGGAGCACCTCCAGGACGCGGCGGGCCCGCTCGCACTCTTCCGGCGGCGTGCCCTCGTGCAGGCAGTTGCAGCCGATGCGCTCCCGGACAAGCTCCGGCGAGTCGCTCTCGCGGACGCCGCACATGTGCCGGATGAGGTCCAGGAAGGCGGCATAGGGCCGGGAGGTGGCGTACGACAGCCCCCGGCTCTCGCGCCATTGCAGGTCGCCGGCGCGGGCGCACTCGGAGCGCAGCTCGTCGATGAGGCGGCTCTTGCCCAGGCCGGCCTCGCCCACCACGGAGACGATCTGGCCGCGGCCGCGGCGCAGGTCGGCGACGGCGTTGCGCAGGATGGCCATCTCGGCCTGTCGGCCGACGAGGGGCGTCTCGAGGCCCTCGATGCCCCGCAGGCGCCCGGGCCGGGCCTTGAGCCCCACGACGCGGTAGGCGGCCACCGGCTCCGACTTGCCCCGCAGGCCCACCCTGCCCAGGGGCTCGACGTCAAAGAGGGGCGCCACCAGGCGATAGGTGTGCTCGCTGATGCGCACCGTGTCGGGCTCGGCGGTCTGCTCCATGCGCGCCGCGACGTTGATGGCGTCGCCCATGGCCGTGTACTCGACCTGCTTGTCGTAGCCGATCTGGCCCACGACGACCAGGCCGGTGTTGATGCCCACCCGCACGGAAAAATCCAGCCCGCGCTGCTCCCGGAAGCGCCGGGCAAAGGACTGCACCCCCTCCACGATTTCTAGCCCGGCGCGCACCGCCCGCTGGGGGTCATCTTCGTGGGCCACGGGCGCGCCGAAAAAGGCCAGGACCGCGTCGCCCATGAGGCGCGCCACGGTGCCCTCGTAGCGATAGATGGGCCGGATCAGGTAGGCAAAGGCGTTGTTCATGACCTCCGCCCACTCTTCCGGATCCAGCCGCTCGGCCAGCGAGGTCGAGTCCTGGACGTCGCAAAAGAGCATGGTGATGATGCGGCGCTGGGCCTCGGGCGGCGGGGAGGGGCCGGGCGGGGCCGGCGCCGGCGCGGCGCTCGCAGCGCTCGCGGCCGGCAGGGCCTGGCCGCAGTTGTGGCAAAAGCGCGCGTCGGGCTGCAGCACGGCGCCGCAGTTGGGACACGTGCCCGCCAGGCCCGTGCCGCAGCGGGCGCAAAAGCGCGCGTCCGGCGGATTGGCGGCCCGGCAGCGAGGGCAGGACAACATCTAGCCCGCTCCGCGATCCGCGGCCCGCCGTCCTGCCCGGCCCATGGCCGTTGCCGCCAGGCTCCCGGCGGCAGCCGGGGTGCCGGGCATCAGCGTCGGGCTCGCGTGGCTCTCCAGCAGCCTATCGGTGAGCCCGTTCGTAGTGCGCGCTTCAGCGCGCTTCCTGGGCGATGAAGCGCCCACAAACCGGAGCCCGTTCGTAGTGCGCGCTTCAGCGCGCTTCCTGGGCGATGAAGCGCCCACAAACCGGAGCCCG
>JAAYZQ010000104.1 GCA_012514775.1 Anaerolineaceae bacterium
TCTCGTCCAGTCGGTCTGGCGCGATCCTGAGCCTCTGGATAAGATCCTCTTCCACAGTACCCTCCTTGTTCCAGATTGGTCTCGGCCAGGCAAGGAGCCAGGAGGCCGGCGATTTATTGTAGCATATATTTACCGGCCTGTCACCTTCGGTTTAGGCCGGGGTTCCGCCACCTTACGATCCTAGACAGCATGCTGCCCTCCCCTTCCAGGCCCTCGGGCTATTGCAGCACTGCCCGGCAGGCAGCCAGCGCCGCCTCGATGTCCTCGGCCTCGATCCCATGATGGGTCACGGCCCGTACCCGCCGGGCGCTGACCGGATTCATCTTGACACCGTGCTCTGCCAGGGCAGCCAGCAGCTCGGCCGTGGACGGCGCGCCGGGCGCCATGTCAAAGATGACGATGTTGGTCTCGATGTGCGCCGGGTCGAGGAGGATGCCCGGCAGGCGAGCCAGGCCATCGGCCAGGTGGCGGGCGTTGGCGTGGTCGTCGGCCAGGCGGTCCACCATGGCCTCCAGGGCGACGACACCGGCGGCGGCCAGGATGCCTGCCTGGCGCATGCCGCCGCCCAACATCTTGCGCTGCCTGCGGGCACGCTCCACGAACTCGCCCGTCCCGCAGACGACAGAGCCGACGGGCGCCGCCAGGCCCTTGGAGAGGCAAAAGCTCACCGAGTCGACGTGGCAGGCGATCTCGGATGCCGGGATGCCGAGGGCCACCGCGGCGTTGAAAATGCGGGCGCCGTCCAGGTGGACGGCCAGGCCGTAGCGGTCCGCCAGGGCGCGGACGCTGGCCATGTAGTCGGGACGCAACACCGCGCCGCTGCAGCGGTTGTGGGTGTTCTCCAGGCAGATGAGGCGGGTGGGAGGATTGTGGTGGTTGTGCGGGTCGCGGATGGCTGCCTCCAGGTCGCCCAGGGCCATGGTGCCATCGGGCTGGTTGGGCACGGTGCGGGGATGGATGCCGCCGACGGCCGCCGACCCACCGGCCTCGAAGAGAAACGTGTGGGCCACGTGGCCCATGATCGCCTCTTCTCCCCGGGCGCAGTGGCTCAGCAGGCAGACCAGGTTGGCCATGGTGCCGCTGGGCACGAACAGGCCCGCCTCTTTGCCCAGGCGCTCGGCCGCCAGGGCTTCCAGTTGATTGACGGTTGGATCCTCCCCGTACACGTCGTCGCCCACCGCGGCCTGGGCCATGGCCTGGCGCATGGCCGGCGTGGGCAGGGTTACAGTGTCGCTTCGCAGGTCTATGATTCTGTGCTCGTCCATCGTTCCTCGCTGCTCTTGTGAAATTAAACGGCCTGGCAGCCAACTGGCTGCCAGGCCATTGTACTGTAAAACGCGGGGGGCAGCAAACGACGAGCGGCTCTCTACTGCTCCTCGGCCCCCTCAGGGTATTTCAGGCCGCGATCCAGGTCACCCGCTCGGGTGAGAAGGCCAGCCACACCGATTGGCCGGGGCTCAGCGCTCGATCCGTCGGGGTATGGGCCCGCAGGGTCCAGTTTCCTACCTGGATGCGATAGTCGACGATGTCGCCCAGGTATGCTCCTCGCAGCACGGTTCCCTGGAACAGGTTGGCCGGCGGCGAGGCTGGCAGGGCCTCGGTGTCGTCGTAGACCTCCATGTGCTCCGGGCGGATGGCCAGGGTAAGCTTCTGGTTCTGGGTCAGGCCGGCCGCATTGGCCCGGATCACCAGGTTGTCGGGCGTCTCCACGATGGCGTGGCCGTCCTCGAAGCCCGTCACCTGTCCCTCGATAAAGCTGGTCAGGCCGATAAAGCCGGCCACGAACCTGTTGCCCGGACGGTTATAGATCTCCTCGGGCGTGCCTACCTGCACCAACTGGCCCTCGTGCAGGATGGCGATCCTGTCCGAGAGCACCAGGGCTTCGGCCTGGTCGTGGGTGACGTATACGCTGGTCACCCCCAGTTTTTTCTGCAGCTCGCGGATCTCGAAGCGCATTTCCTCCCGCAGTTGGGCGTCCAGGTTGCTGAGGGGCTCGTCCAGGAGGAGCAGGCTGGGCTCGATGACCAGCGCCCGGGCCAGGGCGACCCGTTGTTGCTGTCCCCCCGAAAGCTGGCGGGGATATCGCTCCTCGAACCCCGACAGCCTGACCATGGCCAGGGCATCGTCGATCCTCTTCTTGGCCTTTTCCTTCGACACCTTCTTGAGCTGGAGGCCAAAGCCCAGGTTCTGGAAGACCGTCATGTGCGGCCAGAGGGCATAGTTCTGAAAGACCAGTCCGACGCCTCGCTTCTCGGGCGGCAGGTCGGTGATTCGCTTTTCGCCCAGGTAGATCTCGCCCTCGTCGGGTTTGAGGAGGCCAGCGATGCAGCGCAGCGTCGTGGTTTTGCCGCAGCCGCTGGGGCCCAGGAGTGTCATGATTTCGCCGTCGTGGATCTCCAGATCCAGGTTTTCCACGGCCATTGTCTTGCCAAACTGCTTGCCCAGGTTCATCAGGCGTAGATCAGCCATTGGCACGCCTCCCTTCGTTAGATTTTCGCCTGTGGCTCGTCTCTTTCATGGCCTCACACCCCGATCCCGCCGATGTACTCGGCCTTCAGGAAGCGCTCGATGATGACCATGAACAGGATGCTGGGAATCAGCAGCACGATGGCAATCACCGAGGCAAACTGGAGGTTAAAGCCGCTCGAAGAATAGAGCAGCATGGGCAGGGTGCTGACGAAGGGCAGGCCGATGAAAAAGGTGCCGGTGAACTCGTCCAGCGAAGTCAGGAACACAAAGACCGAGCTGGCGAGGAGCCCCGGCATGGCCAGGGGCAAGGTGATCCGGAAAAAGGTCCGCAGCCCCGACGCTCCGACGCTGCGGGCCGCTTCTTCCAGCTCGGGCGGCACCGCCTTGAAAGCCGCGGTCGAGATCCAGACGGCAAAGACGAGGCACACCATCAAGTGCACCATGAGGACTCCTTCGATGGTGCCCGCCAGGTCCAGTTTGGTAAAGACGAGGAGGAGGTTCACGAACACCGGCTGCTGCGGAAAGGCTTGCGGCATCAGGAAAAGGAGCAGGATCGCGCCCTTGAAGGGGATGCGATACCGGGCCAGGACAAAGCCCACCGGCGTGGAGAGGAGCATAACGATGGCAACCACCACCACGGCCAGGATGAGGCTCGTGCGCAGAGAGCCGGTGATGCTGATGGCACCGACGGCCAGGCTCTTTTGCAGGCCCAGCGCCTGCAGCCAGTAGTCAAACCCGATCTCCTGGGGCAGCAGGTGAGGCCAGTACCAGCGCAGGGCCACCGACCAGATGGCCAGGCCAAGCATCGGACCAAAGATCACCAGGCACAGGAGCACCAGGGCCACCGCCTCGGCTGACTTCTTGAGGATCTTGTTCCTGTCCATGGGTCAGCCTCCCTGTGCCTCGTAAACACTGCGCTTGACCGTGTATCGCAGGTAGTAGATGGCGGTGACGAGGACGAGGACGTAGGCGACGGTGCCAAGGGCATTCGCCACGCCATAGTCCCCGAAGTATGTGACACGGTGGGCAATGTCCACGGTCAGCGTTGTCGGGGTTTTGCCGCCGATGAGCATGTAGGGCAGGGTGAAGGTCCCCACGGTGGAAGTGAAGGCCAGGATCAGCGCCACCGACAGGCTGGCGCGGCTCATGGGTACCAGGATACGGAGGATCACCTGGGGCAGGCGAGCGCCGAAACTGCGGGCGGCTTCGATGTAGGCATTGTCGACCATCTCGAAGCCACTCAGGACGATGAGGGTCATGAATGGTGCCTGCTTCCAGACAAACCCGAAGGTAAGACCCTTCCAGTTCAGCAGCTCCATCGGCTGATCCAGGTTGACCAGCCCCACCTGGGCGAGCCCCACGTTGAGTAGCCCGTGGGGCGCCAGGAAGGTGGTCATCATCTGCGCCACCACGACAAAGGGGATAAAGATGGGGATGCGGTAGATGGCGCCGATGAGGCGGGCCAGCCGTCCCTCTGCCAGGCGCACGTAGGCGCCCAGGGTGATGCTCAGGACGGCGGCGAGGGCCGTACTCAGGAAGGCAATCTCGATGGAGAAAAAGACGTCGCGCAGGTAGAGGTCGCCGACCTTAACGTAATTGTCCAGCGTCAGCGCTCCCTGGCCCTGTACGAGAAAACTGCGATAGATGGACGAGACAAAGGGGTAGCCGTACAGGGCCAGCATGATGCCCACTGCCGGCAGCAACAACAGGAAGGGGAGGAGGAACTCCCGGCCTCCCCTTCCTGCGCGCTCGCGCCGGCGTGCGGCGTCCGCGGCTTGCCCTACACTACTCACTGCTAACCCACTTCTCGTAGGCTTCGAGCATGGCGTCGCTGTACTCGACGATGGGCATCATCAACCCGTACTGGGACATGATCTCGGGTGTGATGTCCTTGTACAGCCGGTCAAAGGCCTCCGGCGGTGCGGCGTCCTGGACGTACGTGCCGTCGATGCCCGGGTACCAGTTGTAGCGATCGATGATCACTTCGCCCTGGATCTGAGGGCTGGTGACGTACTCGATCCACTTGGCCGCCACTTCGGGGTTCCTGGCGTTCTTGGGAATGACAAAGTACATCGGCTGGCCGGGCATGCCGGGTTCGGGCAGAAGCAGGCGGGCGTTCGGATCGAGCTTGCCCTCGGCCATGAAAGTGTAAAACATGTCCACCCACACGGGACCAATCCAGATCTCCCCACGGTTGAGGGCATCCAGCGTGCCCACGTTGCCGGCGGTGATGGTCACGTACTTGTTGAACTCGGCCAGGTCCTTGTAGGCCTGCTCCCAGCTATCGACTTCGGCCTGCTCGAAGGGGCCGGTGATGGCATACTTCTCGTATTTGCCGGTCTTCCAGTAGTTCCAGCCCATGGTAAAGGCCACGCCTGCCATGCCGCCCTTGATGCCGTTGTAGCCGAACTTGCCCGGGTTTTCCTGCACCCACGCCACCAGCTCTTCGTAGCTCTTGGGCGGGTCCGGCACAAACTCGGGGTTGTAGGCCAGGGCCGTCTGGCTGTGGAACATGGGCATGCCATAGCCCTCGATGTTGGTTCCCAGCGCGTTCTTGACGTCGCCGGCCGACATGTACTGCCAGGTGTCCAGATCCTCCGCGTACTCGAGGAGCAGATCATCGGCCATCGCCCATGCCATGAACTTCTGGTGGACCATGGCTACGTCCACGTCGCCTTCGGCTTTGCCTGCTTGCTTTTCTGCCAGGAGCTTCTCGTAGATGGTGCGGGACCCTGCATCGCCCGGTCCGGTGTGAACCACGGCCACCTTGACGCCAGGGTTTTCCTCCTGGAATGTGGGGGCCAACATGTTCTGGCCAAGGGCGAGCATGTTCACGTCACCGGCGGTGAC
This sequence comes from Anaerolineaceae bacterium, assembly GCA_012514775.1. Next base: position 5,320 of record JAAYZQ010000104.1, read on the forward strand.
ATAGACCAGGTTGACGTTCTCCGCCTTTTCCTCTGGCTGCGCCGTCACCTGGACCACCACGGTTTCCTTGACCACCGAGGGGGCCGCGGTAGGGCCACAGGCAACCACCACCGAAAGAACCACTGCGATCAACAGCAGGGCTTCGAACCCACGACTTTTACGCATCCTATCCTCCTGAAGTATTTGCGCCCTTGCAAAAGGGCCAGACTGTCGTTGCCGACGATCGGGTTCGTTGCTGGGGGCAACACCTCCTTTCATTCTCTGCGTGGGAACAAGTCGCGACTACGGATGGGTGAACCGCGCTGGCTCCGCCGGGGAAGGCGGCCATAGACCGGCACCAAGTCTGCAAAGCAAGAGAGGCTCCGAGAGGGGAGGGAAGGGTCAACGCGCGGCGATAACACGAGTGCAAGACGGGCGCTGGCTGGCCCGGCAGAAGGATCTCCCATTGTGTTGTCCAAGTGTAGCGACGGGTCCCAGGCACTGGGCCTGCCACCTCCGTAAGGAGAGCGAAGAACTCGATCTCGCTCCAGAATGCAAATGGACAGCCACCTAGCCGGTCAATACACACGTTTGCGTAAAACATTCTAGCACGAATGCTTGCTCGTGTCAATTTGTGGAAACTCTGATTCCGGCAAATGTCGGGCTAGCAGCCTTCGCATAGCCAGCGCACCCAACAAGACCAGGGGGTTAAGGAACAGCTCTAAGCGGTACGACTGTTGTGCAGTCGGTGCCGCTGCCTGGGATCGCCGAGCGGCCGGCTCGACGTTTTCTCCGCGTGCAGCCTGCCGACCAGCGCCGGCGATCCCAGAGACAGTCAAGAGCGACCGCAAACCGGATTCTAAGTGGCCAGCGGGTGGCCTTCGCATAGTCATAGCCCATGAACGGGAGCGCTGACCGCATGTCCCTTGAAAGGTAAAATAGGCTATGCGAATTCTCTGCCACTCAGTCTTCTGCCGGTGGATTCTCGCCGTCGCTCCGAGTATCCTCGCGAAAAACCTCCCGGTGGGCGCGCCGGTAA
>JAAYZQ010000105.1 GCA_012514775.1 Anaerolineaceae bacterium
ACCCGCCGATGAACGGCGAGACGGTCATCGCCTGGCTGTGGGCCCGCACGGTGACCTGCCCCAACCCGGCCTGCGGGGCGCAGATGCCGCTTGTGCGTAGCTTCGACCTGAGCACCAAGAAGGGCAAGCGCGCCTGGGTCGAGCCGCAGGTGAACCAGCAGACGCGCGAGATTACTTTTCACGTCCGGCAGTCCGAAAAGGGCAAAGGCCCGACCGGGACGGTCAACCGTCGCGGTACAGTCTGTATTGCCTGTAGAACGCCGGTGCCCTTTGACCACGTCCGGGCCGAGGGTCGCGCCGGCCGGATGAACCAGCAGTTGATGGCGATTGTTACGGAGGGTTCTTCCGGTCGAAATTACCACTCGCCGGAAAAGCAGCAGGTACGCGTGTCAGAGCAGGCAAAACCGGAGTGGCGGCCTGACTTCAAGCTGCCCCACAATCCCCGCGACTTCAAGACGCCCAATTATGGCATGAAGACTTTCGCCGACCTCTTCACCCCCCGGCAGCTCGTCGCCCTGACCACGTTCAGCGACCTGGTGGCGGAAGCGCGGGAGCAGGTGTGCCGCGATGCGCTGGCAGCCGGCCTGCCCGACGACGACACGCCGCTGCGCGAGGGAGGCGCGGGGGCGCGGGCGTACGCCGAGGCGGTGAGTGTGTATCTGGCGTTCATTCTGGATAAGCAAGCCGACCTAGGGAATAGCCTGAATCGATGGGAGCCGATCGCTCAATGCCCACGGCAGTTGTTTGCCCGTCAAGCGATACCTATGGTATGGGATTATGCTGAGGGAAATCCGTTCAGCACCAGTTCGGGATCATGGAAGATATTGGTGGATAATGTGACCCGAGGCATGGAGGCGTCCAGCTTCAACTTCTATCGAGAACGAGCCGGATATGCCGATCAAGTTGATGCAACGCAACTAGATAGCAGGCGAGGGGTGCCTATCTCTACAGATCCGCCGTATTACGACAATATCGGATACGCCGATCTGTCCGACTTCTTCTACGTATGGCTCCGGTCGTCGCTAAGGGACGTATTTCCTGAAATTTTTAGCACTTTGCTGGTACCCAAGACGCCAGAACTCATTGCATCCCCTTACCGGTTCAATGGTGTGACGGAAGCTGCTAACAGGCATCTTGAAACCGGTCTCGTGAGAGCGTTTGCCAAAATGCGGGAGATCATACCTCCAGAATATCCTCTTACTGTTTACTATGCCTTTAAGCAGACAGAGATCGTAGCCGTAGAAGATACCGGTACTGGCTGGGAAACAATGCTAAATGGCCTTATGGAATCAGGTCTCTCAATCGTAGGGACCTGGCCCATTCGGACCGAAATGGGATCAAGGATGGTAGGGCAGGGCACCAACGCCCTCGCCTCCTCCATCGTCCTCGTCTGCCGGCCCCGGCCGGAGGACGCGCCGGCGACCAGCCGCCGCCAGTTTGTCGCTGCGCTGCGTGAGGAGATGCCGAAGAAGCTGCGCGACCTGCAGTCGGGCCACATCGCCCCTGTGGACCTGGCCCAGGCCAGCATCGGCCCCGGCATGGCCGTCTACAGCCGCTACCGCACTGTCCTGGAGCCCAACGGCGACCGGCTCACTGTGCGCACCGCCCTGCAGCTCATCAACCAGGTACTCGACGAGTTCCTGGCCGAAACGGAAGGGGACGTGGACGCCGATACCCGTTTTGCCGTGGACTGGTTCAAGCAATACGGCTTCCAGCCCGGTCCCTTCGGCACCGCCGACGTGCTGGCCCGCGCCAAGAATACTTCCGTCGCCGGGCTGGAGAACGCCGGCATCCTGTCGTCCCGCGCCGGCAAAGTGCAGCTCCTGCCCTGGGGCGCGCTCGACGCCGGCTGGGACCCCACGACGGACCAGCGCGCGACCGTGTGGGAGGCGACGCACCACCTCGTCGAGCGGCTGAACACCCACGGCGAGGACGGGGCGGCTATGCTGCTGGCCAAGATGCCCGCCGGCCTGGCTGCGGCGGCCCGCCAGCTCGCCTACCGCCTCTACAGCATCTGCGAGCGCAAAGGCTG
>JAAYZQ010000106.1 GCA_012514775.1 Anaerolineaceae bacterium
AAGCGCAGGCTGCGGTCGGCGTCGGCCGTAAAGCGCGACCGGGAAAGAAGGACCGAGTCGGCATACTCCCGCTCGCTCATCGGCCCTCGCAGAGTCAGGCTGTAGAGGGGCCGCACCTCCAGCCCGCGATCCAGCAAATAGTCCTCGCGATAGCGAACCTGCCCGGCCTCCTGATCGCCAAAGAAAAAGTAGGTGTCGTACTGCTTGCGCTCGCTGGGCTTGATGACCATGACCTCGGGGCAGTGCTCGAAGGCGTGGAGGAGGGAGGCCTCGTCGGGGACGCGGGCCTTGACCTGCACTTCGTAGGTCTCGCCCCAATGAAGGGCACCCAGGGCCACGAGCTTGTCCAGCAGGCTCTGCTCGCGGCGGGCCAGGAAGGCCCCCACCTGCCCGGCGATGCGCTGGGCTTCGGTGCGCACCTGGACCTCGTCCAGAGTCAGCAGATCGCGGTTGCGCATCAACCACCGCCCGTCCACCAGCACGTGCTCTACGTCGTGGGCCTTGGCGGCATAGACGAGCTGCGAGTAGACGTTGCTGCCCGACAGCTCGAAGCGGGGGACGTTATGCACCGCATCGAGGCGCACCACGGCCAGGTCGGCCCGCTTTCCGGGCTCCAGCGAGCCGGTGATGTCGTCCAGCCCCAACGCCCGCGCTCCCTCGATGGTCGCCATCGCCAGGGCCCGGGAGGCCGGCACGACCGTCGGATCCTGGGTCAGCCCCTTGGGCAGGAGGGCCGCCAGGCGCATCTCCTCGAACATGTCCTGGTCGTTGTTGCTGGCCTGGCCGTCCGTGCCGATGCCCACCGCAAGCCCGGCGTTCTGCATGCCTACCACGTCGGCCAGGCCGCTGGCCAGCTTCAGGTTGCTGGTGGGGTTGTGGGCCACGCCCACGCCATGCCGCGCCATGATCTCGCGATCCTGTTTGGTGACGTGCACGCAGTGGGCCGCCAACACCCTGGCCTTCAGGACGCCGAGGCGTTCCAGCACCTCCACGGGCGAGGCGCCGAACAGCGCCTGAGTCTCTTCCACGCCGCCCGCCGTCTCGGCAATGTGGATGAGGAACGGCACATCGTGCTCCAGGGCGAGTTGCGCTGCGGCCTCCAACAGCTCGGTGGTGCTCGATTCCGGAGCGTGGGGACCCACGGCCGGCGTGACGAGGGGGTGATCCTTCCAGGCCTCGATAAAGGCCCGGCAGCGAGCCAGGCTCTCATCATAGCTTTCGGCGTCGGGGGTGGGCCACTTCATGATCGTCTCGGCACAGATGGCCCGCATGCCGGCTTCGGCCGCGCTCTGGGCCACGTCGGCCTCGTAGTAGTACATATCGGCAAAGGTGGTGACGCCGGAGCGGATCATCTCGGCACAGGACAGCAGCGTGCCCCAGCGGCAGAATTCCGGGCTGACGAACTCGCGCTCCACGGGCAGCATGTAGCCAAAGAGCCACACGTCGAGGCGCAAGTCGTCGGCCAGGCCGCGGAGCAGGCTCATGGGGACGTGGGCGTGGGCGTTGATGAGCCCCGGCATGATGGCCGCGCCATCACAGTCCACCACCTCGGGGGCCTGCCAGCCGGCCAGGATGTCATCGGCCGGCCCCACGGCCACGATTTCGCGTCCCCGAATGGCAACAGCGCCCCGGGCAAACAGATCTCCCGGGGCGTTCATGGTCACAACCACGCCGTTGGCCAGGATCAGGTCAGCAGGGTTGACTGTCAATTTGCACTCCTTTCCGGCCGGCCTGCGGCCGGGCCGTCAAACCAGGGGCGACAGTGCACCCTGAAAGCAAGTGCCAGGCCTCGCTGTCACGACATTCAAGCGCCAGCATGGCCCGGACTAGACGTCGAAATCGTCGTCCTCATCTTCCCAGATCTCTTCCTCTTCTTCCCAGTCCTCTTCCTCTTCTTCCTCGTAGAGATCGTCCTCGTCTTCATCGGACCAGTCGAGCTCGTCTTCCTCTTCTTCTTCCAGGGCCAGGTCACCGATGTCCTGGAAGGTCAGGCAGCCGGCGTCCGGCTCGTATTCGATCTCCTCGGACGTGCAGACGCTGTCCTCCCAGAAGAGGCAGTTCGAGGCACGACAGATAATGTGGGTCATTCCCAATCCTCCCCTTTGGCTTCCAGGTATAGCTCCTCCAGCAGATCAACCACGCCCCGGGCGTCGTCCAGGGCGAACTGCGGGACCGGCAGGTCGATGGGGTAATCAGCCAGGATGCCAATGAGCTCCTCGGGCCGGCACAACAGCTCGGTACCTTTCTCCTTGCGAGTGACCTCCAGCTTGGGCCGGTCGCCCCCCTTGTACCCTTCGGTGATGACGATGTCGACGTCGCCCAACAGGGAGACGACCTCGTCCAGGCTCATCTCGGCCTGCAACCGGCGTACCACGGCCAGCTTGTCCACGCCCGCGATTGCCACCGCGTCGCTGCCCGCCCGGGCGTGGCGCCAGGAGTCCTTGCCCGGCTGGTCCACGTCAAAGGCATGGCGGTGGTGCTTGACCGTGCCCACCTTGTAACCGCGACGCTTCAGCTCGCGGATGATGGGTTCGAGGGCCGTGGTCTTGCCCACGCCCGAGCGGCCGACCATGGAAACGACGGGCACGCCCTTGCCCCGGGTCATGGGTTCATGCCCTCGGGCCAGTCGAGCATCTGCACCACCACCTCGGTGCCGGCGTCCACGCGCAGGATCCCCTCATGCACGATGGCCAGGCCGTTGGCCTTGGCCATGGAGGTCAGCACGCCCGAGCCCTGCTCGCCCGTGGTGCGGGCGTGGTAACCGTCAGGGCGCCGGGCGACAACGACGCGGATAAAGCCCCGGCGCCCGCTGTTGGTCAGGGGCTCGTCCAGGATGGCCCGCACGGTGGGCTTGTCGAGGTCTTGATGGCCCAGCATCTTCAGGATCGCCGGGCGGGCGAACTGCTCGAAGGAAACCATGGCCGACACCGGGTTACCCGGCAGGCCAATGAGGGGTACGCCGCCGGGCAGGAGGCCAAAGGCCAGGGGCTTGCCCGGCTTCATGTTCACCTGCCAGAATTGCATCTCGCCCTCGGTGCCCAGCACGTCCTTGACGACGTCATAGTCACCCACGGAGACGCCGCCCGACGTGAGGAACAGGTCAGCGCCTTGCTCCAGGCCCTGCCGTATCTTGTCCGTCAGGTCGGCCCGGGTGTCGCGGGCGATGCCCAGGCGGATGGGGACGCCGCCGGTGCGGGTCACCAGGGCGGCATTGGTGTACTCGTTGGAGTTGCGTATCTTGCCGGGAGCCAGGGGCTCCTGGATCTCTAGCAGCTCGTCGCCGGTGGCCAGGATGGCCACGCGGGGCCGCCGGTGCACAAGCACCGTCTCCCGCCCCAGGGAGGCCAGGACGCCGATCTCCTGGGGGCGAATCACGCGCCCGGCGGCCATGGCCACCTCTCCCCGACGAATGTCCTCGCCCGCCGGGCGAGTGTTGTCCCGGGAGTGGACGGCGCGGCGCACCTCGATCTCGGATGCCGGCTCTTCCAGGCGCGCCTCTTTCGACCGATCCATGTCGCCGGTGTCTTCGAAGGGCACCACGGCATCGGCACCGTCGGGCAGGGGCGCTCCGGTCATGATCCGGATGGCGGTGCCGGGCTCTACGCGGCCGCTGCTCACGTAGCCGGCTGCGACGCTGCCGGTCACCGCCAACCGCACCGGCGACTCGGGCGAGGCGCCGGCAACGTTGGCCGCGCGCACGGCATAGCCATCCATGGCCGAATTGTCGAAAGGCGGAATGTCGATGTCGGAAACGATCTCTTCGGCCAGGACCCGGCCCAGGGCGTCGAGGATCGCGACGCGCTCTGGGTTCAGGGGCCGTACGTGGCTCAATATCTCGGCCAGGGCTTCTTCTACACTAATCAAGTGGCCGTAGCTCCTTTTCTCTGGATCGGGCGACATTGTACTGCAAAAGTACCGGGGCGGCAAGTATCGCCCGACTGAACGCCGCCCCGCCGCCAACGATTCCTCGTCCGTAGTGCGCGCTTCAGCGCGCTGAAGCACGCACTACGAACCAATGCTCCCCAGGCCGCGCTCCACCGCCTGCCGTGCGGCGCGCAGGTTGCCCCACGGCGCGGTGATGGGGGTCACGCAGCCCGTGCCCAGGATAAAGCGCTGGCTGTCCGTCTGGTCGAAGGCATCCCTCGCCTCCCGGTAGACGTCGGCCGGCTTGCCGCGGAGCATGGTCTCCCACTGGCGCAAGCCTCCCAGGACGGCACCCACGAAGCGGCCCTGGCCCTCGCGCAGGGAGGGGGGCGTCTCGCGGTCGTGCCAGTTGATGACCTGCACCGGGTAATCGGCCAGCAGATCAAGCATCACGCGGTTGCCGTGCAGGTGGAGCACGTTGAGCCACAACCCCTCCGCGGCGGCCAGGACGCGCCGGTCGTAGGGCACGCCAAACTCGGCGTACTCGGCTTCGGAGAGCAGTTCGTAGCTCGCGTGTTGGGTGGCGATAAAGATGCCGGCGATGCCCCGCCCGCGCGCTGCCCGGACAAATGCCTCGGTGGTCGCCGTAATGGTCTCCAGGCCGGCCTTGACCGCCTCCGGCTCTTCGCGCAGGTGGGCAAGCAAGTTCTGCTTGCCCACCAGGTTCTTGGCCTGGGAGAGTGGGTTAAAGATCGTCTGGATAAAGGGCACATCCTCGCCCACGGCGGCGTGGATGGCTTCCAGGCAGCGCAACTGGGCAGCGAGGGCGCCCTGTTCGGGGTCCAGCGGTCGCAGTGCCTGCCAGTCGCCAGGCCCCTCCACCGGCTGGCGGACGTACTCCCGCGTACCCTCCTGGTTGCCCAGCCACTCGTCCTCCACGCCCCAATCGCGCACGCAAAAACTGCTGGCGGGCGTGACCTTGATGAAATCGAAATCGTACTGGCGCTGAAAGGCTACCGTCGACGCCGCCAGGTCCAGGGGCGCCTGATCGTCTCCGGGGAAGTGGCGCCAGAGGGCCACCGGCACCCGGTCCGTCTCCTCGCCACGGATAGCCGCTTCCAACCGCTCGCGTTTGCTCATGTCTGCCATTGTCAACCCTCCTGCTGCCATTTTGCCACAGACCGGCGATTCGCGCAAGGGCAAGGCGCGGTGACATGCCAACCGCCCTACCCCTCGCCTTGCCAGATCCCATCCCCAATGCTATAATCCTCCCATCCCGAGCGGAGGAGCGCCATGAGCCTGCAGATCGGCATCGTCGGCCTGCCCAACGTGGGCAAGAGCACGTTGTTCAACGCCCTGACCAGGGCCGGCGCGGCCGTGGCCAGCTACCCCTTCACGACCATCGAGCCTAACGTAGGTATCGTCGAGGTGCCGGATCCCCGGCTTCACGATGTGGCGGCCATCGTCCAGCCCGACGAGGTCAAACCCACGACCATCGAGTTCGTAGACATTGCCGGGCTCGTCGCCGGGGCGCACAAGGGCGAGGGACTGGGCAACCAGTTCCTGGGCCATATCCGCAACGTCGATGCCGTCGCACTGGTGGTGCGCTGCTTCGAGGACCCGGATGTGGCCCACGTGACCGCCGAGCTCGATCCCCTGGCCGACGCGGAGGTCCTGGACCTGGAGCTGATGCTGGCCGACCTGGGCACGGTGGAGCGGCGCGAGGAAAAGGCCCGCTCGGCGGCCAAGGCCCAGCCCAAGGAGCACGCCGCCGAGCTGGAGCTGCTGGCCCGGGCGCGGGAGCACCTGGCCAGGGGCTCCCTTGCGGCCTTGCTGCCCCTCACGCCGAAAGAGGCCGAGATGCTGGCGCCCCTCAACCTGCTCACCGCCAAGCCCCGCCTCTACGTGGCCAACGTGGGGGAAGACGCCCTACCCGAGGGCGGGCCGCTGGCCGCCCACGTGATCCGCCGCGCCGAGGCGGAGGGCGCCCAGGCTGTGGTCATCTGCGCCGCGTGCGAGGCCGACCTGGCCGACTGGGCCCCGGAGGAGGCGGCCGAGTATCGGGCCGAGCTGGGCCTGGAGGCTTCCGGGCTGGAGCGGCTGATCACCGCCAGCTACCGGCTGCTGGACCTGGTCACCTTTTTTACCGCCACCGGCACCAACGTGGTGCGCGCCTGGACCCTGCGCCGCGGGCAGACCGTATACGAGGCGGCGGGCAAGATCCACACCGACATGCAGCGCGGTTTCATCCGGGCCGAGGTGGTGGCCCACGCCGACCTGGTCCGCGTGGGCGACTTTGCCCGGGCCCGCGAGCATGGGCTGCTCCGGCTGGAGGGGCGCGACTACCAGGTGCAGGATGGCGACGTGGTTCACATTCGCTTTTCGCCACCCCGTTAAGCGTGTTTGCCAAATCGTCATGATTATGATATAGTTGCGGGCGTTGCGCAGAGGGCAACGTCCCTCTTCTTTCCGCTTGCGGCGTGGACCGCAGGCAATCCCGTGGAAAGGAGGTAAAAATGAGGGAATACGAGTTGTACCTGGTCATCGACGGCAACGTCGAAGAGGAATCCGTAACAGCCACGCTCGACCGCGCCAGCCAGCTCATCGCAGTGGGCGATGGCGAAAGCGCGGGCCAGGTGAGCAAGGTCGATTCAAGAGGTAAGCGACGCCTGGCCTATCCCATCGACAAGAAGCTCGAAGGCCAGGATTTTGTCCTGACCTTCCAGACTGCACCCCAGGCTCTCCCCGAGCTTGAGCGTGCCCTCAAGCTGGATGAGCAAGTCTTGCGTTACCTGATCGTGCGCCTCGACGAAGATTAGTATTTCAGCGGGAACAGGCTACGGGTTCGGAATGAAGGAGTTGCGGGCTATGGCGCGGGGTATGAACAAGGTAATGATCATCGGCTACGTGGAGCGGGAACCGGAGACTCGGCACACGAGCAAGGGCCTGCCTGTGGCATCCTTCAGCCTTTCGACCAGCCGGCGTTGGACGACAAACGCAGGCGAAAGCCGCGAGGCGAGCGAGTGGTTCAACGTGGTGGCCTGGGGTAACCTGGCCGACGTGGCAAGCCGGGTGCTCCACAGCGACCAACGCGTCTATGCCGAAGGCCACTTGCAGACCCGAAGCTGGGAGGACGCAGACGGTCAGCGGCACGTCCGCACCGAGGTCGTTGCCAGCAAGTTGATCCCCATGGATCGACGGAGCGACGGGCCGGAGGCGGACGAGCCGTGCGATGAAAGCGAGGAGACGCCGCACTGTCTGAACCGGGTGATGGTCATCGGCAACCTGGGGCGCGACCCGGAAATGCGATACACACCCGACGGGCAGGCGGTGACGTCCTTCAGCCTGGCCGCCACCCGCACCTGGACTTTGACCAATGGCGGGCGCCGCGACACGACCGAGTGGTTCAACGTCGTGTCGTGGGGCAGCCTGGCCGAGATCTGCAACCAATACCTGTCCAAGGGGCGCCGCGTCTATGTCGAGGGCGAGTTGCGCACCCGCGGATGGGAACAACCCGACGGCCGCAAGCACTTTCGCACCGAGCTGGTGGCCAACGAGATGATCATGCTGGGGCCTCGCCCCAGGAACCGGGGAGCAGAGCTTGACCCCGGACAAATACAAGACGAATCTCCTCTCTAGGCGGCTGGGCCGTGGTGGGGAGGATGTGCAAGGTTTTATAGAGAGGGTTTTACCATGAGCAGTGACGATCGAAGTGAACGAAGGGGCGGAGGCGACCGCCGCCGCTTTCAACGACGGCGCAAGGTATGCGCCTTTTGCCTGGAAAAGGCCAAGACCATCGACTACAAGGACATTTCCATGCTGCGCCGCTACGTGACCGAGCGCGGCAAGATCCGTTCCCGCCGCAAGACGGGCACCTGTGCCAAGCACCAGCGCCGGTTGGCAGTGGCCATCAAGCGAGCACGACATCTGGCCCTGCTCCCCTTCACCGCCGAACAGATCCGGCGATACTAAGGTCGAGACGGGCCGCGACCCGGCCCGTCCTGGAGAGAGCCAGATGGGCAAGTCAAACGTGAGACGGTCAAAACCCGTCCAACCAAAGCAGCAGACGAAAAAGCAGATCGCCTTTGGCCGCAAAGAGGCCAGGCAGAGGCGCATCATTCTGCTGTCCATCGGCGCTTTGGCCCTTGTCATCCTGCTGATCCTGGTGTTCGGCGTGATACAGGAATTGGTCCTTGCGCCATCCCAACCCGTTGCCATCGTCAACGGAAACAAGATCCGGACGGACGACTACCAGGACCTCGTCACCTATCAGCGCTACAACCAGTACGTGACCATCAGCAACATGCAGGCCGGCCTGGATCAGCTTCAGACAGGAGAACAGCAGGAGGGTAACGAGTTCCTCGTCTCCTTCTACCAACAGCAGATCAGCCAGATGCAGGCACAGTTGAGCACCATTCCCCAGTCGGCCCTGGAGGAGCTCATTGACGATGCACTCATCCGGGAAAAGGCCGAAGCAGAGGGGATCACCGTCACCGCCGCCGACGTCGAGGAGAGCCTGCAAACAGACCTGAGGAGCGCTTTTGCCCAGACCCAGCCGGTCACCGGCACCGAGGAGCTGCCCACACCCACACCTGTCCCCCAAGAGGACGTGGACCAGCTGTACGACACCATCCTGGGCAACATCACCATCTCGGACAAGAGCTTTCGCCTCATCGTGCAGCGCAGCCTGCTCCGCGAGAAGGTGCAGGAGCTGCTGGCGAGCGAAGTGGTGAGCACCGGCCTGGTGGTCCATTCCCAGCTCATCAAAACCGAGACGGAAGAAGAAGCAGTGGCGGCCATGGAGCGCATTGAAGGCGGCGAAGAGTTTGCCGTCGTGGCCACCGAGGTGTCGACCGACACGACGACGGCCGAGCAGGGCGGAGACTTGGGCTGGGTAACGACAGGCCAGCTCTCAGCACGCTACGGGCAGGCCCTGGAGGACCAGGTGTTTGCCCTCTCGCCCGGCGAGATGAGCATCGTCGAGAGCAACGAGTCGTTCTACGTCGTCCAGGTTCTGGAGCGCGACGAAAACGGCCCCCTGCCCGAAGCGGTTCTGGACCAACGGCGCAGCAGCGCCCTGACCGATTGGCTGGCGGAACGCAAGGCCGCGCCGGACGTCGAGATCGAGCGGCTCCTGAGGGACGATCAGATCCCATCCGATCCCTTTGTGACGAGCGCAGGCTTCTAGAGCGGACGTACATCACAAGCAGAAGCAAAACGGCCGGGAACACCTCCCGGCCGTTTGTTGCGTTTCCCGTCAGTCCAGCTCTTGCAGGTGTGGCAGGTTGGGCGTGGGGCGGTGGCTCGCCTCGCGGTTGACCTCGATGACGTTGGGCAGGCGCTCGATCTTGTCCAGGATGCTCACCAGCTGGTTAAAGTTGGTGATCTCCAGGGTCGCGGTCAGGGTTGCCAGGTTGGTCTTGGCCACCGAGACCGAGTTGACCTCGCGCATGTTGATCCCTTCCTCGGCAATGACCGTGGCAATGTCGCGCAGCAACCCATCGCGGTCCCAGGCGCGCACCTTGATGACTACGGGGTAGATGCGGTCCCGCCCGGTGCCCCAATCCACCTCGATCAACCGCTCGACCTCGCCCTTGCTCGTGCGGATGAGGATGTTGGGGCAGTCCCACTTGTGGATCGTGACGCCCCGCCCGCGCGTGACATAGCCCACGATGGGGCTGGGATCGTCTGGGTCGGGCTTGCAGCACTGGGCGATCTGGGTCAGGAGGTCGCCCACGCCCTTGACGCGAATGCCCTCGGGCGTGATGGCCACGGAGGTCTCTTCCTCTTCGGGAAAGACCTCCTGGCTGCGTAGCTCTTGCAGGATGCGGGCCGCCACGCGCTGCGAGTTCAGATCGCCAAAGCCGATGGCCGCGTAAAAGTCATCGACGTTCTTGTAGTCGTACAGGTGGGCGATGTCCTGCATGCGGATGCCGTCGGCCAGGTTGAGGCGTTTTAGTTCACGGCGAAGCTGTTCCCGGCCAAAGGCAATGTTCTCCTCGCGGTTCTGCTGCCGGAACCAGCGCCGGATCTTTTGCTTGCTGCGGGCCGACCGCGCGTAACCCAGGTCGGGGCGCAGCCAATCGCGGCTTGGGCCGCCTCGCTTGGCGGTAATGATCTCGACCTGGTCGCCGCTCTTGAGCTTGTGGGTCAGGGGCACCAGGTGCCCGTTTACCCGCGCCCCGCGGCAGCGGTGGCCCACCTCGGTGTGGATGTAATAGGCAAAGTCGATGGGCGTCGAGCCGGCCGGCAGGTCCAGGACCTTGCCCTTGGGGCTAAAGACGTACACCCGGTCGTCCAGGAGGTCGCTCTTGATGGTGTCGACAAACTCCCGGGCGTCCTCCACATCGGTGCGCCAATCCATGAGGGAGCGCAGCCAGGCCACCTTGTTCTCAAAGGCCGCGTCGCGCCGCACCCCTTCCTTGTAACGCCAGTGCGAGGCGATGCCCAGCTCGGCGCGCCGGTGCATCTCCCGCGTCCGGATCTGGGCCTCGACGGTCTTGCCCTGCGGCCCCACCACGGCGGTGTGAAGCGACTGGTACATGTTGTCCTTGGGTGTGGCGATGAAATCGTCGAACTGGCCCGGGATTGGCTTCCAGAGGGAGTGGACGATGCCCAGGGCCGCGTAGCAGTCCTGGACGTTATCAACCACCACCCGGAGCCCGCGCACGTCATAGATCTGGTCGAACTCGACGTCCTTGCGCAGCATCTTGCGATAGATGCTGTAGATGTGCTTTGGCCGGCCCTCCACCTCGGCGGCGATACCTTCCAACCGCAGCCGCGCCTGCAGCTCGGCCGTGACGTGATTGATGTAATTCTCTCGCTCCTCGCGGCGCTCGTCTATCATGTCGGCGATGTGGTGGTAGGTCTCCGGGTCAAAGTGTCGCAGACCCAGGTCCTCCAGCTCCCACTTCATCTGCCAGATCCCCAGGCGGTTGGCCAGCGGAGCATAGATCTCCAGGGTCTCGCGCGCAATCCGCTCCCGGCGATCGGCGGGCAGCGAGGCCAAAGTTCGCATGTTGTGCAGACGGTCGGCCAGCTTGATGAGCACGACGCGCACGTCGTCCACCATGGCCAGGAACATCTTGCGCAGGCTCTCGGCCTCCTGCGCCTCGACGTCGCCGCCGCCCATCTTGCTCATGGTGTCGATGTAGGCCAACTTGGTCACGCCATCGACCAGCCGCGCCACCTCTTCGTCAAAGCGGGTGCGCAGGTCGGCAACCGTCCAATCCGTATCCTCGACAATATCGTGCAAAAGCCCCGCCGCCACGGCGTGATGATCCAGGCCCAACTCCGCCAGCATGCGGGCGACCTCGATGCAATGGCGCACGTAGGGCTCGCCCGAAGCCCGTGTTTGCCCGTCATGGGCAATGAGGGCCTGCTCGTAAGCCCTCTGCACCAGATCGAGCTCTGGCCCGCCGAACTTTTCCTCAGCCCAGGCCAGCGATTGATCCTCCACCACCTTGATACCCGCTGTTCCCATCTCTAGCATTTGACAGAAGTATACCCGAAAATCGACTTTTGTGCAACCAGCCAGAACAATTCACTTGACCTGTCGCCTCGATGAGGGTATACTTTTGTGATGCAAGCAAAAAGGGGACGTTTGACATGCGCGTGATAGCCGGCAGCGCCAAGGGAACCCCGCTCCAGGCGGTACCTGGCAGCGGCACCCGCCCCATCTCTGACCGGGTCAAGGAGTCGTTGTTCAACATCCTCGGCGGAGAGGTAGAAGGTGCCTGCGTGCTGGATCTCTTTGCCGGCACGGGCAGCGTGGGCATCGAGGCCCTCAGCCGCGGGGCGGAGGAAGCTACCTTTGTCGAAAAGCACCCCAAGGCAGTGGCCGTCATCCGCGCCAACCTGCAGCGAACGCACCTGCAAGCCCGAGGGACCGTCATGCAGAACGACGTTTTCAAGTACCTGGCCGGCCCGCCCACCCCCTTTGACCTCGTCTACATCGCGCCGCCGCAATACCAGGGTCTGTGGCTCAAAACACTGCTCGCCATCGACGCCAATCCCGCCTGGCTGGAACCGGCAGGCCTCGTCGTGGTCCAGATCTTTCCCAAGGAGTTGGAGGCCGCCAGCCTGGCCTTTCTGGAGATGACCGACCAGAGGCAGTACGGCAGCACCCTCCTGTGTTTCTACGAGCCCCGGGAGACGGCCGGGTAAGCGTCTCTCCCCTTGCGCTTTTGCCTTGCATCGAGTATAATGGAGCCGTCACCCGTTCCTGGCGGGTGAGAACGGTTGGTCTTGAAACATGCAATACTGGATTACAGGTGTTCAATGTCATCGGAAATAGTCGAATTTGAGGAACTGCTGGAGCGGATCCTGAGCAATACAGGCGCCATCCCCTTTTCTCAGCTATACGCACTGTCCGATCTCTCCCGGGAAAGGCTGCCCGCCTTTGCCGGGGCGTGGGAGATCCTCAATGCCCCTGACCGCAGGCGGCTGATCCATGCCCTGGTCGAGCTGGCCGAGGCCAGCTTCCAGGTGAATTACGACGCCATTTTTCGCCATACCCTGTCCGATCCCGATCCCGAGGTTCGGGCCGCGGCCATCGATGGGTTGTGGGAAAACGAAGAAATACCGCTTATCGGCCGCTTTATCACGGCCCTGCGCTCCGACCCTGAACCGCAGGTTCGAGCCGCGGCCGCGACAGCTCTTGGCCGTTTCGTCCTGGCGGGAGAGCTGGAGAGGATCGACCCGGCCATTCAGAACCGGATCATGACCGAGCTGTTGACCATCATCCACCTGGATGGAGAGAGCCTGGAGGTGCGACGGCGCGCTCTGGAGTCGGCCGGCTACTCCTGTACGCCCGAAACCATCGAGGCGCTGGATATTGCCTACTACGAGGGCGACGAAGCGCTGCGCCTGAGCGCCATCGTCGCCATGGGCCGGAGCTGCGACCGGCGCTGGCAGGACCTGGTCCTGGCCGAGCTGGAGAGCTCCTCGCCGGCCATGCGCTACGAGGCTGCCCTGGCCGCGGGCGAGCTCATGCTTCGCCCCGCGGTGCCCATCCTCGCCCGGCTGATGCAAGATCACGATCCCCAGGTGCGCGACGCCACGATCTGGGCCCTGGGCCAGATCGGCGGCCCGCAGTCCAAGCGGCTGCTGGTGGAAGCCTACGAGAGAGCCGACGAGGATACCAGGGCCGTCGTGGAAGAAGCACTGGCCGAACACGCCCTCTCGGAGGGCAAGATCGAGTTCCCGCTCTATGCCATCGAAGACAAGGACGAGGACGAAGAAGACCTCGATTGGGACCAGGAGATCGATCAGGGGATCGACCTGGAGGACTCGAGCCCCGGCGAGGAGGACCTCGAGGATTGGTAGGCTGACAATCCTTGCGCCCACCTGCCGGAGCGCGAATCTGTTGGGCTTGACACCGCCCTGATCCGCCTGGCTGCCCGGCACGACTCCGGTCGTCTCGCCGGACAGCCTCCTTTGGCCCAGCGCCAAGAGAGCCATGCCGAAAAAGACCTTTGTCATCGGGCACAAGAACCCCGACACCGATTCCATCGTCTCGGCCATCGCCTACGCAGAGCTGCTGCGGCTCGAAGGGGTCGACGGCGTTGTCGCCGCCCGCCAGGTCGAGGTACGCCCCGAAACGCTCCACCTCCTGGAGCGATTTGGCCAGACTCCGCCTGTTCTCGTGGACGATGTCCGGCCGCGGGTCGCCGACGTGATGGCCACGAACGTGATCATGGCCTCGCCCGAGGAGTCGGCCTACTGCATCGGACGTCAGTTGCGCGAGCGTCGCATCCGCGCCATGCCGCTGGTCAACGAGAAGGGGCATCTGGCCGGGCTGATTGCCGTGGAGGACTTTGCCGCCATCCTGCTCACCGGGCTGGAGCGCGACCAGATGGACCAGATCCACCTGGACGTGGGCAACGTTGTGGAGACCTTGGGCGGCCGCCTCATCGTCGAGGCCCGGGGGCGCCGCCTGCGCGACAAGGTGATGGTCGCCGCCATGGACCTGGAGACGGTTCGCCGCCGGGTAGAGCCGGATATCATGGTCGTCCTGGGCGACCGCGAGAACGCCCAGCGCGTGGCCATCGAGGAGAATGTCGGGGCCCTCGTCGTCACCGGCGACCTGCCCATCTCGGACGAGATCGTGGCCCTCGCCCGGCAAAAGAACGTCACGCTCATCTCCTCGCCGCACCACACCTTCACCACGGTCCGGCTGCTGAATCTCAGCACCCCCATCTCGCACATCATGCGTCGCGACGTGCTCACGGCATCGCCCGAGGACCTGCTGGACCAACTGCGGAACAAGCTGGCGCAGCAGCGGACCATTCCCGTGCTGGACGAAGACGGGCGCGTCGTGGGGGTTGTCTCCCGGAGCGACCTCATCAACCCCGTCCGCCATGGGGTGTACCTGGTGGACCACAACGAGCGGAGCCAGACCGTGGACGGGCTCGACGAGGCAGAGTTGCTGGGCATCGTCGACCATCATCGCATCGCCGACATCCAGTCGGCGGCGCCCATCCTCTTTCGCAACGAGATCGTGGGCTCTACCAGCACCATCATCGCCGGGCTGTACGACGAAGCCGACATCCCCGTCCCGCCGCCCATCGCCGGCATCCTGCTGGGCGGGCTGATCTCCGACACGGTCCTGTTCCGCTCGCCCACCAGCACGCCCCGCGACCGCCGCGTGGCCGCCGAGCTGGCCCAGCTCGCGCAGGTGGACCCGGAGGAGCTGGGCCGCGAGCTTTTTGCCGTGGCCTCCGACCTCTCGAAGCGCAGCCCGCGCGAGATCCTGACGACCGACTTCAAGGAGTTTCGCATCGACGACCTGCCCTTTGCCGTGGGGTACATGGAGACCCTGTACAAGGGGCACGTGGATGCCATTCGTGAGGAGTTGTTGGACCAGATGAAGGTCCTGCGGGCCGAGAGGGCTTATGTATCCCTGTTGTTCATGGTGGTCGACATTGCCCACAGCCAGACCGAAATACTCATCGCCGGGATGGAGCGAGAGGTGGCCGAGGCGTTGGGAGAGCGCCTGGTCTCGCCCAACTCGGTGATCGTTGGCGGCGTCATGTCGCGCAAGAAGCAGGTGGTACCCATCTTGCCCCGCCTGGCACGCCGTACGACGGGACGAGTCTAAGGGCGGAAAGAAGGAGCATGGATAGAGCAGAGCAAGACGATCGAGTTCGCAGGCTGACAAACGAGGGTGCCCGGCTGTTGGAGCAGGGCAAGGCCCAGGAGGCCGCTCCCCTGTTCCAGCAGGCCCTGGAGATGGAGCCTCAGTACGTGCCGGCCCTCATCAATCTTGGCGGTGCCTTTGTCATGTCCGGCCAGCACCGGGAAGCCATCGCCCCCCTGGAGGCCGCTCGGGAAGAAGAGCCCGACAACCCCATGATCTGGATTAACCTGGGCGCCGCCTACCTCGGCAATCCGGTGGTGGCCACGCCCGAGCAACAAATGCGCGCTATCGGGGCCTTTGAGCGGGCCCTGGAGCTGGATGCCACGGCGCCCAACGTACACTACAATCTGGGCCTGATCTTTGTCGATCGCGGCGACGAGGACCTGGCAGTGGCTGCCTTCCGGCAGGCGCTGGAGGTGAATCCCCTCGATCACGACGCGCGCACCTGGCTGCGCAAGCTGGGACAGGAGGAGCAGGGAGGAGGCAATGGTTGACGAGAGCGGCGTACCTGGCCGGGGCCTGACGGCCGCGGCCCTCATCGGGGGTGTTTTGTTTCTGGCAGGCGGCCTCATCTTCTTGTGTGCCGCCGTGGACAACCTGGCCAGGATGCCCATCTCCCTGGCACTCCTGGTCATCGGCACGGGCCTGGCCGCCTGGGCCGGCACTCGCCTCCGGCGGGCGCGCCGTGTCTCGGCCGGCGTCCTGGACGACCTCATCGTGGGCCTGGCCGGGCGCCACGATGCCGAAGTCACCCTGGCCCAGGTCGTCGACGAGCTGCGCGTGCCCGACGAGGCCGCGCGCGCGGCCCTCGCCCGCCTGGAAGCCAACGGCCTGAGCTACCAGGAGCGCCGGGAGGGGCGGACGGTCTATCTCTTTCCCGGCCTGAAGGAGAGCAAGGTCGTGCGGCGGTGCGCCTATTGCGGCAATGAGTACAGCGTGCGCGAGCCACTGCACAAGTGCCCCAACTGCGGCGGCCAGCTGGAGATCGTCAAGACATGATGGCAACGATCTATACCGTGGGCCATAGCAATCACGAGCCCGAGCGTTTTGTGGCCCTCCTGCGGCAGCACGGCATCGAGCAGATCGTCGATGTGCGAAGCAGCCCGTATAGCCGCTACGTCCCTCAGGCCAACCGCTCGGCGCTGGCCCTGACCCTCCACGAGGCCGGCATCGCCTATCACTGGCTTGGCGACCGGTTGGGCGGCAAGCCGGGCGGCCAGGTGGCCGATTACGACGCGCTGCGGGCCGGGGCTCCATTCCAGCAAGGCGTCGACGAACTCCTGGAGATGGCTGCCCGGGCACGGACCGCCATCATGTGCGCCGAAGGCGACCACCGCCATTGCCACCGGCACCGGCTGATCGCCCCCGCCCTTCTCGAGCGGGAAGCCGAGGTGATCCACATCCAGCCCGATGGTTCCCTGGTGCAGGAAGGCCAGGAACCCCGGCAGCTAAGCCTTTTCTAGCTCGTACACAGGGAGGCCAGGTCAATGCCTACCGTCTGCACCATCGGCACCACTCAGAAGAGCCTGGAGCAGTTCATCCGCCTGCTCCAGGGTGCCGGCGTCAACGCAGTCGTCGACGTTCGCTTGCGCAACACCTCGCAGTTGGCCGGCTTTGCCAAGCGCGACGACCTGGCTTTTCTTCTCACCGAAGGGTTTGGCATCCAGTACGAACACCGGCCCGACCTGGCGCCCACGGCCGAGATCATGGACGCCTACAAGGCCGGCCGGGACTGGCCCGCCTACGAGCGGGAATTCCTCGCTCTTCTGGCTCAGCGAGGCGCAGAAGAGATTGGCCGCGAGCTACTGGCCCGGTACCGCTGTCCCTGCCTCCTATGCGCAGAACCTCAGCCACACCGCTGCCATCGCCGTCTCGTCGCCGAATGGTGGGCCAGGCGCATTCCTGGCCTGGAGGTCTTGCACCTGGTGTGACGTTTCGTCCGGGGGCGCGCCGGCTCCTGCCGGAAACCGTGGAGACACCGATGTCTGTACAAGAAGTGCTGCTGCTGGCCGTCACCAAGATGCTGTCTGGCGTGTGCGTTGCCGGCATGACCACAGAGCCCGACAGGGTAACCGGGCTGCGGTGGGTGCGCCCCGTCCGGGAGCACGGCAACATCCTCCTCGGCGACATCACCACCGCCGAGGGCAGCGTGCTCCGGCCCTTTGACGTCGTCGCCCTCAACATGCTGCGGGCGCGGCCGAACCCGCCCCACGCCGAAGACTGGATCTGTGACCTGACGCGCACCCGGCCCTGCGTCAACCGCCGGCTGGAGGGAGAGCGGCGGGCGGCGTTCCTGCAAAAGTACTGTGACTGCGACCCGTGCCAGGTTCTCGACCGGCAGGAACGCTCCCTGTGCCTGTTCAAACCGGACTGGGTCGAGGGCTGCTACAAGCTCGACCCCTATACCGGCCAGTTCCAGGCCCGGCTCTCCTTCGGGCTATATGGCCGCTGCTACCGTGGCTCTTATGCCCGGGGCGGCCTGTCGGTCACCGACCTCAAATGGCGCGCCCTGGGGCGGGCCTGGCTCCCGGCCGAGGGCGGCGGGCTGGACTTTGACGAGGGGGACCTGGAAGCGCGTTTTGGCATCCGCGAGATCTATCTGGCCGTCGGCCTGACCCGCTCCTACAGGGGGGCATTCTGGCCCATGATCATCGGCGTCCACACCCTGCCCGACTACGAGGCGACTGTGGATTATGACAACCTATAGACACACCCGAGCGAGATACATATGTTGAAGGCGAACCCATGACAGCCACAGGACAGCACGCGCCCCACGACGGATTGCTCTCCGAGCTTGGCCTCAACGCGGCCAGCGTTGCCTTGCTCCCCTCAAGAGTGCGCCGCTCCCTCGTCGCCTACCTCATCCGCTGGGGGCACGAGGCGGAGGCCCACGACTGCTTGCAGGCCATCCTGCAGGCCCATGACCCCCAGGTGAGCGTCTATGACGACCTGGCCCGCCTCTACGTCAAGATGGGCCAGGCACAACGCGCCCTGGAGATCATGCGCTTGCGCCAGGAGCTCAAGCGCTCAAACTCGGCGGCGGCCCTGGAGGCGCGAACTCACCTGGCCGCGGGCAACCTGGCCGCGGCGCAGGCCATCGCCCGTACCCTGGCCGAGGAAGCTCCCGACAACCTGCTGACCTGGAGCCTCCAGGTGGACGTCTGCCTGGCAGCGGGCGACCTGGAGGGCGTTGAAGCAGCCCTGGCGCGAGGAGAAGCCCTGAAGCCCGAGGGCACGGCCACGGCCCAGGGAACGGCCCGGTTGTGGGCGGCACGGGGCGACGGCGAAAAGGCGCTCCTCTGGGCGCGGACCGCCGTATCGCGGGCCAACCGCGATGGGCACTCGCCGTCGGTCGAGCTAATGCGCCTGCTGGAAGGGCTGCACCGCGCCGCGGGACAGGTCGCCCAGGCGGAGGCCATCGACGCCGAGCTGCGCGCACGCCGGGAGAGCGAGTGGGAGACGGTACGCCTGGCCGTGGGCGCTTCCCCCAGCCCTGTGGTCCTCGACGCGGTAGCCAGCGCCCCGGCGCGCCCGGTCCCCGAGCCGGTGCTGGTGACGGCCGAGGAAGCGGGCCGCCTACAAGAGGAGCTGCGGCAGCATTTCGGCCACGACGCGTTCCGCCCGGGACAGGCAGAGACCATCGCCGCCGTGCTGCGAGGTGAGAGCGTCCTGGCGGTGATGCCTACCGGGGCGGGCAAGTCGCTCTGCTACCAGTTGGCC
>JAAYZQ010000107.1 GCA_012514775.1 Anaerolineaceae bacterium
GCGCCGTACACGGCGATCTGGGCCTGCTTGGCGGGTGAAGCATAGGCCGGAACATAGATTTCGGCCTTCATGCCGGCGCGCGCCGCAAAGGCGGCTACCGATGCGCCCGCATTGCCCGAGGAATCATCCGCCACACGGGTTACGTGCTGGTGGGCCAGGACATTGATCATCACTTCTGTGCCCCGGTCCTTGAAGGACGCAGTAGGAGCAAAGTACTCGAGCTTGAGCAGGACCTCACGCCCGGCCAGATTGGCTGCCAGGAGGGGAGTGTTCCCGGTCCCCATGCGCACCACGGGCTCGGCGAAATCAAGCTCGTAGAGCCGGTGGTAGCGCCAAAGAGAAGGGTCAGATTGGCGGACAAGATCGGGGTCGAACCGGGCCAACTCAAGGGGCTCCCAGGCAGCGCCGCAGGAGCAGCGCCACTTCTCCGGCGACAAGAGCGTTCTGGAACCACACTCAGGGCAAAAAACGTTCATAGTACACTGTTCCCCTTACAAGTTCAAGAATGCCGGCAACCCACAAAGGGCTGTGGCATCCGATGGGCAGAAAAACGACTGACCACCACGAGTAATGGGTGCTCTCTCGGCACGCTATCGTTTTGTGGCCCAGATCCACCAGGGTACTCGACTGTGGTCGAGCGACATTCAGTAGCCATCATACATCCCTTTGCCCCGAAACGCAAGTCACGTCCCGTAGGGCCTCCAAGTAGACCTGGATGACGGCCGCGTTGGGGACAGGCATCCCATAAGCCTGCAGATCCCGGTTGTTCTGCAGATGCTGAAAACCGGATCGCCCTGGCTTCTAGCGTCGCCGCCCCCCGCACCTCCCTGTTTTGCCCAGGCTTACCCGCCGCCCAGGCGGTCGCATGCCCTCCCCCGGCCTGCCTGCCGGTCCCACGGTCCTGCCGGCGTCGATTTTCCCCGTTCCCAAACGACCATAGGATGAACACGGATCACGCTGGAGACCGCCAGCAACCAGAACCAAGTGAGAGGAGTGTAGTCATGAGGCAAGTAACCGCGGCGCTGTTCATCTCGCTCGACGGTGTGGTGGAAGCGCCCGACCAGTGGCAGTTCGACCTGTTTGATCAAGACATGGCGTCGGCCATGGCCGAGGCCATTGCCCAGGAGGATGCCGTCCTCATGGGCAGGGTGACCTACCAGGAGTGGGCAGGCTACTGGCCGACGGCCACGGATGAGCCGTACGCCAGCCACATCAACAACGTGCCCAAGTACGTGGTCTCGACGACCCTAAACAGCGTCGACTGGAACAACTCGACCCTGATCAAGGGTTCGCTGGCGGAGGCAGTCGACAGGCTGAAGCGGCAACCCGGAAAGAACATCGGCGTCGCCGGCAGCCCCACCCTGGTCAGGAACATGCTACGGGAGGGCCTCCTGGACGTGCTGACCCTCAGCGTCCACCCGGTCATCGCGGCCCGGGGCAGGCGGCTTTTTGAGGACTGGCGCGATGTGCAGAGGCTCGACCTGGTAGGCTCCCAAACGACCCGCAGCGGCATCGCCATCCTTACCTACCGGCCGGCAGGGAGATCGCGGGCATGAAACCGCAAGAGCAGCCCGAAACGAACTTTCCGGCCGGCCTGGCCAGCCCGGCGCGACAGGCCCTGGCTGCGGCCGGTTACCGGCGGCTGGAACAGCTCGCCGGGGTCAGCGAGGCCCGGCTCTTGCAGCTCCACGGCATGGGACCAAAAGCCATAGAGCAACTTCGCCGCGCCCTCGCCGCCGAGGGACTGTCGTTCGCGGCCGACGAACAGGGCTAGCAGGAAGGGCACCAGGGTCCAAGAGCCACGGGGGAGGACCTACGAGGGGAGCGGCACTGCCGCCGATCCTCTCGATCAGCCCCGCGGCAGCCAGACGCTGAAAACCGTCCCGCCCTTCTCGCCAGGCTGCGCCTCGATGCGACCGCTGTGCTTTTGCACGATGCCGTGGCTGATGAACAGGCCCAGCCCCAACCCTTCGGACTTGGTCGTGTGGAAGGGCTCGAACAGGTGCTCCCGGGCCTCGTCGGACAGGCCCCGCCCCGTGTCGGCAAAGCGAATCCACACCCCCTCCGGCTCGACCGTCGGCTCGAGGCCGACCCGCAGGTCGCCGCCTTCGGGCATGGCGTCAATGGCGTTGAGCACCAGGTTGAGAAACACTTGTTGCAGAGCGTTGGGCATCAACGACAGGGGAGGCAGGTCGTCCCCAAACTCCTCGTACACCTGGATGCCCTGGCTGGCACATTGCTTCCGGCTCAGAAGCAGGACGTTGTGCAGCAAATCGTGCAGATTGACCTGCCGGCTCTCCTCCCGGAGGGCGTCGCGGTGCAAGGAGCGCAACTGGGAAACCACCCAGGCGGCCCGCTCCAGCGCCTCGCAGCTCACCTCCAGGAAACGCGACGGGTCCCGCCCCTCGTCCATGGCCTCGCGCGCCAGGTCGAGGCAGCCGATGGCCGACTGCAGGGGGTTGTTGATCTCGTGGCCCAACGAAGCGGCCAACCGGCCGGCGGTGCTCATTCTCTCGGCCTGGATCAGGGCGGCCTGGGCGTCCTTCTCGGCGGTAATGTCCTGGATGATGCCGGCCACGCGCCGGCACTGTCCTTCGCTGTCCTGGACGGGAAAGGCGCGCCCGCGAACCCAACGCACCTCGCCATCGGTCTCCAGAATGCGGAACTCGCGGTCGAACCTCGCTCCGTCGGCCTGCCAGGCGGCGATGAGCTGCTCGCGGTCTTCGGGATGGGCCGCTGCCTCAAAGAGGGCGGGCCAACCGCGGACGTCCTCGCCAGACCGGCCCCACAGCTCTTGCCACATGGGGTTCACGTACAGGAACCTGCCGCTATCGGGCTCCAGCAGCCAGAATGCTTCGTCGATGTTTTCCGCGAGCTGGCGGAAGCGCAGCTCGCTCTCGCGCAGCTCCTCTTCCTTCTGGCGGCGCATGGCAATCTCGGCCTGGAGCACCTCGTTGATGCCCAACAGATCCGCCGTCCGCTCCTCCACACGCCTTTCCATCTCGTCGCGTGCCTGCCGGACCTCCTCCAGCAGGCGCTCGCGATCCTGGGCAGCGCGCTCGCGCTCGGTTTGGTCGCTAACGAGGACATAGTAGCCCTGCACGCGTCCCTCACTGTCGCGGCTGGGCACGTAGGCTGAATCGACGTAGCGAAGGCCCGCTCCCTGGTATGGCACCCACTGTTCGAAGCGGACCGCATCGCCTTCCAGCGCGCACTGCATGTAGGGCCGAACGATCGGGTACGCCTCACTGCCAAGAAGGTCCGCCAGGTGCTTTCCTACAATTTCCTGCGGCGGCTGACCGAACCAGGCTTCGTACTGCTTGTTGGCAAAGCGATAGCGCTCCTCGCGATCGACGTAGGCGATCAAGACGGGCACCGAATCGGTGATGACCCGCAGTTGTTCCTCGCGCTGCCGCAGCTCCTCCTCCGCCCGCTTGCGCTCGCTGATATCGTGCCCCTGGGCGATGGTTGCCAGAGGCGTCACACCGTCCGCTTCGTACACCGTCGCCGAGTTCCAGAGGACCGTGCGCACAGTGCCGTCGACATGCAGGATGGGAATCTCGACCGCCTCCCAGCGCTCTCCGGTGGTCGCCCGCTGGATCTGCACCATGGCCTCTTCCTTCTGCTCCTCGGGGAAGAGAATATCCAGCGTCTGGCCCACCACGGAGCTGGCCGCCCTGCCGGTGATCCGTTCGAACGCGGTGTTAAAGCGCGTGATCCGCAAGGCCGGATCCCAGACGGCGATGGGGGCGTTGGCATACGTCAGCAGCTTTTCCAGGTAGTCGCGCGTTTCGGCCAGCTCCGCGTTGGAGTGGGTCAGCGCCGCGGTGCGCTCCCCCACGCGGCGCTCCAGCATCTCGTTGGCTTCTTGCAGCGCCCTCTCCGCCTGCACGCGCTCGGTGACGTCGATGCCCATCTCCAGGATGAGGGTCGATCCGTCGGAATCGACGAAGGGAAAGTCACAGACGTCATAGTTGCGGCCATCGGGCCCGATCCAATTCCACTGGTGGCGCTCTCCCGTCTTGAGGACGGTGTAGGTCTCGCACGTCTCGCAGGGCTCGTCTCGCCCGAACAGGTACTCGTAGCAGCGCCTGCCGTGGGCCTCGCCAAAACGCTCGCGGAAGACGCGGTTCGCCACGGGCACGTGATAGTCCGGGGTCAACAGGACGACGTAGGCGGGCAGAATCTCCAGGATGTCGTTGAAGCGCTGGCGCTCGTTCCGGGCCAGGGCTTCGGCCCGCTTGCGGTCGACCATCTCGGTCTGGAGCTCCGCATAGGCGCTGGCGAGCTCGGCCGTGCGGCCCTGCACCCGCTGCTCCAGGTGTTCGGTCAACTGCCGCAGCTCATCGGCCTGATGCCGGAGCATCTCTTCCGCCCGCACGCGCTCGGTGACGTCGCGAATCAGCCAGCGAAGGCCAATTGGCACGCCCCCCGCACCCCCGACCGGGGCGACGGCCAGGCCGGCGGCGAAGGGCGCGCCCTCCAGCGAGTGCATCGACGTCTCCCAGCGCAGAGATTGGCCGGCATCGTCCCGCCGCAACATCTCGAGGTTCCGCCGCAGTTGCTCTTGTTCCTCGCTGTCCACGAAGAGAGAAAGCGGCTTGCCGACGAGAAAGCAACGCTCCACACCGAGCAGGTTGGCGGCAGCGCGGTTGGCCTCTTGCACGACACCGGAAAAATCGGTGACCAGGTATCCATCGGGGGCAAAGTCAAAGAGCTCCTGGTAGCGCTGCCGTTCCGCATCCACGGCCTGTTGAGTCTGGAGCAACTCGTCGTTCTGGACACGCAGCTCCTCTTCGGCCAGTTGCAGCTCCTCGAAGGCGAGCTCGATGTCCAGGTCCGACACCGGCCCCGGGGATAGCAACGGCGGGCCGCTCACCTGGCGCAAGAGCATGCCCGCCATAGCCCGGACATCGCGCAGCAAAGCGCTCAGCTCGCCCTCGGAGTCCACGCTGGCATCCCATCCGGCGCTGACTCCTTGCTGGGCATGGTCCTTGACCGCAGCCAGGTGTCGTTTCAGCTCCGAAACCACGTCACCACACGGCACTTCCTCGGCACGCTCGTCCATCGGTGTAGAACCCCTTCCTCGCCCGGCGCTGCGCCATCGCAGCCTGCTTACCTTGCCCGCCCGTTGGGCATCAGGGGCAGACGGGCCAGGCGCTTGCGGCAACATTGTGCAAGACCAGTATACCCCAAGACTGTTTCCCTGGCAAACCGTTGCGGGGACGGACCATGCAGTGTTGTGATAGTGTGTTGTTTATGACCCTTTGGGGGCTCCAAATATGTTCGCCCGTGGCCGGCTGGAGCGGCGTTTGATCTTCTTCCCGGACGATGGTATAATCGGTCGCCGTTTACGAGTATTCAGCTTGGAGCAAATCCGAAGATGACGAACGTAATCCTTGACGGTGAAAGCCTCAGCATTCACCAGGTGGCCTCCCTGGCCTACGGACCTGAAGAGGGCCGGGACCAGCATGTTACCCTGTCTGACGAGGCGTGGCAAAAGGTGGCCCGCGCCGAGGAAGCGGTGCAAGGCATCCTGGACCGCGGCGAGGTGGTCTATGGCGTTACGACGGGCTTTGGCGCCTTCAAAGACCGCATCATCCCCCTGGACCAGGTGGAGCAATTGCAGCGCAACATCCTGATGAGCCACGCGGTGGGCGTCGGCCCGCTGCTGGACACGGCCACGACCCGGGCCATGATGGCCATCCGGGCCAACACGCTGGCCAAGGGACACTCGGGCATCCGCGCCGCGACGCTGCGCCTGCTCCTGGACATGCTCAACCGCGGCGTCTATCCCGCCGTACCATGCCAGGGCTCCCTGGGCGCCAGCGGAGACCTGGCGCCCCTGGCCCACATGTCGCTGCCCCTCATCGGGCTCGGAGAGGCGTTTTACCGGGGCGAGCGGATGCCGGCCGCCATGGCCCTGGCCCGCGCCGGGCTGGAGCCGGTCACGCTGGGCGCCAAGGAGGGCCTGGCCCTGACCAACGGCACGACGATGATGACCGCCATCGGCGCCCTGACCGCCGTTCAGGCCGAGAACCTGGCCTTTATCGCCGACCTGGCCGGCAGCCTGAGCATGGAGGCGCTGAACGGCACCATCCGCGCCTTTGACCCCCGCATCCACCAGGCCCGGCCCCACCCCCGCCAGATCGAGTCGGCGGCCATCATCCGCCGGCTGCTGGAGGGCAGCGGCTACCTGCGCGGCGACGATCCCCGCAACGTGCAGGATGCCTACACCCTGCGCTGCATCCCCCAGGTCCACGGCGCCATCCGCGACGCCATCGTCTATGCCGGCTGGGTGCTGAACATCGAGCTGAACTCGGCCACCGACAACCCCCTCTTCATGTTCGATGAGGAGAGCGGCGAGGTAA
Source organism: Anaerolineaceae bacterium (assembly GCA_012514775.1). The sequence goes on from JAAYZQ010000107.1 coordinate 6,372, forward strand.
CCGTCCTCTCGGGCGGCAACTTTCACGGCGAGCCGGTGGCCATCGCCATGGACTACCTGAGCCTGGCCCTCACAGAGCTGGGCAACATCTCCGAGCGGCGACTGATGCGCCTGACCGACGAGGCCAGCAACCAGGAGACGCTGCCCGCATTCCTGGTGCAGCACGGCGGGCTGAACTCCGGGTTTATGTTAACCCAATACACGGCCGCCTCCCTGGCCTCGGAGAACAAGGTGCTGGCCCATCCCGCCAGCGCCGATACCATTCCCTCCTCGGCCAACGTGGAGGACCACGTGAGCATGGGCTCCAACGCCGCCCGCCAGGCCCGGCAGATCGCCGACAACGTAGAGCGCATCCTGGCCCTGGAGCTGATGGCGGCCGCCCAGGGCATCGACTTTCGCCGCCAGGCCCTGGGCCCCGAAGTCCCCCTGGGCCGCGGCACGGCGCCGGCCTACCGGCTCATCCGCGAGGAGGTGCCCTTCCTGGAGGAGGACGCCGTCATGTACCCTTACATCGAGGCCGTACGGCACCTGATCGCCAGCGGCCAGCTCGCCCGGACGGTAGGCGACCTCTCCCCCGACCTCCTGACGCTCCCGACGCCGGACCATCGGGACGGTGCGTCCGCCAGGACAGGTGCGATCCGGCCAGTTGGGTACTCCTCTGCGAGGGGAGGGGAGTTGCCACGGGCGTAGGCGGCTCTCCCGACCCGGCCCGATCCGGCCCGCCTGCGCTTGGGCCGCACACCGTCCTGCGTCGGGACGGTGCGGGACAGGTGCCTGCGAGGGGAGGAGTTGCCCCCAGGAATTCTGAACAGGGCTTGGACGTGGCCCCCTTGCTCCCGTCAGATCTGGCGGTTGTGGCCTCGATCTGGCGATCCAGGCCGAGCGAATAAGCAGAGTCGGGCTTGCGCCTCGCCATATTCAGAATTGCGGTCCCGGCCACAGGCATTCTTGACAGCGGTGGCCTTTTGCGTTATCATGCGCGCAATTCTGACAGGAGGTGAACCGATGACCTACAGCGACAGCGCAACATATCGCGTCTGTAGGCATCGCGTTCCCGGAAGATCTGTCTGATTCCGTCTGATATCGAGATCGAACCAAGCCGTGGGTGCACGCGACGCCCACGGCTTCTTGTTTGTGGCGGCCAGCCCTGGAACAAGGCGACGCTGTGGGCGCCTGCTCCCCGGCTCTGAAGGGGAGGGCAACCGTGTTAACAGTCAGCAACGTCAGCAAATCGTTTGGCGACAACCTGATATTCGAGGATGTCTCGTTCGTGGTCAATGCCGGCGAGCGGGTGGGGCTCATCGGTCCCAACGGCAGCGGCAAGACGACCCTGCTCAAGATCATCCTGGGCGAAATGGCGCCCGATAGTGGCAGCGCCCGCCTGCTGCGGACCGGGACCCGGGCGGACTACCTGGCCCAGGCGCTGGAGTACGCCCCCGACGACACGGTCGGCCGGGTCCTCAAGGCCGCCGTCGCCGGCCTGACCGAGGCCGAGGCGGCCCTGGACGCGGTGGCGGGGCGCATGGCCACGGCCCAAGGGACCGTCCTCGAGCAGTTCATGGCCGAGTACGACCGCGCCCTGGAGCAGTTCGAGCGCCTGGGCGGCTACACCGTCCAGGCCCGCTCCGACGCCGTTCTGGACGGCCTGGCGCTCCGCGACCTGGACCAGGACACCCCGGTAGAGATCCTGAGCGGCGGCCAGAAGACCCGCCTGGGTCTGGCCCGCCTGCTCCTGTCGCACCCCGACCTGCTGCTCCTGGACGAGCCCACCAACCACCTGGACATTGACGCCCTGGAGTGGCTGGAGGGCTTCTTGCGGGGCTTTTCCGGGGCGGTGCTCATCGTATCCCACGACCGGGCCCTCCTGGACCGCACCGCGACCCGCGTCCTGGAGATCGATCCGCTGACCCGCACGCTGGCCGAGTACGCCGGCAACTACAGCGACTATCTCGAGGCAAAGGAGCGGGAGCGGGAAAAGCAGTGGGCGGCCTACAAGGACCAGCAGGAGTTTGTCGCCCACCTGCAGAGCACCATCGCCGCCAGGAAGGGCTACGCGCGCTCCATCGAGCTGGGCACCATCGACTTTGCGCCGCGGGCCATCGCCAAGGGCATCGCCCGCCGGGCAGTGGTCCAGCAGCGGCGCCTGGAACGCCTCCTGGAGTCGGAGGAGCGGGTGGACAGGCCGCAGCGCTCGTGGCAGATGAAAATAGAGTTCGCCGATGCCCCGCCCTCGGGCCGCGACGTGCTGTCGCTGGAACGGCTGGCCATGGGGTTCGACAACCGGCCGCTCTTCTCCGGCGTCGACCTGGCCCTCAGCGCCGGGGAGCGCGTCGCCCTGGTGGGTCCCAACGGCTCGGGCAAGACGACCCTGGCGCGCCTCATCACCGGCGAGATGCAGCCCCAAGCGGGGCGCGTGCGCCTGGGGGCGGGCGTCAAGCTGGGCTACTATGCCCAGGAGCAAGAGACCCTGGACCCCGAAAGCACGCCCTTCGACCTGGTGCGCCAGGTGGCGGCCATGGATGAAACAGGCATCCGGACCTTTCTCCACCAGTTCCTCTTTGCCGGCGACGAGGTCTTTGCCCCGGTGGGCAGCCTTAGCTTTGGCGAGCGGGCACGGCTGGCGCTGGCGCGCCTGGTGGCCCAGGGCTGCAACTTCTTGCTGCTCGACGAGCCCATCAACCACCTGGACATTCCCTCCCGGAGCCGCTTCGAGCAGGCGCTGGCGGCCTTCGAGGGGACGGTCCTGGCCATCGTCCACGACCGCTACTTTATCGAGCGCTTTGCCACCGGGCTGTGGTCGGTGGAAGACGGCACGATCCGGGCCTACACGGGGCTGGACCAGTTGCAGTCGGGGCGGCGGGCACAGCAGGAAGGCCGGGAGTAGGCAGGATGGGGATATTCTGGTGGGGCACAGGGGCTGGGCCCGAGCCTGGCCGCCTGTGCCCCGCCGGCTACACGCCCAGGTACGCCTCCCGCACGCTGTCCATGCAGCGCACCTCGGCCGCCGGCCCCTCGATCTCGACGCGCCCTTCGCTCAGGACGTAGGCGTAATCGCTGACGGCCAGGGCCATCTGTACGTTCTGTTCCACGAGGAGCATGGTCAGCCCCGACCCCTTCAGCCGCTGCAACACTTCAAACAGGCTCAGCACCAACACCGGCGCCAGGCCCAGCGACAGCTCGTCGAACATCAAAACGTCGGGCTGGGCCATGAGCCCGCGGGCCACCGCCAGCATCTGCTGCTCGCCGCCCGAGAGCGTGCCGGCCTTCTGGGCGGCGCGCTCCTTGAGGCGCGGAAAGGTCTCGTAGGCCCTCTCCAGGTTTTCGGCAAAGTGCGCCTTGGCGCGCCGGTTAAAGGCGCCCATCTCCAGGTTCTCGTGGACGCTCATCTGGGTGAACAACTGCCGGCCCTCAGGCACCAGGATCAACCCCTCGTCGGCCTTCACGTGAGGCGACATGCGCGTCACGTCCCGCCCGTCAAAGGTCACCTTGCCCTTCCAGGGCTTGAGCAGGCCAACCAGCGTGCGCAGCAGCGTTGTCTTGCCCACGCCGTTGGAGCCCACCAGGGCTGTAAGCTTGCCGCGTTCCAACTGCAGCGACACGTCCCACAGGATCTGGACCTCGCCATAGCCCGACGACACGTTCTCGATCTGCAAAAATGCCATGTCCCTCTCCCGGTAAAGGCAGGCAGCTAGCCGCCGTTGCCCATCAATCGCTCGGCGAGCTTCGGATCGCCCAGGTAGGCCTCGATGACCTTTGGATTGGATGCCACCTCGGCCGGCGTGCCTTCGGCGATCTGCTGGCCATAGTCCAGCACGATGACCCGATCGGAGACGTTCATCAGGGCATGCATCACGTGCTCGATGATCAAGATGGTTACACCGCGCTCGCGGATCTTGAGCACGACCTGGATCATCTCGCCGATCTCGATGCGGTTCAGGCCGGCCAGCACCTCGTCCAGCAACAACAGGAGGGGGCGGGCAGCCAGGGCCCGGGCCAACTCCAGCCGCTTTTTCTGGGCCACGTTCAGGCTCGCGGCCAGGGCGTTGCGGCGCTTCTCCAGCCCCACAAAGGCCAGCACCTCATCCGCGATCTCTTGCGCCCTGCCCAGGGAATGCCGCTCGTGGCCAAAGCAGGCCCCGGCGACGACGTTCTCCAGCACCGTGAGGTCGTTCAGCGGGCGGACGACCTGGTGAGTGCGGGCCAGGCCCAGACGAGCCACGGCGTAGGGCTGCCAACCGGTGATGGTCCGCCCCCGAAACTGGACCAGCCCCTCTTCCGGCGCATAGACGCCGTTCACGACGTTGAATAGCGTGGTCTTGCCCGCGCCGTTGGGGCCGATGAGTCCCAGGATCTGTCCCTGGGGCAGGTCGAAGGTGACGTGCGACAGCGCCTGCAGCCCGCCAAAGCGCTTGCAGACGTCCTTTACCTGCAGGATGTTGGGTGACGCGCTCATTCTAGCACCCTCCGCAGCCTCGGAAAGCGCCCCCGCAGCCAGCCGATCAGTCCCGCGGGGACGAACAGGATGATGATCAGGAGCAGGAGCCCGGCAAAGGCCAGGTGCAGGTTCTTGAACAGGGGGCTGGTCAAGAGGTAGCCGCGCAGGCGCTCGTAGGCCGCCGAGCCCACCAGGGGCCCCAGGACCGTCCCCTGCCCGCCCAACATGACCATCACGATGGTCTCGATGGACATCTGCAGGCGAAAGGCGTCTCCGGGCTCCACGTTGCCGTTCTTGAAAAAGAACAACGCGCCAACGATGCCCGGGAAAAAGGCCGACAACACAAAGGCCCAGGTCTTGGTCCACGGAGTGTGCACGCCCATCACCATGGCCGCGTCCTCGTCTTCGCGAATGACCATCAGCCCCAGCCCAAAGCGCGAGAACTTGACCAGGTAGCTGACGACCAGGACGAGGAGGGTGAGCCCGAACATGGCGGCAAAGGTGAGCCACAGGGCGCTGGCCGGGCCGCCATAGGCATCGTAGGTCGAGAAGTTGAGGGACATGCCCGTGGGCCCGCCAAAGGGCGTGAAGCTGTTGATAAAGGCACGCACCGCCTCATTCACGCCGATGGTGGCCAGGGCAAAGTAGGCGCCCCGCAACCTCAGGACGGCGGCGCCGAGGAGCAGGGCCAGCAGCCCCGCGGCCGCTCCCCCGGCCAGCGCCGCCCACCACAGTGGCCAGCCGTGCTGGCTCAGGAAGTAGAACCCGACGTATCCTCCCAGGCCGAAAAAGACAATGTGCCCGAAGTTCACGTACCCGGTGAAGCCCAGCAGGATGTTGAGGCTGGTGGCCAGGGCCACGTACATGAGCAGAAGAAACATCTCTTCGCGGAGCGTGGCCGATTGGGTGATCCACACCGCCAGGCCGGCGGCGACGACCAGTGCGAGGGTTAACCAGAAGGCAGGGTATTTCAACGCTTTCATCTAGCGCTCTCCAAACAGGCCACTGGGCCGGACCAGCAGAATGAGCACAAAGAGCACAAACTCGATGACCGGCACCCAGTTGACCGGCAAGAAGACGGGGATCAGGCCCTCCATGGCCCCCAGGATGAGGCCACCGATCAGCGCCCCGGTCGGGTTGCCCAGCCCGCCCAGGACGCCGATAACAAACCCCTTGGTCTGGTAGCCGGCTCCCGAGAGGATTGTAAAGGGGAAAAAGGTTGCGATGAGGCCGCCGGCCAGGGCGGCGAGCATCGTGCCGACACCAAAGGCCAGGGCCAGGGTCGACGACGTCGGCACCCCCATCAGGCTGGCTGCCGCCCTGTTGTTGGCCACGGCCCGGATCGACTTGCCCGGCCGTGTTCTGTAGAGAAAAACATAGAGGCCCGCCGTGGCCACCAGGGAGATCAGGGCTGCCACCAGCCGGGTGCCCAGGAGGGTCACCGGGCCAAGCTGCACCCGCCCCATGTCGAAATCCACGGTGCGTGGCGTGGTGGTAAAGACCGCCGTTCCGGCGCCGATGATGATCATGTTCACAGCAAAGGTGGCCAGCAGAGTCGAGAGGTAGGGCGCGTTGATTACCCGGTGGACCGAAACGGCATACACCGCGTACCCGAACAGCAGGCCCAGCAGGACGACGAGCAGGAGGGCCAGGTAGGGATGAAGGTTCAACCGGCTAAAGAGGATAAAGACGACAAACATGCCCAGGGCCATGGTCGCCCCATGGGCCAGGTTGATCACCTTCATGACGCCCCAGATGAGGGTCAAGCCCATCGCTGCCAGGCCGTACACAAAGCCGAGCAGCAGTCCATCGCTCAACGAAGCCGTGAGTTGTTCAGCCATGCGCGATCCTTTCTGCTCGCAGGCGAGATCCGAACGCGGAAGGCTGGAAGGGTCGCGAGGCCTCTTCCAGCCTTCCTCCCTATTCGGCCATCAGTCCGGCGACGCTAGCGATCCAAGGGATAGATGGCATCGGCCGACTTGCCGTCGGCCGGCCACACGACCTCCTTGACCAGGTTCCCACCGGCGTCTTTCGTCCACTGGATGTAGACCATTTCGTGGGCCGTCTGCAGCCCATGGTTCTCGGGCGTCGTGTCGAACTTGACGTGCCCGTAAAAGGTCAGCACGTCCATCGCCTCCAGCGCTGCCCGTACCCCGTCCGGATCGACGGACCCGGCCACCTCGATGGCCTTTTGCAAGATGAGGCCGGCCGCATAGCCCCCCGCGGCGTGATAGGCCGGCTCTTCGCCATGCTTGGCCTTGTAGGCGGCGACGAAATCGGCGACGCTAGGCCCGTACCACTCGATGCCGGCCGCCTGGGCCGATTCCGGGCTGTAGGCGGCCTGCGGCTCCCACTGGCTGGGGCCAATGACCCCCCCCGCGGCGTCGCCGATGTCGGCGAACTGCAGCTCCGGGGGCGCCACGAGCAAGGCGATGAATTTGGCGGGCACCTGTTTCTCGTACAGTTGCTTGGCAAAGGTGCTGCCGTCGGCAAAGTGGCCGCCGCCCATGATGGCGTCGGGCCCCAGGCCGCTGATCTTGTTGATAAAGGGCGCAAAGTCGGCCGTGCCGCTGTCATAGCCCTCAAACAACACGATCTCGTAGCCCTTGCCCTCGGCATAGGTCTTGGCCGCGTTCACCACGTCGGTCGAGAACTTGTCATTTTCGTACACGAAGGCGATCTTTTTGACTGTGGCGTCAAGGTCGCCCAGCAGGTCGACGGCGCCGGTCAGGTAGCGGCTGGCCGGCGTGTAGAGCTGAAAGACGGACTTGTAGCCCTTCTGATAGGTCGCGTCGGAGGCGGCGCCCGTCGTCACCATCACCTGGTTGTACTGCTCGGCAATGACCGCAGCCGCGTCGGTCAACCCGCTGCTATAGGGGCTGATGAGAAAGTTGGTCTCGTCGTCGTTGATCAGCTTGGTGTAGAGCTGCTGGACGCGCTCCTTGTTGCTCTCGTCGTCGTAGGTCTTGAATGCGAACTTGACCACCGTCCCGTCGGCCAACTCGATGCCCGTCGCGTTCACCTCTTCCAGCCACAGTTCAAGTCCCCGGGTCTGGCCGGTGGAGGGCACCTCCTGGGCGCCGGTCCTGGACGCGGTAAAGCCCAGGACGACGACCTGCTCCTGCGCCGCGGGTTCCCCGGCTTGCTCGGGCTCGGCCGGCCCCGCGGCTTGCGTGGGCCCTGCCGGCGGTTCGGCTGGTGCGGGTGTGGCGCCACAGGCCGCCAGCAAGGTGCCGCACAATGCCAGGATCACGATCCAACCTATGACTTTCATCTTTCCTCCTCTGGATAGGTTTCTCGCTCGAAAGACGGCCGGTTCGTCGATGGTTCCCCCCTCCTTCCTGTTCTGCCCCCTGACCGGCCGGGCACGCGCCGGTCGTCCTCTCCGCACGACGGGGCCCGAACTGCCCCTCATTCCACCGGCTGGGCCGGGCGACGGATGGCTGCCAGAAGCTCTTCCACGGGGCCGCCTTTGAGCAGATACCCGTCAGCCCCGGCATCGGCGGCGGCGGCCAGATAGCGGTCGTACACCGAGAGCAAGATGAGGCGCGTCGCCGGCCGCTGCCCCTTGATCCGCCGGGCCGACTCCAGGCCCCCGGCATCGGGATCGATGAGCACGACGTCGGGCGCCAGGGCCTCGGCCAGGGCGACGGCTTCCGACCCGCTGCCCGAGGTCATCACCGCGGCATAGTATTCGCTCAGGACCATCTGCAATCCCTCGCGAAAGACCACGTCATCGTCCACAATCAGAATCTGGTGCGCCTCCACAGGCCTCCCCCGGCTGCCCACATGGAAACATCTCCAGGTGGATTATAGCAGGGTGACGCGGGCCTGTCATCGATCGCAAGGGACGTCCGGGCAGGACGAAAGGCCTATTTTGCGGGAAGGGATCTAGTGCTTTTGGACAGAAAAAAGGGCTTTCCAGGCCGTCCGAAAAGCCCCTGGGGAAGAGCGGTGTGGGTCGTTCAGTAGCGATCGGGCTCCAGCAGGCCAAGCTTGATGGCGCGTGCCACGGCCTCGCTCCGTGTCCTCGCCTCCAGCTTGTCCATCAGGTTGGCGATGTGCACCTTGACTGTTCGCTCCGAAATGTACAGCTTCTCGGCCAGGTCGCGGTTGCGGGCGCCCGCCGCCAACAGTCCCAGGATCTCCAGCTCGCGGGCGGTCAACTGCGGGATGTCCTCTGCCGTTCCCGCCAGCCCGCCCTTTTCCTCTCCGCCCATCAGGGCCGTCAGCTTGTCCATCACCTTGGCCGCCACTGCCGGCTGCAGCAGCGAGCCGCCCCGGGCCACGATGCGGATGGCCCTTACCAGCTCGTCAGGCAGGGCGTCCTTGAGCAAGTAGCCCCGGGCGCCGGCCTGGATGCCAGCCAGGATGTACTCGTCGTCGGCATAGGTCGTGAGGATGAGGACATGGGTGCCGGGCAGGGCCGCCCTGATCGCCTCGATGGCCTTCACGCCGTCGAGCTGGGGCATTACCAGGTCCATGAGCACCACGTCGGGGCCGAGCTGATGCGCCAGGCGCACGGCTTCCAGGCCGTCGGCCGCCTGGCCCACCACCTGGATGTCGTCCTCCAGGTCGACGATGGCGCTGAACCCTTCGCGTACCACCGGATGGTCGTCGGCCACCAGGACTCGAATCACGCTCTCCCCTTCTTTCATCTCGTCCTCCGTTGTCCTCACCCGGGCCCTCCGGCGGCTATCCGGGCACGATCACCTCGACGCGCGTGCCCTCGCCCAACTGGCTGGTGATGGTCAACTGGCCTCCCAGGAGCATGGCCCGCTCTCTCATGCCGATGAGGCCGAACGCACGCCGGGCCTCGTCGCTATGCTCCCCGGCCGGCGCACCCTCTTCGAATCCGACGCCGTCATCCTCCACCACCAGGCGCAGATGGGCCTGACCATAGTCCAGTTGGACGTGCACCGTCTGGGCCCGGGCGTGCCGCTGGAGGTTGGCCAGCGCCTCCTGAGCAATGCGAAACAGGTTCAGCTCCACGTCGGGAGAAAGAATGCGGCGCGCGCCCGAGACGCCAAAGCTGGCGTGCAGCGCCTGCTCGCTGCGCAGTGCCTCGACGCGCGCCCGCAGGGCTTCCACCAGGGTCATATCCTCCAGGCTGCGAGGCCGCAGGCCCCACACCGAACGCCGGGCCTCCTGCAGGCTTTTTCGTGCCAGGTCCTTGGCCCGGTGCAAGCTGGCCAGGGCCTGGTCGGGGCGCCGCGGGGCCAGGCGCTCCATCACCTCCAACTGCACGATGATCCCCGTGAGACCCTGGGCCAGGGCGTCGTGGATCTCGCGGGCCAGCCGGTTTCGCTCTTCCAGGATGGCTACCTGGCGGCTGTACTGGTAGAGGCGGGCGTTCTCCACGGCAATGCCCACCGGGCCGCCGATGGCCGAGAGCAGCGCAACCTCGTCTTCGGACAGGGAGCGGCCCGCGCACGTGGCAGCCCCGAGCACGCCCACGACGGCCTCCTTTGCGCGCAGGGGCGTGCCGGCCATGCACGAGAAGCCTTCTTCGACCGCGACCCGCAAATCCTCTTCTCCATCCAGGCTCTCCTCACGAAGGGTCTGGCCCGTTTGGGCCACCCGGCCGACCAGGCCAAAACCGAGGGGCAGCTCGTCGAGCAGCGCGGCCAGCCGGGGCCGGAGCCCCCGCTGCGCGCGCAGTTGCAGCCTGGGCTCGTCCGCGGCGAGCAGGTGGATCCAGGCCGCGTCGGCTCCGGTCACGTCCATGACCGCGTCCAGGGCATTGGTCAGCACGTCGTCCAGCACAAGCGACTGGCTGGCCGTGAGCATGACCCGATTCAGGATGGTCAGGGAGTGCACCTGCTTTTGCAGTTCCTTGTCGGTCTGGCTGAACAGGGTGGCATTCTCCAGGGCCATGGCCGCCTGGTTGGCAAAGGTAACCGCCAGGTTCACCTCCTCCGTGCCAAACACGTGCACGTCGGCCCGGTAGACGACCAGCACCGCCGGTGGTCCGTGCAAGGTGATGAGGGGAACGACGAGGAGCGCGCGGTAGCCCTCAGGTCGGATGAGGAGCAACAGGCTAGCCATGGCCGGATCTTTTTCCACGTCGGCGATCTGCACCGGCTGGCCGCTGTCGATGGCCCGCCAGGCAGGCAGCTCTCGAGGTGAGGGCTCGAGGCGCAGCTCCTGCACGTAGTGGTCGCTCAGACCGCGGCTGGAGTGTACCCGAAGCTGCTGGGTTGCCTGGTCGACGAGGAGAACGGCGCACGTGTCGACGTCCAGCAGGCGTTGCACCTGCTCCAGGATGCTGTCGATGACTTGCTCGGTATCCAGGCTAGAAACCACAGCAGTGCTAGTCTCCAGCAGGGTTTCCAACTCGTGCAGGCGCCGCTCCAAGGTCCGGGCCAGGTCGCCCACCTGATCTTGCCGCCGCCGCAAAGCTTCCAGTTCTCTGCCTGCCCCCGCCTCGTCCCGGCTGCGGCCGGGTGCCGACCTGCCGGCCCGGCTAAAGCGGGTAAGCTGTTCCAGGGGGCGGATCACCCGGTGCGACAACCCCCACCAGAACAGCGCGGCGCCCAGGGCAATGATGCCAATGGCCAGCAGCAGGCCACGGTGAAAGGCCCGGGAAGTGGCAAAGGCGATCTCCACGGGGCGTTGGACGATGACTCCCCAGCCGGCGCTCGGGATCGACGCGTAGGAATAGAGCCATTCTCGCCCGCCGGCGCTCTCGCCCGTAAAAGAACCCTCCTGGCCCGCCAGCGCCTGGGAGGCGCCGGGCAGGGTGTCGAGGACGCTGTGCAACAGGCTCTCCTGCGACTGCGAGTGGGCAACCACCTGGCCGGCCGCGTCCACCATGGTCACCTGCACGCCGCGCTCCAGGTCCTGGCCGAGAACGGCCAGGGTCTCGCTGAGCCGTTGCAGCTCGAGGTTGGCGGCCACAACGCCGTCAAAGCGGCCCCCGGCGATGCGCACGGGAGCCACGACGGTCGCGACCGGCCGCTGCGTGGTAGGCGAGACGCGGCCTACGGAAAAGACCGGCCGGCCGCCGGCCTGCGCCTCCTGAAAGTATTCGCGATACGAAAAATCCACGCCCACGGTGCTGCCCGGGCCCGTGGGATAGTGAAACACCATGATCCCCCGGGCGTCCAGCCGGTAAAAGAGGTTGATGTCCTGCCGGGCCAGGGTGGCATCGCCGAAGGATTCTTCCATGCCGGCAAGGTCCATGGCGATGACCTCGGGTCTGTGGGCAAAGGCCTCGACCGCCTGGCGCGCCTTTACCAGGAGGGCGTCGGTCTCCAGGGCGATGGCCTGGGCCAGGCGCAGGTCGGCCGCCGCCACGTCGGCCCGCAGGCGCTGGCTGGCCAGCGCGTCGAAAAAAAGGGCGGCGATGAGGATGGGCGCGACGAAAAGGAGATAAAGCGCCAGTAGTTGCAGGGCCAGGTTGTGATGCGGCCACCGCAGTCGAGACAACCCCGGATTATCCCTCCACCCTCCAGTAATGGGGCGCAAAGCCCTCGGTGCCCCAGGCCGGCGTCTCACGTACGTCCAGGATCTCGATCCCGTCTCCCGACAGGGCCTCGACCAACGCCGCCGCCTCGGCGTCCCGGACCCGCAGCGTGACCACCTGGTACGCTGGATCCCTGGCCGGCAGCGTTGTCAGCCGGATAATGTTGCCCCCCACGCCGGCGATGCGCGCCGCCATGCGCGACAGCTCGCCCCTGGTGTCGCGAATCGCCAGCGTCAGCCGCACACCGGAATGGCGAGCACCCAACTGCTCGGTCAGGACGTTAAAGAGGTCCGTCTCGGTGAGGATGCCGGCCAGGCGGCGGCCACGAACCACGGGCAGACACCCGATCCTGTGCTCGGCCATGACCAGGGCCGCCTCTTCCAGGGGGCACTCCTCGTCGACGACGATGACCTTCGAGGTCATGACCTGGCCCACCTGCATCTTGGACAGAAGAAAGCTGCGCTCCCAGGCGCTGAGGGAGGTATTCGAAGAGGGTGAGGCTTGCAACAGGTCGCTCTGACTCACGATGCCCACCAGCTCGCCGTCCTGGACGACGGGCAGGTGCCGGACCCGGTGTTGGCCCATGGTCCACAGCGCCTCTGCCACCGACGTCGCGGGTGTCACCACCAGCGGATTGTGTGCCATCCAGTCTCGCACCCACATCAGCGTCCTCGCTATCGATCCTCAACGTACAAGGTGGTGGGTATGATAGCACAAAACCTCTATTTTGTCACACGCGCCGGCGGAAGCCTTGTTGTATCAAAAGCACCACATTAGCCCAGGGTCCAAGCCATGGCCCTTGTGGTTATGTGGTGCTTTTGATACAACCTCTCGAGCTTGCGCTTGCCGGCCGTGCCAGGGACGGCAGGCAGCCGCCACCCTTCGCTGCGCTCAGGACAACGGGCAGCGCCGCCCCCTAAATCAGGAGCCGCTCTGCTCCCGGGCAAAGGCCTCCTGGCGGCGCGCCAGCTCGTCGGGCGGCACATCCTCCACGTGGGTGGCGATCCACCACTGGTTGCCGTGCCGGTCCTCCACGCCCGCGCTCCGGTCGCCGTAATAGGTGTCCTCCGGCTCGCGCAGCGAGGTCGCGCCGGACGCCAGGGCCCGGCCGTAGACGGCGTCGACGTCAGGCACGTAGAGGTGGACCATGGCCGGCCAGGGCCGGCCGTCGAGCGGCGCTTCGCCCAACATCACCATCGAGTCGCCGATGCGAACCTCAGCGTGCATGATGGTGCCGTCGGGCCGCTCCGCCCGCCTTGTTTCCACGGCGTCAAAGGCCCTCTCCATGAAGAGGATGAGGGCGGCCGCGTCGGGCACGACCAGGTAGGGCGTCACCGTGTGATGTCCGGCGGGGATGGGTGAGTTTGCCATTGTTTCCTCCTGAACAGGTAATGGCGGGTATCCGGGTATGCCCCCAAGGGGTGCTGCCCGGCAAGGTCCCGGTCACGCGGCGGTGCCTTCCGAGCGGAGCACCTGCCGCAGCTCCTCTGTCAGCTCGTCGCGCAGGTTGGGCCGGCCGTGATAGGCGGCCGGCGTGTTCTGATAGACGGCGATGCGCCACTGGCCACCCCGCTTGACGGCGACGAGCGTGTGCACGACATTGACCGCGGGATTGAGGTCGCTCTGCCCGGGCGGCGCCATGCCGGCGACGGCCCGCAGGACGGCCACTTCGGGGGTGAGCAAGCGGACATCGCGCACCTTGGCCACGTACCTCGCCGTGACGTGATCCGCAAAGATGCTGCCGACCTCCGACTCGATGTTCTCCGCGCCAATGTGTTGGCTGCCATCAAAGCCGACGATATAGCCGTCCACGTCAAAGAGGGCGGCCATGTCGCCAGCGCTTTGTCGGTTCCAGGCGCCCAGCAGCCGGCGATAAAGGGAAACAACCTCCCGTTCCTCATCCATTGGACCCTCCTCTCACCGTCTTCGGAACTGCTGCGCCCGCTCCGCCATGGCGGAGCGGGCGCAGACCAGGGGTCGGTTAGCCCCGATGATACTCCCGGTGATGGTTGTGCAAATCCTCACTCCAGATTGTCAAGCCCGAAAACTCGTTGATCATCCCGGTCTTCACATAGGTCACGCTTTGCCGAACCGCGCCGCCGCCCGCACCCTGGCGCGGGCGGCTTCTGCCTCCCGATTCCGGGGCGGGGCGGCGGTTTCGAGGGAAGCGAGAAGCTCGCTCGAAATCCTTGTTATCTCGTCGACTGCCGCGTAGAACGCTGCCTCGTTCGCCCTGGACGGTTTGCCAAAGCCGCTGATCTTGCGGACGAACTGGAGCGCCGCGTCCCGGATCTCGTCCTCGGTGACGGGCGGCTCGTAGTTGTACAGGGTCCGGATGTTTCGGCACATCGCTCACTCCCGGTCCTGGGCATTCTCGTAGCAGAGGTGGACCACCCCGGAGTCAAAGGTGTGCGTCGACACGAGCCGCAGGTGGCGGGGCTGCTCCAACGATCGGAACATGGGCTTGCCGCCGCCCAGGAGGACGGGATGCACGTAGAGTTCGATTTGATCCACCAGGCCGTGCCGCATGAAGGTGGCAGCGAGTTCTGCGCCGGCGACGGCCATGTCCTTGCCGGGCTGCTCCTTCAGCCTCCGAATCTCGTCGGGGCGGAACTCGGGCACCAGCCGGGCGTTCCCCTCCACATGGTCCAGGGTCCTGGAAAAGACGAGCTTGTCCATCCCTATCCAGATGCGAGCGTACTCGGCTTCAAAGTCGGGGAGCGTCGGATCCTCGCCGGCCGTTGGCCAGAACTCGGACATGACCTCCCAGGTACGCCGCCCGTAGAGGTGGGTGTCGACGTTGCGCTCCTGGTCGTTGACGTACTCGTGCAGTTCGCGGTCGACGGTGGCCCAGTCGAGCTCCCCGTCCGGCCCGGCGATGTAACCGTCCAGCGACACCATCAGGGAGTAGATGATCTTTCTCATCCGGGTATCCTCTCTCCCGGCGGGATATTCTGGTTCAGGCGGAAGAGGTTGTCCGGGTCGTAGCGGGCCTTGATGGCCCGGAGCCGGTCCCAGGTCTCGCCCGGGTAAGCATCGCGCACCCGCGCCCGGCCCTCGTCGCCCATAAAGTTGACGTAGGCGGCGCTGCTGCCCTGCCGCAGGGCCTCGCCAAAGGCATCCACCCACGCCTGGCGCACTGCCCGCTCCTCGGGACCGTCGTAGAAGGCGGCGAGGTTGACCATGATGGGCGCCTGGCGGTGGGCAAAGGCGGTGGCCTCCACCGGCACGCGGGCCACGGCCCCGCCGAGGACCCGGAGCTGGGCCACGCGCATTGACGCGTCGGAGGAGCGCAGGTACTCGACGATGGTCTCGGCCGCGGTGCGGTCGATGCGGTCGACGAACATGGTGTGGCTGACAGCCGTCGGATGATAGTCTCCCTCCTCGGGCTGGTAGAGCTCCGGGTAGCGCATCGGCTGGAGCATGTCGGCCAGGGGTGCGGCCAGCGACCGGAACGGGGCGAGGGCGCGCTCGCCCGCCTCGGGCGCGCCGGCGTAGAGCATGATGGCCATGACGATGAGCTGGCCGTGCAGCTCGGCCGGCAAGAAGGGCATGGGGGGCGCGGCATCCGCCTCGGCGATGAAGGAGGCAATGACCTCCGGCGTGGCAGGCAGGATAAGCATGCCGCCGTAGGCACGGTCCAGCTCGTGCAGCCGGAACCGGAACCGGGTTGCCACCCCAAAGTTCCCCCCGCCTCCCCGGATGGCCCAGAAGAGGTCAGGATCGGTCTCGGCGTCCACGTGCCGGATCTGGCCGTCGGCGGTCACCACCTCGGCGGACAGCAGGTCGTCGATGGTCAGCCCGTACTTGCGGACCAGGTAGCCGACGCCACCGCCGAGGGTGATGCCCCCGATGCCGACCGAGCCGGTGTCGCCGAACCCGGTGGCGAGGCCGTGGGCGCCGGCCGCGTCGGTGTACTCGCCCGCCGTCAGCCCCGTCTCGGCCCAGGCCGTGCGGCCATCGACGTCGATCCGCAGCTCCTTCATGTCGCCCAGATCCAGGACGATACCCCCGTCGCTGACGCTGTGGCCGGCGGTGCTGTGGCCGCCGCTGCGGATGGCCAGCTCCAGCCCGTTATCGCGGGCGAGCGACACAACCAGCGCGACGTCCTCCGCGTTCCTCACGCGGACAATGGCACCGGGCCGCCGGTCAAAGCCGCCGTAGAACAGGGTGCGTGCCTCGTCGTACTCGGCGTCGCCGGGCGCGATCACCCGGCCCTGTACCATGCTCCGGAGCTGCGGGATGGTGATCCCCGCCCGCTCCAGGCCGCCGCCATTGTGCGTGCTCTCCCGCTCAAAGCGCGATGTTTTGTCGTTGATACGTCCCATTTCATTGCTCCTCATCAGGTGCCTTCTAGCCATACAGGTGCATTGCACGTGCAAGCACCAGCACGTGCAATGCACCACGTGGTCGATGCACCACCTTGGGCTACGTGCCCTCCTCGAACCGGACCTACTTCCAGCCCGCTTCGCGCAGCGCCTGCTCGCGGGCGGCTTCTTCGGGGGGCAGGAGGTCGGGCGGAAAGTCGGACAGCTCGCCCACCTGCCGGATCTCGATCTCGCTTTCCACCCCTTCATCCCCGTCGGGCATGCGCATGACCCAGTCGATGGCGTCTTGCAGCGAATCGACCTGGATGATCCAGAAACCGGCGACCAGCTCCTTGGTCTCGGCAAAGGGTCCGTCGGTCACGGTGCGCCGGCCGCCCGAGAAGTGAACGCGCGCTCCCTTCGAGCTGGGGAGGAGGCCCTCGGCGGCGAGCAGCACGCCCGCCCTGGCCATTTCCTCGTTAAACTTGCCCATTGCCTCAATCAGCTCGCGGCTGGGCATCACGCCCGCCTCCGAGTCCTGGTCAGCCTTGATGATTATCATGAACCGCATGATCGTATGTCCTTTCTATCTAAACGTCCTGATTTTGTTCCGCCTCGCGCCCGGGGTCCTGGCGCCCCGCGCCGGTCAGCTCGCGGATGGGCCGCACTTCCAGGCAGCCCACCCGGGCCGGCACCATCCTGGAGGCCACCAGGATCGCTTCGTTCAGGTCCCTGGCGTTGATGAGAAAAAAACCGCCCAGTTGTTCTTTGGTCTCGACAAAGGGGCCATCGGTCACCGAGAGCCTGCCGTCGCGCACCCGCAGGATGACGGCGGTCCGCACGCCCTGCAAGGCTTCCGCGGCGATCAGGTGGCCGCTCCTCCGAAGCTCCTCATTGTAGGCCAGGGTCTCCTCGATGAGCGCGTCCATTTCTTCCCTGGACAGGGCGTCAAGCCGCTGCTCATCCTGGTAGGCCAGGCACAGGTACTTCATGTCCTCATGTCCCGGATGGGCCGCACCTCGACCCCTCCCAGCCTGGCGGGAGGGACCCTGGCAGCCAGGCCCAGGGCCTCGTCCAGATCCCGGGCCTCCACGAGGATATAGCCTCCCAGTTGCTCCTTGGTCTCGACGTAGGGGCCATCGGTGATGGCCGGCTTCCCGCCCTGGACGCGCACCGTCGTGGCGGTGGCAACCGAGTCCAGAGGGTCCCCGGCCAGGCCGTGGCCCTGACGGACCAGGTGGTCATAGTACTCGTACGCCTCCCTGTACAGGGCGAGTCGCTCGTCTTCGGGAAGGCCGTCCAGTTTGCTCTCGTCGTAATAGATCATGAACAGGTACTTCATCACTCCCTCCAGGTACTCGTTCAGTTTGCTCGTACATGGAATAGTCGTTTGATGGAGGCCAAGATCGACAATCAGGAACGTCAATTTGCCCGGGGGGAGGATTGGGGGGAGCGGCGCGCCCCCCTTCGCGGTCCCCTTTCGTACCGCTCTTACGACAGCTCCCTCAACCGCCGCTCGAGAAAGCGCCGCTCCTGTTCCTGCTGCGTAAGCCTGAGGGCCCGCGCGTACGAGTCCCTGGCCTTGTCATGCTCCCGCAGGCGCCTGTAGAGGTCGGCACGGGCCGCGTGGGCCAGGTGATAGTCGGCCAGGTCCCCGCGCTCCAGGATGGCGTCGATGAGGTGCAGCCCGGCCCGGGGCCCATCGCGCATGGCCACGGCCACGGCGCGGTTCAACTCAACCACGGGTGAGGGCTGCAGGCGCAGCAGCAGGTCGTACAGGGCGACGATCTCGTCCCAATCGGTCTCGGCGGCGCTGGGAGCGTTGGCGTGCACCGCGGCGATGGCTGCCTGAACCGTGTAGGGACCCAGGTTGCGCGAGGACAGGACCCGCTCTACCAGAGCCGTGCCCTCGTCAATCTGCTCCCGGTCCCACAGCGAGCGGTCCTGATCCTGGAGGAGCACCAGCTCTCCCTCCGGCGTCGTGCGCGCCCGGCGCCGCGATTCGTGCAGCAGCATCAGGGCCAACAGGCCCAGGACCTCCGGCTCGGGCATCAGCCGGGCGAGGGTGCGCCCCAGGCGGATGGCCTCACGGGAGAGGTCGGGCCGCGTGAGCGACGCTCCGGACGAAGCCGAGTAACCCTCGTTAAAGACGAGATAGATCACCTGCAGGACGGCATCCAGCCGGTCGGGCAGGTCCGCCCGGGTCGGCAGCTCGTAGGGGATGCGGGCGTTGCGGATCTTGGCCTTGGCACGGACGATGCGCTGGGCCACGGTGGGGGTGGCCGTGAGAAAGGCGTGGGCGATCTCTTCGGTCGTGAGGCCGCAGACCTCGCGCAGGGTGAGAGCCACCCTGGCATCGGGCGACAGGGCGGGGTGGCAGCAAACAAAGATCAACCGCAGTTGATCGTCGGCGACGGCTTCCTCGACCGGTTCCCCGGCGTCGCCGCCACGCAACTCCAGCTCCTCGGCGAGGACCTTGAGGGAGGCGTCGAACCGCGCCCGACGGCGCAGGCGATCGATGGCCTTGAAGCGGCCGGCGGATACGAGCCACGCCCGGGGATTATGGGGCATGCCGTCACGTGGCCATTGGGTCACCGCGGCCATGAAGGCGTCGTGCAGCGCGTCCTCGGCCAGCTCAAAGTCGCCCAGGAGGCGAATGAGCGTGGCAAGGACGCGGCGCGACTCGGTGCGATAGATCTCGTCTATCTCCTCGCGGAGAGCTTGGTCAACATTCGCAGTCATGGCAGATCATCCTGGCGCACACCGCTCCCGGGGAAGCGGTCTCCCCCCGCCAGGCTAGGCCTGGTGGAGCTGGATCAGGTTCCCGCACGTATCTTCCAACAGGGCCAAAGTTCCGTAATCGGTCCTGGTCGGCTCTTGCCGGAACTCGACGCCCAGCCGCGTCAATCTCTCGTATTCCTCTTGAATGTCGTCGACGCCAAACACCATGATGGGCATCCCGGCGCCATAGATGCCCTGCTGGTACTGCCTGGCCACGGGGTGGTCATTTGGCTCGAGCAGCAGCCCCGTTCCGTCCGGGTCTTCGGGCGAAGCAACAATGGCCAGGTTGGCTTCCGGGACGTGGGTCCGGCTCAGAAAGCCAAGGACCTCGGTGTAAAACTTGTGGGCTTCCATTGGATCGTTAACGGGTAGGCTTACAAGTGTAATCTTCATGCTTCTCCTCTCGACGCAACGAATTGGAGTGCGACGCACCCGGCTATCGATGGGCGCGTCGCACCCTTGAATGGCGAATCCGTAGGCGCGCACGGCCGTGCGTGCCTACCTACCTGGCAGTCAGCCGGCTCACGTCCCCTTCCGCGAACTTCTTGAAGTTGTTCAGGTCTTCCATCACGCGCTCTTCGGGGTTGGCGAACACCTTGGCCACGACCTCGCCCACCGCGCCGGCCGGCGCAACGTATTGCATCGTGACCGTCACTTCGGTCTGGTTTGTGCCCAGCTCGGCAAAGGTCACCTGGCCGCTGGTGGTAATGCCCGAGTCGCTTTTGCGGTCCTTGGTGCTCCACCCGATGCGCCGGTTTGGCTCGAACCTGGTGACCTCGGCTTCCCACTCGACTTCCTTGCCCAGGGGGCCTTCTACCACCCAGCGACTTGCCTGGTCGGTCAAGGGGACGACTGATTTGACGTAGTGCATAAAGTGGGGAAAGTTCTGGATGTTGGCCCACAGGTTGAACACGTCCGAAACGTTCCCGTCGACGATGATGCTCTTGGTGATTTGATCGGCCATTTTTCTCTCCTGTATCCTGATTCTTGTCGCACCGTCCTGCGCCGGTCCGCCGTTCGGGTGCCGGCTCCTGCCTTCCAGCCGTTATGGCCGGAGGACGACCTTGATGCAGTTGTCCTCCTTGTCGCGAAACATGCGGTAGGCCTCCGGCGCCGCGTCCAGGGGCAGGCGGTGGGTGATGACGAAGGTCGGATCGATCTCCCCCTGCTGGATACGCTCCAATAGGGGGCGCATGTACTTTTGCACGTGGGTCTGGCCCATGCGCAGGGTCAACCCCTTGTTAAAGGCCGCGCCAATGGGGATCTTGTCCACGAAACCGCCGTACACGCCCGCCAGCGACACGGTGCCGCCCTTGCGGCAGGCCTGGATCGTCTCGCGCAGCACGTGGGGGCGGCCGGTCTCCAGCCGCACCGACTGCTTGACCTTGTCATAGATGGCGTCGAGACTGGAGGCACCGTGGGCCTCCATGCCGACGGCGTCGATGCACACGTCTGGGCCGCGCCCGCCGGTCATCTCGCGCAGCACCTCCACCACGTCCCACTGCGAGAAGTCGATGACCTCGGCCTTGCCCTCGCGCTCGGCCAGTTCCAGGCGCTCGGGCACGTGGTCGATGGCGATGACCCGCTCCGCGCCCAGCAAGTAGGCGCTCTTGATGGTGAACAGGCCCACCGGGCCGCAGCCCCACACGGCCACGACGTCTCCCGGCTGGATGTTCCCGTTTTCGGCGGCCATGTAGCCCGTCGGGAAGATATCTGACAGAAACAGGACCTGCTCGTCAGACAGGCCGTCGCCGTTGCCGTTGACCACCAGCGGGCCGCTGTCGGCAAAGGGCACGCGGGCGTATTGCGCCTGGCCGCCGGCATAGCCGCCCACCAGGTGCGAGTAGCCGTAAAAGCCGGCGGGCGAGTGGCCCCACATGGCCTCGGCCATCCAGGCGTTGGGGTTCGAGTTGTCGCACAGGGCCCGCTGGTCGCGCTCGCAATAATAGCAGCGCCCGCAGGCGATGGTGAACGGCACCACCACCCGGTCGCCGACCTTCAGGTTCTTGACCTCGCTGCCCAGCTCCACCACCCGCCCCATGAACTCGTGCCCCAGGATATCGCCGGGCTGCATGGTGGGGATATAGCCATCGTACAGGTGCAAGTCCGAGCCGCAGATGGCCGTGGCCGTGATCTCGACGATGGCGTCGCGGGGATTGAGCAGCTGGGGATCCGGCACCCTTTCCACCCGGACGTCGTGCACCCCGTTCCAGCAAACTGCTTTCATCGGCTCTCTCCCATCCCTCGTCTTATCTTGCCACCCAGGCGGGAGGATCGCTGGCGGGAAACGATTCCCGCGATGCCTCGGTTACCACATCTCTCCACTGTTGTTGCCGGCCGCCGTTCCCGGCCTGGCGCCCTTCGCGACCGGCCCGCTCCCGGCCCGACGTCTGCCCGTCGTTTGTGGGGACCTCGCCAGCCTCCAGCATCTGCTTGTAGTGGCGCAGGTCCTCGCGGACTTGCGTGCCCGGCTCCTCGCCCATGAGCTTGGCCACCGCGGCGCCCAGCGAGCCACCCAGGGGGTTGTAGGTAAACGACACGTGCACCTCGGTACCGCGCCCGCCGGGGGCATCCTGGAAGCGCACACGGCCGCTGTTGCGCACGGCCGCGCCCGCCACCGACTGCCAACGGATCAGCTCGTTCTCGCGGTCCTCCACAATCTCCCCGTCCCACTCGACCGTACGGCCCAGGGGCACCCTGGCCACCCAGTGCCATCGCCCGTCGCCGGTCGCCTGGACGGATTCCAGGTGCGACATGAAGCGCGGCAGGTCTTCCAGGTTCCGCCACGTACGATAGATCTCGTCCCGCGGCCGGTTGATGGTCACCGCGCGGTCGACCTGGATGCCGGCATCCTTTCCGTCCTCCTCGGCCCGCTTGATGTTTTGCACGTCGTAGCTGAGGCAATAGCCGGTGGCTCCCCGGAACAGGAGATAGCCACTGCCCAGGGCCACCAGCGGCCAGGCAAATCTGGGCCGGAGGGTCAAAGCCCCGGCCAGCAGTCCCAAACCACCTACCATCGATGCGATCCGCTCCCCCCGCCCGACGTTCGTCGCGCTCCACCCGCGACGAGCCGATTGGGGCAGATCCACGTTGGTCATGATTTCTCCTTCCCAAGCCCTGGCATGCTGCCGATGCCGTCGCTTTCCGGCTTGCCTTACCTGCGGCTGGCGGCGAACAGCAGCCCCAACCCCGCGCCCCACACCACATGGGCCGCGATCATCAAAGCGTTCCGGCGCACCGGATACTCGGTCGCCGGCCGGTAAATGCCTGTCAGCGGCAGCAACCCCAGGTAGCTGCCGGCCCACACGGCCAGGCCAAAGACAATGCCCTTTAGCACTGCCGGGCCGGGCAAGCGGCGGGCAATGGCCCCGTAGAGGCCGCCCTGGGCCGCGCCGTAGCCGAAATGCCCGACGGCGGCCGCCACGGAGCGGGCCCCGGGCCCCAACTTTTCTCCGGCACCCACCTTCTCGGCAATGTCGGCGGTGATCTGGTGCGGGGGCAGGGGATACCGTTCCCGCCGGGGCAGCAGTCCCTTCATGGCGCCCATGGCCAGCGACATGGGCGCCGTCGCCACCAGGCCGGCCAAGACGCCGCGCAAAATGCTATCCCACACTCCCATGACCCGGGCCTCCCCTCCTTGCCTGCCAGATCCCACCGCCGTGCCACGGGCAAAGCTGCGGACCGTGCCATAGACGGCATCAGTTTCGTGGCCAGAGGTGTTTTGGAATCGGATCGGGCAACTCCGGCCTTCCGCAATCCAGCGCCACGACACTCGCCCGAAAGCGTTGGGGAATGTGGGCGCTCGCGACTGGTCTTCGAGTCTAGCACAGAACGGAAGCCGGGTCTATATATCTGGGTACAGGCAAGGGATACATGTTGGGATATATCTTGGCGTTGCAAAGTAGGCTTGACATCCCCCTGGCCCAGGCCTATAATGACCTTGCCAGAGCAGCCACAGAGAAGAGCCTGCCTGGAAAAGGAGGTTGCAGAATGACACTTGAACCGTTGCCCGGATTCCAGTCGTTGCAGACACACCACTGCGTCACCGGATCGATGCGCCATATCTATCTGTATAACCAGCACGACATTAGCGAGGAGATGCTCCTGGGCATCGGTGCCGGGGTCAGCTTCAGTTACTGGCACTTCAAAGGGCAGGCGCCCTTCATGGGCGGGCGGGGCAACGTGGGCATGCCCAGCCAGGAGGGCCTCGAAAAGACCGCCGGCCGGCGCACTGGCGTCGTCGTGGAAAAGCATCACACGGGCAGTGCCAAAAAGGCCGAAGAAGCGCTGCTCGGCATGTTGGCCGAGGGCAAGCCGGTGATGCTCACCCTGGACATGGGCTTTCTACCCTATTTCGACTTTGGCGGCGAGGAGTACCACTTTGGCGCGCACGCCGTCGTGGCTTGCGGCCATGACCTCAGCAGCCGGGAGGTACTCGTGGCCGATCGCGATGGACTACACCCGGTGCCGATGGCGACGCTCGCCCAGGCGCGCGGCTCGAAGCACCGCCCTTTTCCGCCCAGAAACCAGTGGCACACCTTTGATTTCAGCGAGAAGCGGCAGCCCACTGCCGGGGAGGTGTGCCAGGCAATCCTGGAACAGGCTGTGCCCATGCTCGAGCCGCCCATCAGCAACATTGGCGTGAAGGGCATCCGCAAGGCGGGCCAGGCCGTGCCGCGCTGGGGAGAGTCGATGGCCGGCGAGGAGTTGCGCTGGGCGCTGGTCAACAGCTATATCATGCTCACCGCCGCGGGCGGCACCGGCGGCGGAGCCTTCCGCGCCATGTTCAGCCGCTTCCTGGACGAGGCAGTGGGCATCACGGGCGATGCTCGCTTTGCGGACAGCGCCGCCGAGTTCCGGCGCATCGGCGATGCCTGGGAGGCGCTGGGCGAGTGGTTCCGCCGCACGTCGGAGGCGCCTGACCCGGCATCGCACCTGGGCGAGTGCGCCGGTTTCTTTCACGACGTCGCCGAGCAGGAGCAGGCGGCCTGGACCCGCCTTCGGGAATTGGCCGATTGACGGCCAGTTTGTGCTTTTCAGGGTGTTTCAATACTGGCAACCATGGAGGCTTGTATGAGAAAGTGGCAGAGCCCGGGCAACTTGATCCTTCTCGCGACGTGCGGCGTGCTGCTCGTCGCCGGTTGTGTCCCCGGCGTACCTCAGCTCGAGGGGGCCGAGCGCGAGGCCGTGCTGGCCTACGCCGAGCCAGCGACGGATAACTTGCTCGCCGGCCTGGAAGCGGGCGACTATGCCCAGTTCAGCCGTGATATGAGCCCCGAGATGCTGGCGGCCATGACCGAGTCGCAGTTTTCGGCGCTGCGCGCCACGCTGGAGGACAAGGTGGGGGCCTATGTCTCACGCCAGGTGACGGGCGTAGAAGAGGGCGACGATTTCATTGCCGTCAACTATGACGCCCGGTACGAGGACGAGGAACACGTCAGCATGCGCGTGGTGTTCGACCAGGACAGGCAGATCTCCGGGCTGTGGCTAGACTCGCCAAAGCTGCGACAGCAGTAGTCGGCACCTCGGGCTGGGTCTACCGCCACTGGGCCGAGGGCGTCTTTTACCCGGCCGGCCTGCCAACGTCGCGCTGGTTCGCGCACTATGCCAGCGTTTTCGACACGGTCGAGATCAACAATACGTTCTATCGCCTGCCATCGGAGGGCGCCTTCGACCGCTGGCGCGAACAGGCGCCAGCGGGCTTCCTGTACGCCGTCAAGGCCAACCGCTACCTGACACACATCCGGCGTCTGGGCGACTGCGAGGAGCCCCTGCAGCGCTTCCTGGAGCGCGCCCGGCGCCTGGGCCCCGCCCTGGGGCCAATCCTCTACCAGCTCCCGCCGCGCTGGAAGGCCAACCCCGAGCGCCTGGAGGAGTTTGCCTCGCTCCTGGACGGCATGCAAGTGGCCCAAGGCATGCAGTACGCCTTCGAGTTCCGCGATCCGCGCTGGTTTGTAGAGCCCGTGCGCGAAGTGCTAGAGAGACACCGGTTCTCCTTCTGCATCTATCACCTGCCCGACGTGCCGTGCCCCCTCTGGGTGACGGGGCCCATCGTCTACGTCCGGTTTCACGGCGCGGGCACGCGCTACGGCGGCCGCTACAGCGGTGAGGACCTGGCCGATTGGGCGGGCCGGCTGCGCGACCTGGCCGCCGGCTTGGCTCCGGAGACAGGGGACGGCGTTCGGCGGCCCCTGTACGTCTATTTCAACAACGACGCCCACGGCCATGCGGTGGCCAACGCCCTTGAGCTGCGGGCGATGCTCGGCGAAGCGTGATTACGCCCGAGATTGGCCTCTCGCTGTTCTTCATGCCTCAGCGCATCGGATGGCTCGTCCTCGACTTGTTGAGATGAAAAGGGTTATGTTATACTGGAGCGGGTTTTGAGACGGCTGCTGTAGGCGAAGCGAAAGAGGGAAGACCATTGGCAGCCGGCCGTGGAGCTGGCCCTGACCTTTCACCCCTACGCCGAGCGCCAGGGCTCCTGGTATGATTAGGAGCAGACCCTGCAGGTCAGCCTGTCGGCCAGCCGCCAGCAGGAGAACCGGGTGGCGGAAGCAGCTCTGTTGCGCGCCCTGGGCGAGCTGAAGCGGTATCAGTGGGATTGGCCCGCCGCGGCCACTTTCCAGGAGTCCGCCTGCCGGCTGTATGCCGGGCTTGGCGACGCGCGCGGAGAGGCGGGGGCGCGGGCCCACCCGGGCGACGTGTATCGCCTGCAGGGCAAGCTCGACGAGGCCCGGAAGGCGCTGGAACTGGCCCTGGGCGCCTATCAGGCGCGTGGAGACTCTGAGAATGAGGTCTCTCTAAATCGAGAGTATAGCCACTCCAGACCTTTTTGTTGCACCTGTTGAGCACTTGTGGTATAATAAACTCATAACTGTTGTACCTAGGAGGGCGGAATGCATACTACCACAATCTCAGCCAAAGGTTGGGTGGTGATTCCCAAGTCCATTCGCGAAAAACACGGTCTCAAGAAAGGTTCCCGTGTGCAGGTCTTGGACTATGGCCAATTACTTGCTATTGTGCCTCTGCCGGACGATCCGATCGAGGCCCTGCACGGCATGTTCGAGGGAGGGCCTTCGCTGACCGGGGACCTCCTTGCAGAACGAGAACAGGAGCGAGCCAGGGAGGACCGGATTGGTGACTAAAACCTTTGTCCTGGACAGCTTTGCTGTATTGGCTCTCTTGGGCAAGGAGCCGGGCAGTCAAGAGGTGGTCGACCTGCTACGGAAAGCGCAAGAAGGAGAAATCCGTGCACTGATGACCTGGGTGAATGCCGGGGAGGTGGCCTACATCTTGGAGCGGCGGTGGGGGGTGGAACGACTGTATGCAGCCCTGGCCGTGATGGAAGCCACAGCCTTGGAGATTGTATCGGTGGAACGGGAGCTGACCCTGATGGCTGCTCACATCAAAGCGAAGCATGCCATCGCCTATGCCGATACATTCGCCGCCGCCCTGGCTCAGCAGTGCGCGGCAACGTTGGTCACCGGTGATCCGGAGTTTGAGCTGCTGGAAGGGGTTCTGGACATACACTGGCTTCCACAACACAAGTCATAATACACCTTACAAACCTGAGGCGCATCGCCAGGTTGCACAGGTACCAGCCCCGCGCCGATATGGACATCCCCTGGGAAAGGTGGTATAATGCCCCCCAACTTGACAAAGGGAGTCGAACGATAGGATGGATTTCGAGAGCATTCTAAGCACGATCCAGCCATTCGTGATCCTGTTCGCGGCCCTGTTTGCTGCGTTTCTTACGGCAACCTGGATCAGTGTGGTGATCTGGACCTTTCGCGACATTCGAGCCCGCTCCCGCGACATCTTTGCGCAGATCCTGGCCACCCTCATGGTGTTGGTCTTCTTCCCGCTCTTTCCCCTGCCCGGTTGGGTGCTCTACCTCATCCTGCGGCCCCGTGAGACGTTGGCCGAGGCCTACGAGCGGTCGCTGGAAGAAGAGGCTCTGCTGCAAGGCATCGAAGAGCGCATGGCTTGCCCGGGCTGCAACCGGCGCATCGAGGAAGAGTTCATGATCTGCCCCAC
>JAAYZQ010000108.1 GCA_012514775.1 Anaerolineaceae bacterium
ATTGCCCACGGCTGGACGGTACCCTGCGCGGTGGGCGGCGCGCTCTGGTACGTCAAGATCCGGCGCCATGGCGAGCATGCCCGGGGCAAGTATACGAACGTGCGCGGCGGGCCAACAGGGGGCGTTATCTTTGGACTAGACGATGCGCGCGATCGGGCGGACGTAGTGCTCTGCGAGGGCGAGCTCAACGCCCTCATACTGAGGCAGGAGATAGCTGGAGTTTGTGCAGTGGTAAGCGTGGGCGCGGCGGGCAACACACCGGGTGACTGGACGCTTCCGGTCCTGGCCCGGGTGGGCCGATGGTGGGCAGTGTTTGACCCAGACGACGCCGGGGAGAGGGGCAGGGCCCGGCTGGGCGGCCTCTCGGCGCGCGTGCGGCCACTCTCCTGGCCGTGGGCGGATCGCGGCGACAAGTACGACGTGAACGACGCCCACCGCGACGGCGAGAACCTGGCCGCGTGGCTGATACCACAGATCGGCCCCGCCGATGGCAAGCGGCAGGAATGGCTCGAGCGGTGTATGGCGCCGCTGAACGATCCGGCCTTCGACGCCGGGATAGACGACACCGACCCGAGCCTCAGGGCGTGGCTGGCCCTGTGGGATGATTACATGGCTGTACTGCATAAGGAGAGCGCATGAGCGACAAATGCGCGGTAACGGATCCGGAACGGGAGACGGCTTTTCGCAAGGGCTACCGGGCCGGGTGGCTGGCCTCGGCGCATGCTCTGGCCCAGCTGTGCGAGGCGCGACAGCTCGCCCCGGGACAGGCGGCCAGGGTGCTCGAGCAACATCACGCCGACGCGCTGGCCAAGTGGCAAGGCGATGACGTGGGCTTGGCGTTATACCCGCCGCGGGTGAGTGTGCGGCGGGCCGAATAGGGGCGAAGGGGTACGAAAAGGGGCGAGAAAGGAGGGGATCTGATGTCTCTTAGAGGGTGCGGATGTGGTGCATTGCTATTGATACTTCTCGCGTTCGTCCTATTTATCGGTCTGGCCCTCTTCGAAGACAGTACTTTGACGATTTTATCCTTTGTTTTTCTATTGTTGGTAGGTTTCCCCCTTATAAACTCTGTGAGTAAAGCGAGAGACCGGGAGGTGGGGCGCAATCGCTATGGGCGGCGGAACTGGTAACGGGGAGGCTTTGTCGTAAGCAAAGGAGGTGTGGCGCGTGGACTTCTTGACGTGTGAGGTGCGGACACTGGACGGCCAGAGCCTGGGAGTGATGGTGCTCAAGGCCAAGACCTTTGCCTCGGGCAGCCGTGACTACCATGGCCAGGCAAAGATCGAGGTAGAGGGCGAGCGCCTGCAGTGTCAGTGCCAGGCCGTGGTGATCGGGTCCAAGGGCGATGCGAAGCAGGAAGCGAGCGAGTGAAGCTGACCAAGAAGGAATCCGAGCATATCGACGCGTTCAAGGAAGAGGCCGGGAAGGTACTCGCTCTTCTGGATGTGCTTCAGGAACTGGGACTTGTGTGTGAGCTGCTTGACCTGAAGACAGGCAAGAGAGCCTGGCCGATGATCAAGCGCACGGCCGCCGAGGTGGACATGGATTGGCGCACAGAGGAGGGCCGGGCGTGGCTCCTGGCGAACTGGCCGGGGCGCATGGCCCGGAAGGACGCACTGCATGACAGCTGAGCGGCACGATCGCTCGGGCTGGCAGGATGTACGCGAGCCCATCACCGGCACGCTTCTCTTTCGATATGACCCGGCGCGTGACCTGGTGGAAGTGAAGCACGGCCAGCTGAAAGCCATTGTGGACCTGGCCGAGTACAAGCGGCGGGCTGAGGTGTCGCCGAACTAGGTAGACATCGGTAAAGATCGGTAGACCATAGAGCCGCCAGACGGTCACACAGAGCGCCGAGAGCGCCGCGTGTGTGGGCAAGGGGCCATGCAGCGGCGTGTGTTCTGTGGCGAGAGAGGCGCAAGCGGGGGTAG
>JAAYZQ010000109.1 GCA_012514775.1 Anaerolineaceae bacterium
CAAGGGGTCGCGCAAGAGCACGCCCTACGCGGCCCAGCTCGCGGCCCAACAGGCGGCACGGGTGGCCCAGGACAATGGGATGCGCGAGCTGGACATCTTTGTCAAGGGCCCCGGCCCGGGACGCGAGGCAGCCATCCGCTCTTTGCAAGCGGCGGGTATGGTGGTGCGCTCTATTACCGACGTAACACCCATTCCGCACAATGGCTGCCGGCCGCCCAAGAGGCGAAGGGTTTAGCGTAGGCCTTGTTGGCCCACGACTAGGAGGTATAATGGCAAGAAATACGGACCCGGTTTGCAGGCTATGTCGTCGCGAGGGAGAGAAGCTCTTCCTGAAAGGCGAGCGCTGCTACTCACCAAAGTGTGCGATAGAGCGACGCGCCTATCCGCCCGGCTTGCACGGCAGACAGTCACAGTTTCAGAGAAAAGTGTCCGATTACGGACTGCAGTTGCGGGCCAAGCAGAAGGCGCGCCGGGTATATGGTGTGATGGAGCGACAGTTCCGCCGCTATTTCGCAGAGGCAGAGCGACGGCGTGGCCTGACGGGAGCCAACCTGCTGGCCTTGCTCGAAAGCCGCCTGGACAACGTGGTATACCGGCTGGGCTTTGCGGCATCGCGGCCCCAGGCGCGGCAAGTGGTGCGCCATGGCCACATCGAGGTGAACGGCCATCGGGTGAACGTGCCGTCCTACCTGGTCGAGCTTGGTGACGTCGTGAGCGTCCGGCCCGCTAGCCGGCAGATGACGATGTTCAAGGAGATGGCCCAGGATCTGGAGCATCGCGGGGTGCCCGAGTGGCTCAGCCGGGATGACGAGCTTCTGACGGGGCGCGTTCTGTCCATGCCCGATCGAGGTGACCTGGACGTTACCCTCAACGAGCAGTTGATCGTTGAGTATTACAGCCGTTAGGCCATAGAATTCTGCCGGCGGGTGGGTGGCGCCTACAGGGGCGCCCGCCCTCTCGCACGGGCAAGGTTTCGCGAGCAAAGGGGGTGCCATTTGTTAAACCTGGTCTTGCCCAAAATCGAGTCTGATGCTCAAGCGAGGAACTATGGCCGTTTCATCATCGGTCCGATGGAGAGCGGTTACGGAACGACCGTGGGTAACGCTCTGCGGCGCATCCTGCTTTCGTCGCTGGAGGGCGCGGCTATCACCTCGGTACAGGTGAGGGGCATTCATCACGAGTTTGCTACCGTCCCGCACGTGCGGGAAGACATGACTTCGCTGCTACTGAACTTGAAGCTCGTCCGGTTCAAGTTCGTGGACGAGGGTGAGGAACAGGCCCGCCTCCGCCTGGAGGTCAAGGGTGAGGGCATTGTCACCGCGGGCGACATCGTGTGCCCTCCGACGGTGGACGTGGTGAATCCGGAGCAGTATTTGCTGACGACCGATTCGCCGGAAGCCGACCTGGAGATGGAGATGACCGTCTCGCGTGGGCGGGGCTACTCGCCCGCCGAAGAGCGGGGAAAACTGCCGGTGGCCGAGATCCCAACGGACGCTGTCTTTTCCCCCGTTCGCAAGATCAACTACAAGGTCGAGCGAGCCAGAATCGGCCAGAGCAGCAACTTTGACCGGCTCTCTTTCGAGATCTGGACCGACGGGACCGTTTCGCCCTCGGAGGCGCTGAGCACCGGGGCCCAGATCCTGGCCAGGCACATGGCCATCATTGCCGAATTTGGTGACGTGACCCTCGAGGTCGAGCCCGAAGCCGAGGAGAGCAAGATCCCGGAGCGGATCGCCGAGGCCAACATCGAGGACCTGGACCTTTCCGTGCGGGCCTTTAACTGCCTGAAGCGGGCGGGGATCACCAAGGTCGGCGAGATCATCGAGAAACTGGAGCGGGATGAGGAAGAGCTCCTCGCCATCCGGAACTTTGGGCAAAAGTCGTTGGATGAGTTAAAGGACAACCTGCGGCAGAAGGGCTACTGGCCCCTGCCGCCTGAATAGGATCGAGGGTCATGGCCGGGCGCCGTACAGGCGCCCGGGCTGACCGGCGAGGGGTGTGTCTGAGGGCAGGCTAGCAGGGACACGCACCGGGATAGGCAGCCTGCCAATTTGTCTGGAGGCATTGAGGCAAAATGAGACATGGTAAAGCCGGCCGCCACCTGGGCCGCTCGAGCGGCCATCGGCGAGCTCTATATCGCAATCTGATCACAGAGTTGTTCCGCCATGAGCGGATCCGGACCACGGAGGCCAAGGCCCGGGCCGTCCGCCCCCTGGCGGAACGCCTGGTGACCAAGGCGCGCAAGGCGCGGGCAGAACGGGTCGTGGAGCTGGCCAAGCAGCGGAACACCGAGAAGCTGGCGGCCTGGTTCAATGCCCGGCGCGCGGATCAGCTCATCGCCCTGGCGGATGAAGGTGACGAGGATACCCTGGGGCGCATGGCCGCCGAGATGGCCCTGCACGCCCGGCGCCAGTTGCTGGCCGAGCTGACGGACCACGATGTGGCCCACAAGCTCGTGGAAGAGATCGCGCCTCGCTTCGAGGATCGGCCGGGGGGGTATACCCGGATGTTCAAGCTCGGCGAGCGCAAGGGAGACGCGGCCCGCATGGCCATCCTGGAGCTGGTAGAATAGGGGAGCCTGGCCTGGGGTCGCGGCGTGAAGGGCAGGATGGAGCCGGGCACAGTCGCCGCCCCTCGCCTGTGGGCCAAGATCGAGTACGATGGCACCGACTTTTATGGGTTTCAGGTCCAGGCAGGCGAGCGGACGGTCCAGGGAGAGCTGGAGCGGGCGCTGGCCGTGCTGTCGGGCAACCCGACGAGGGTCGTGGGTGCGGGGCGTACGGATCGGGGCGTTCATGCCGAGGGACAGGTCGTCCGCTTTGAAGTGGACTGGAAGCACGGCCTGGACGACCTGCACCGGGGGCTGAATGCCGTCCTGGCAGCCGACGTGGCGGTGCTGGCATTGGGACGGGCGCCCGAGGGGTTTCACCCGCGGTTCAGCGCCCGAAGCCGGACCTATCGCTACTCGATCCTGAACCGGCGCTGGCCGTCGCCATTGTACAGGAGGACGGCCTGGCACGTGACCAGGGAGCTGGACGTGGGGCGAATGGCCGAGGCCAGCAAGCTGCTGCTGGGGTCCCAGGACATGGCGACCTTTGGGCGGCCTCCAGAGAGGGGCTGCGTTGGGAGCAAAGCGAGTACGGTGCGCACGGTGCTCAGGGCAGAGTGGAAAGAGAGTGGCTCGCTTCTCACTTTTCATCTCGAAGCGAACGCGTTTCTGTTTCGCATGGTGCGGAGCATCGTAGGCACATTGGCACTGGTAGGCTGGAAAGAGATCTCGGTCGAGGAGTTTCGTGCGATCCTGGAGGCCCGCGATCGCAGCCGGGTCAAGCGGGTGGCCCCAGCCCACGGTCTGTGCCTGGTAGAAGTGAATTACGCTGCGAGTGAAGGAGTTACGTCGTGAGGACATTTACGGCTCAAGCAGAAAAAGTCGAACGCAAGTGGTATGTCGTGGACGCGGAGGGGCAGACCCTCGGGCGCCTGGCTTCCAAGATCGCGCCCATTCTCAGGGGCAAGCACAAGCCGATCTATACTCCGCACCTGGACACCGGCGACTTTGTCATTGTCATCAACGCCGAGAAGGTACGGGTTACCGGCAACAAATTGGATCAGAAATTCTACCATCGCCACTCGGGCTATCCCGGGGGGCTGACGAGCATCAGACTTCGCGATCAACTGAGCCGGCATCCGGAACGCGTGCTCCAGGCAGCCGTGCGGGGCATGCTGCCCAAGAACAAGCTCGGGCGGCAGATGATCAAGAAGCTAAAGGTGTACGCGGGTGATGCGCACCCCCACGAGGCGCAGCAGCCCAAGGCGCTAGAGATCTAGGAGAGGATAGATGTCTGAAGAGATACGCTATTACGAAGGGGTTGGCCGTCGCAAGCGGGCCGTGGCGCGCGTGCGCCTCTATCCCGGCCAGGGCGAGGTCGTGGTCAACGGCAAGTCGGCGGAGGAGTATTTCGGCCGTATGCAGGACCAGACCGCGGTCGTCGCTCCCTTGAAGGTCACCAGCAACGAGGGGCGGTTCAATTTGTCGGTCATCGTCCGTGGTGGTGGCATCACAGGCCAGGCCGAGGCAATCCGGCATGGTCTGGCGCGGGCTCTTCTGCTGTATGACCCGCAGGCCAAGGCGCCCCTGCGCGATGCAGGGTTCCTGACTCGCGATCCCCGCGAGAAGGAGCGCAAAAAGCCCGGACTCAAGCGCGCCCGGAAGGCACCGCAGTACACCAAGCGCTAGAAAGCGGCCGGGAGGGTGCGTTCGTGTGCGCGCGCCGCGGCGCAGTGGCGTCGCGCTGCCTGCCACGGACCACGCCGGCCCGGAGGGCATGGGCACGAGAGGGGATGAAGCCGTTTGGCTCATCCCCTTTTATCGTTGTGCGGCCGGCTATTGCCAAGCAGGTTAAAAGCTGGTATAATAGCACACATCGGGAGTGGCGAGGACACCGGTCGTGACTGAATCCTTCAAGTGAGCAGCGATGCGCACCGCACGAGCGTGAAATGATGTTTGTTCTATCAGAAGCAGGCAAGCTACTGAGCAGTCCACAGGGCAGCCTGGTCTATCACCTGCTGCTCCTGTGGGCCTTGTGGTTTGGCTGGGGCATGGCCCGGGGAGAGTGGCGGCGCTCGCGCCAGGAGCCTGCCCACCGCCTTCTCCTGGCCATGGGGGGCTTGTTGCTGCTGCGCATCGTATACGTCGCCGGCAGCCTGTTCGCCTCCGGCGGTCGGGTGGATCCCGTGGTTCTCCTCCCTCCCCTGGAGCACGCCGTGGACGCGGCCAGCCTGGCTCTCCTGGCCTGGGCCTACATGCCGCCCGCCCGGCAGCGGGGCCGACTGTGGGATCAGGTCCTGGGCGCGATCCTCCTCGCCATCATCCTGGGCTCGGCAGCTCTGGGCGTCTTCTGGAGCCGGGAACTGGCCGTCGATGGGGCGCTGAGCTATAACGGCCACTGGCAGGCCATCGTGGGGAGCGCTGTCCAGCTCGGCCTCGCGGTCCTGGCAATCGCCGCCGTGCTGCGCAGCCGGCCCGCGGGGTGGGGCACGCTGGCGGCAGCGCTGTTGTTTGCCGGCCTCGGCGCGGTGGCCCAGTTGTCCTTGGCGCCGGCCGCCCCCCATCTGCCTGTCTGGCAGAGGCTGGCCAACCTGGTCGCCTATCCCCTCATCGCCATCGCCGTCTACCAGCAGATTATCGTCGGGCTGCGGGCCCACAGCCGGGAGATGCAGGACATCAGCCAGGCGTCCCTCGACCAGATCAAGAGCCTGCTCTACCTTTTTGAGGCCAGCCAGCAGACCTCCAGCTCGCTGGACATGCCCACCGTATTGGACAATGCCGTGCGGGGCATCGCCCGGGTGCTGGGCGCCGATCAGTGCGCCATCGCCTTTCCCGAAGAGTCGAACCCCGGGCAGATGCGGCTGGTGGCCATCCACAACCCGACGCGCCAGGGGCGCGGCGAGGCCGTCGCCTTTCCGCTGGAATACCAGTTGACGGTGCAGCAGGCCGTGCGCCGCCGCAAATACGTCATCGTCGAAGAGTCGGACAACGTCCAGCTCAAGGTTCTGTTCGCGCTGCTGGGCTCGGGCGACACGGGGCCCCTCCTCGTGCAGCCTCTCATCGGCGAGAAGGACGTCATCGGGGCCATCATCGTGGGCAACTCCCGAAGCCGCCGGCCCTTCACGCCCAACGAGGCCAAGCTGTGCCAGTCGATGGCCGAGCAGGCGGTGACGGCCATCGAGAACGCCAGGCGCCACGAGGCCGCGCAGCGCACCATCCAGACGTTGACCAAAGAGCAGGCCGAAGAGCGGCGCCTGGCCCAGCAGCTCCGCGACCAACTGCAAGAGATGGCCAACCGCGTAGCCCAGGCCCAGGGCGAGATCGAGTCGCTGGGCCAGCGCGAGGCGGCGGCCAGGGAAGCGCGCAACGCCCTGGAGATCCGGCTGGTCAGCAGCCGGGCCGAAGCGGATACCCTCTCCGAGCGCCTGTCCATCCTGGAGAGCGACCTGGCCCAGGCCCACGCCAACGCCGAAGCGCGCCAGCGCTGGCACGAGCAGGAGCTGGAACAAGAGCTTGAAGAGTGGGCGGCCACCGTGCGCAGCGCCGAGGCGACGCTGGCCATCCTCCAGGGCATGACCGCCGGGGTCCTGGTGAGCGATGCCCAGGGCCTTATCCAGGAGTCCAACGTCGCCGCCGAGATCCTCCTCGACCGCGGCACCGAGGATCTACAGGGCGCGCCCCTGGCAGGCATCAGCGACCAGGAGCGCTGGCTGCAAGCCCTGGCCACAGCCGGCAGCGGCGAAGCGGTGCGCCTGACCCTGGGCATGGGCGACAACGTCCTTATGTGCGACGTGGCCCCTCTGCCCGATCCCCAGGCGGCCGAGGGAGACGAGCCGCGGCTGGTGGTCATCCTGCAAGACATTTCGGACGAGGTTCGGGAGCGACGGGGCCACATGGAGGCCACCGCCGCGCTGGCAGAAGAGCTGCGCACGCCGGTGACGACCATCATCAACTATGCCGAAGTCCTGTTGGGCGAGACGATGGGCTTGTTGGGCGATGCCCAGCGCCGGTTTGTGCTCCAGATCAAGTCGGGCGCCGAGAGCATCCTGCAGATGGCCGGGGCGCTCTCTGCGGAGGCAGAGTACCAGCAGCCGTGGTCGAGGCCCCAGACGCAGCCCCTGGACGTGAACCAGGTCATCCAGGACACGGTGGCCGGCTCCCAGGTCAGGCTGGAGGACAAGGCCCTGACCGTCGATCTTCAGCTTGGGGAAGACCTGCCGGCCATCAACGCCGACCCCGATTACATGCGCTGCGTGCTGGACAATCTTCTGTCCAACGCCTGCCTGGCCTCCGGCCTCGGCGGGCAGATCGAGGTGCAGACCAGCGCCTCCCAGGGCTCGCCTCCGGGTTCCGACGGCTGGGTGCCCAACGGCGATCGATTCGTCGTGGTCTCGGTCCGCGACTCGGGCGGTGGGCTCTCGGACGAAGCGCTGGGCCGCGTGTTTGACCGGGCACGCCCCAGCCGCGTGCCGCGGGGATTGGGCGAATCGGGAGCCGGCCTGTCGTTGGTCAAGACCCTCGTCGAGGTGCATGGCGGCCGTCTCTGGGTCGAAAGCGAGAAGGGGGTGGGCACCACCTTTCGCTTTGTCTTGCCCATAGACGACGGGGGGAGCACCGGCGAGGGCGACGGCGCGTAGCATGAGCTCACGGCAAAATACCCGCGGCGGCATCCTGGCGCGCCTTGAACCCCTGTTCAGCGGCCTTCTCGTCGCCTTGCTGGTGGCCCTTACCCTGGGGGTCGCCTTTGCCATGGGCGGCACCGAGCAGGCCCTGGTCGCCCGCGCCAACCCGACGGCTGCTCCGACCCTTGGCCCCACGGCCACCTTTGTCGCCGCGGCGCCCACGCAGGCCCCGCCGCCGACGGCCACGCCCAGCGCGTCGCCCGGCCCTTTGCCGTCGCCTTCGGACACCACGGCGCCCACCGACGCCCCAACGCCGCGGCCCTCGCCGTCGCGGGCTGCCGGGTGCGTGCCGCCCGCCAACTGGCAGCTCTACACGGTGCGCGCGGGCGAGAGCTTGCAGGCCCTGGCCTGGCGTTACTGGACCACCGATTACAGCATATTGCAGGCCAACTGCCTGACCAGCAGGACGCTGCGCCCCGGGCAGCGCATCTATGTGCCCGACGTTTCCCCGCGCCAGGCCTGCGGCCGGCCCCAGGGTTGGGTGGCCTACACCGTGCAGCGGAACGACACCCTCTCCAGCCTGGCGGCTCGCCTGGGGGTCAGTATCAGCGCCCTGAAGAGCGCCAACTGCCTGGTGGGCGATACCATCTATGCCGGGGCGACGCTGTGGGTGCCGCGGCCCCTGTCCACGGCCACGCGGCGCCCGGCGCCGAGCGCCACCCGCAGCCCGACCCCCACCGGCTCGCCGACACCCACGCCGGAAGAGACCGAGACGACCCCGCCGCCCGAGAGCGCCACGCCGGAAGAGACCGAGACGACCCCGCCGCCCGAGACGCCGGCCACCGAGGAGCCCACGGAGACGAGCGAGCCGGGCGATACCCCGGTGCCGCCCGAGACCGAGGTCCCGGTCGAGCCCTCGGACACGCCCGAGCCCTCGGACACGCCCGAGCCCTCAGACACGGTCGAGCCATCGGACACGCCCCGGCCGACGGACACCCCCAAGCCGTCGGCGACGCCCAAGCCCCCGGATACGCCCGCCCCTCCGCCCGACACGCCGGCGCCGCCGCCTGACACGCCTGAGCCGGAGCCGACCGAGCCCGAAGAGGGTTGAGATTCGGGGATTGGCGGGCTGCCCCGGGAGCAGTCCCGGCGCGCCTTGTATTTTCCACCGAGTTGCGTTACAATAGCGGTTGGGGGAGACAGGGACTGAAACTGCAATCCGACCCAGCCGGGGTGTCGATGAGTCTATTTGATTGGCTGCTGGTAGGCCACTTGGCCGGCGACTTTTTATTGCAAACGGATGGCATGGCCGGGCACAAGGCGCGCGAGTGGCGGTGGATGTTCACGCACGTTGGCGTGTACATGGTGCCCGTCACCCTGGCGACCCTC
>JAAYZQ010000110.1 GCA_012514775.1 Anaerolineaceae bacterium
CCGCGCCCTGGGTCATGACGTCCGCTGTGGTCACCTCATCCAGATCCACGACGGTCTGGCTGGCGGTGTTCATCAGCGCGCTCTTGATCTGGTCTACGGTCCAGTCGGGGTGCAACTGGCGCAGCAGCGCGACCGATCCGGTGACGTGGGGCGCGGCCATGCTGGTGCCCCCCCAGGAGTTCCAGGCAGCGCCCAACCCGGCACTCACGATGTTGGCACCTGGGGCCACCAGGTCAGGCTTGATGGTCAGGTCCACGCCGGGTCCGCGGGAGCTAAAGTCAGCGATCATGTCCGGCGTTTCGCTCTCGAAGGCCGAGACCGGGTAGCCGATCTGGATGCGAGCGTCGTCGGTGTGGGTCGTCCACCATGTGCGTGCCTGCTGGCCCAGGTCGTAAGAGATCATGACGGTATAGAGCTCCCGGCCGCTGGCGGTAAAGCCGCCCTTCCAGGTGCGCTCCGAGTCCGTGTACATCACCGCGGCACTCGCCCCGTGAACGATGGCGTTGTCCAGCTTGTCCGAGAAGTCGTGTTCGCCCCGCGGAATCAGGGCGATCCAGCCCCCATTGTAGGGCGCGGTCTCGGTGATGCCCTCGAACATGCCCGGCAACGACAGGTCTGGAACGCCCAGCAGGTCGGTAGGCAGGTAGGGCAAGGGGCCGATGGTCGTGGTGGGGATGGCCGACGGGCCGATGTCCGAGAACTCGTTGCCCGGGAAACTGGCCAGTGCCGGATCGACCGGAGTGGGTGCCGTCACAGAGATGGTGTTGTAATATGCGCGCTCTGTCGTGCTGGCGCCTACCTCGATGAACTTGGGCGAGGACGGGTTGCCGGTGGTGTTGTAGCCCGGGCCGCTGTTGCCGGTCGAAAAGACGACGACGATGCCTGCATCCACGGCCGCTTCGTAGGCCTTGGTGAGGGGGTCGTCGGCGGGGAAGGTGATGGCCGTGCTGCCCCAACTGTTGTTGATGACGTCGGCACCATCCTTGATGGCGTCCTCCACGGCGCCGGCCAGCATCAGGTTCGAGCCCGTGGCACCGGTGCCCGTCTCATCCAGAAAGAGGCCCTTGTAGACCATGAGCCAGGCGCCGGGTGCCACGCCCGACACCTCGATCGTGCTCGTGCCGTAGGTGGCCATGACCCGGTTGCCGGCGGCCGTGCCTGCCGTGTGGCTGCCGTGGCCGTGGTGATCCTGGGGACTCGCCTCCTCTTCGGTGCTCACGTCGAAGGTGGGCGGATAGTAGCGGGCGGCAATAATCTTGCCGTTGGTGAAAGCCGTATCGCCCTTGGGCCAGGTGCCGGTTGTCGGGTACGACCAGCCGGTGCCGTCAAAAAGCGGGTGGGTGGGGTTGATGCCCGAGTCGATGTCGGCGATCTTGATGCCCGCGCCGGCCTGGTCACGACCGCCGACCTGGCTCCACAGCGCCGCAGCGTCGATGAGCGGCAGGCTATAGTCCATATCGACGGTATAGATCATCTGTGGGGTGACCCGCGCGACTCCCGGCTGCGCCCACAGGGCCTTGACTGTTTCGAGCTCGCTATCGGGCAGTTGCACGGCGACGGCGTTCAGGGCCACCTGGTAGCTTCGGTGAACGGTGGCTCCAGGGATGGCCCTGACCAGGGCAGCCTGGAACTGCGACTGCTGCTCCACAAGCTGATTGACATAGCTCTGACTTGCAGCCGACTCGACGTTGAGCTTGCCGCCGGTGAACATGGCGCGGGCGGCGGCCTCCTCGCTTCTGGCATGGACCGCCAGGGGCGGCGCCTCAAACTCGACCAGATACCAGTTGCCTTCGGCAATCGTCGGTCCTGCGGCAGGCCCATCGGTTTGCGGGGGCACCTGGGCCAGGGTAGAGCTCATGGGCAGGACCAGAACCAGAATCAGCGCGAGTAACAACCAACGACGGTTCTTCATTTTGCTCTCCTTCGCATCTTATGAGGTGTTCGACGCCGACTGAATGTTCAGAACCTAGATCACGCCCGATACTTCACCCCCTTTCCCGAAGACAGAGGTGGTGCGCAGGAGCGCGAGGATAGCCCGTACTCGGCTGGTTGCCCGAGGTCAATTCTTGCTGATGCCAACCTGGAACCGCTCATGATTGCGCGTCCCGGCACCCCTTGGAGCACTTGGAAGATAGCCAGCTCGGACAACTCGCGGCTGGCTGACAAAGTGCTTTTATTCTACACGTAACGCGGCGCTTTGTCAACCGGCAGGCTTGCAATGCAGGAATTCTTATTATGGCCCGGGTTTGGCCCGCTTGCTCCCGCCAGATCGCCAGATCTGGAGGTTATGGCCTCCCCTGGCCCCGGCCGTGGACAAAGAACCCTGGAAAGCGCGAAAGTTGACTTCCCTGTCGGTTCCCGTACAATAGTCCGTAGAGGGTTTCGTCTACATTCCGGGATTGTGCGGCCGACCCTGAGCCCCGTGTGCGGAACCCCACCGCGTCACAGGCCGTCTGATAAGCATACCGATAACCAGGCCGCGCGGCGGCACGCGCCCGGCCGGGGAGCATAGATGACCAATTCTTACGACAGATCGACACGGCGGCTCGAGGACGGGGAGGCAACTCGCCGGCTTGACCGTCCCGGCACGCCCACGAGGCGCGGCACGCAGCCCGATGCCTGGCCGGCCCATGCCTCGCGGCCCCAGCCCACCCTCCGCGGCGGCACCTACGTCCCGCCTCCGCCGCCGCCCTCGCTGCCCCAGGGGCGCGGGCCGCGCTGGGCGGGCTGTGGCTCCACCTTCCTGGTGGCGGCCCTGTCGGTTGCTGCCCTCTTTGCGTTGGGCCTCTGCCTGGTCGTGGCGGGCTATGCGGCCATCGCCAGCGACCTGCCCTCGCCCGAGGCGCTGCGGGGGCGCTCGGCCAGTTTCGTCAGCACGCGCATCTATGACCGCAACGGCCAACTGCTGTACGAGATCCTGGACCCGACGGGCGGCCGGCGCATCCTGGTGCCCTACGAGCAGATCTCGCCCTATCTCATCAACGGCACCGTGGCCACCGAGGACGAGCGCTTCTGGCAGCACCCGGGAGTCGATCCCATCGGCATCGCCCGGGCCGTGCTGCAAAACGTCGAGGAAGGTGGCGTCGTGTCGGGCGCCAGCACCATCCCCCAGCAGCTGGTGCGCCTGGTGCTCCTCTCGCCCGAGGAGCGCACCCAGGTGACGATGAACCGCAAGATCCGCGAGGCGGTCCTGGCCTCCGAGGTCAGCCGCCGCTACTCCAAAAAAGAGATCCTGGAGATCTATCTCAACGAGATCAACTATGGCAACCTGGCCTACGGCATCGAGGCCGCCTCGGAGAGCTATTTCGGCAAGAAGGCGGGCGAGCTGACCCTGGCCGAGGCCTCGCTCCTGGCGGGGCTGCCCCAGGCGCCGGCCTATTGGGACCCCTACACCAACTGGGAGGGGGCCCGGCGCCGCCAGGCCGTGGTCCTCAGGCTAATGGCGGAGCAGGGCTACATCAGCCAGGCCGAAGCCGACGCGGCCGCCGCCGAAGAGCTGGAGCTGCGCCCCCGCCAGTTCCAGGTGCGGGCGCCCCACTTTGTCACCTGGGTGCAGCAGCTCCTGGAGCAAAAGTACGGCGCCGACGTCCTCTACCGCAGCGGGCTGCGTGTGACGACGACCCTCGACGCCAGGCTGCAAGACGTGGCCCAGGAGGCCGCCCAGGCCCACCTGGCCACCCTGGCCGACCGCCACGCCACCAACGCCGCCCTGGTGGCCCTCCGGCCCGACACGGGTGAGATCCTGGCCATGCTGGGCAGCGCCGATTTCAACAATGCGGACATAGACGGGCAGGTGAACGTCACGCTGCGGCCCCGGCAGCCGGGCTCGTCCATCAAGCCCGTGACCTACGTGACCGCCTTCGAGAAGGGCTGGACGCCGGCGACGCTCATCTGGGACGTCAAGACGGAATACACCGATGCCCAGGGCCAGCCCTGGAGCCCGAGGAACTATGACGGCGAGGAGCATGGCCCCGTCCTCGTGCGCGAGGCCCTGGCCCGCTCCCT
This sequence comes from Anaerolineaceae bacterium, assembly GCA_012514775.1. The sequence goes on from JAAYZQ010000110.1 coordinate 4,006, forward strand.
CAACATCCCTGCGGTCAAGACCCTCGAATTCGTCGGGCTGCCCGACATGCTGGACACCGCCCATCGCCTGGGCATCGAGTCGCTGGACCGCACCGACTACGGGCTGAGCCTCACCCTGGGCGGCGGCGACGTGACCCTCCTGGAGATGGCCGGGGCCTTTGCCACCTTTGCTAACGGCGGCAAGCGCGTGCCACCCGTGGCCATCCTGCGCATCGAGGACGCGACGGGCGGGGTCATCGAGGAGTACCAGGCGCCGCCGGGCGAGCAGGTCATCAGCGCCCAGCACGCCTACCTCATCACCGACATCCTGGCCGACAACAATGCCCGGGCGCCGTCCTTCGGCCGGAACAACCCCCTGGTCCTGTCGCGGCCGGCGGCGGCCAAGACGGGCACGACGGACGACTGGCGCGACTCGTGGACCGTGGGCTATGCGCCCGAGCTGGCGGCCGGGGTGTGGGTGGGCAACGCCGACAACACGGCCATGAACAACGTCTCTGGTTCACGGGTCGCGGCGCCCATCTGGCAGGCCTTCATGGAGCGGGCGCTGGAGGGCGTGCCCGTGTCCCAGTTCGTCCGCCCCGAGGGCATCGAGGAGCACGAGATCAGCGCCGATTCCGGGGCGCTGCCCGGGCCGGCCACCCCACCCGACCGCCGCCGCAGGGAGATCTTTGCCGCGGGCCAGGTCCCCCTGGGCCCCGAGCACGACTTTCACCAATTCGTGCGCATCGACGTGAGCACCGGGGCGCTGGCAACCGAGTTCTGCCCGCCGGAGGTCGTGGAGGAGCAGTACTTTTACGTGCTGCCCGGCGAGGAGGGCAAGCGCTGGGCAGAGGCTCGTGGCATCCCCCAGCCGCCGGCGGAGCCCTGCACCGTGCACGCCGGCCCGTCGCAGGTGTCCATCTTCCAGCCCCTGCCGTGGGAGACGGTGGGCGGCGAGGCCTACGTCGTGGGGCGGGCAAACATGCCGGATTTCTCCCACTATGTGGTAGAGTACGGCGAGGGCGACGATCCCATCGGCTGGGGCCACGTGGCCGGGCCGGTGTACACCTCCGTGGAGAGCGGCATGTTGGCCACCTGGGACGTGCGTTCCCTGGCCAACGGACCGTACACCCTGCGGGTGGTGGTGTTTGACTCGGCGGGCCACAGCGTCGAGGCGCGCACCTGGGTCAACGTGGAGAATGCCCTGCCCACCGCCACGGAGATGCCCACCTGGACCCCGGAGCCGTCGGCCACGTTCACGCCTCCGGCCACGCCCACCGCTACCCCGACCCCGACGGCCACAA
>JAAYZQ010000010.1 GCA_012514775.1 Anaerolineaceae bacterium
CCGGGCTGGCCGTCATGCCCGCCTGCGGCCACGTCCCCCAGGAAGAGTGCCCGGAGGCGTGGCTGGAGGCGGTGGAGGGCTTTTTCGGGCCGTAGCCGCCACCGGTCAAGAGTAGTGAAGCGGACCCATGGCTGCCCGATCCTCAGTTTGCGCTCCGGGGCGAAACGTGCTATAATACAGGCGTTCGCTGCGAGCCCCGGACTCGTCCGAGCCCGAGGCGCTGCCCCCGGTGCGGGCGCCAAGATCCAGCAGGCAAGCCACAGTGCCCGTCCGAACCAGGGGGCGGGTTCTTTTTTCTCTTCGGAGGTACCGTTCAGCAGTAGACCCTTGAACAAGTGACTCTTCGGGAGAAGCCAATGTCGACAGAGAGTCAAGAGCGGGTATACCGGCTGCTGGAGCGCCTGCCGCGCGACGGGCTGGCGGCGGCCAAGGAGCTTTTCTGGACCGAGCTGAGCTACGGCCGCGCCAGCGAGCCCCTCTCCCGGCGCAACTGGCCGGAGCGCGCGCAGGCGGCCCTTGACGGCGAGCCCATGCTGCTGGCGCAGCACCGCACGCCGTATGGCTCTTTCGACGTAATCTATGGCCGGCTGTCGGGCGAGCACGCGAGCCGCGACTCGGCCCTGTCTCTGACCGCCGAGCGGCTGGCGGTCAACCAGCTTCTCAACGACCATCCCTATGCCCTCTTCCTGTTCAGCGATGCGCAGGAGCGCCATTGGCACCTGGTCAACGTCCGCTACGAGCGGGAGGCCGCCCCGCGGCGGGTGTTCCGGCGCATCGCCGCCGGCCCCCACGAGCGGCTGCGGACCGCCGCCCAGCGCGTGGCGATGCTCGACCTGTCGAGCCTGAGCCCCGATCTGGCGGGCCTATCGCCCATGGCGATTCAGCAGCGCCACGACGAAGCATTCGACGTGGAAGCGGTCACCCGCGAGTTCTTTGGCCGCTTTGCCGACCTCTTTTACCGCGTCCGGGACGAGGTGGCGGCCGTGCCCGGCCTGGACGACGGCGCCGACGACCACACGCAGATGCTCCTGGACCGGCTGCTGTTCCTTTACTTTGTCCAGAAGAAGGGCTGGCTGGCCCGGGACTCTGACTATCTCTACCGGCGCTACCTCGACGGCCACGCCGACCGGCCGGAGAGCACCAGCTTTTACGGCGACGTCGTCTATCCCCTCTTTCTGGCCCTCTCCGACAGGGAGGCCAACCGGGACCTGGCCGACAGGCTGGGCATCGTGCCCTTCTTGAACGGCGGGCTCTTTGAACTGCACCTTGGCAGCCATGGCCGCGCGGCGGCGCAGGCTCGCCTGCCCGTGACCAACGCCACCTTCGGGCTCCTCTTTGCCGAACTGCTGGAGCGGTTCAACTTTACCGTCAGCGAGGACAGCCCCCTGGACCAGGAAGTGGCCATCGACCCGGAGATGTTGGGCAAGATCTTTGAGAGCCTGGTGCTGCAGCGGGAGCAAGATCCGGGGATCGACCTGCGCAAGGCCACCGGTTCCTACTATACTCCGCGGCCGATGGTGGCGTTCATGTGCCGCGAGGGGTTGGCCGAGTACCTGGCGGGCGAGAGTGCGGTGGACCGGGAGCGCATCGTCCGGCTGCTTGATCTGCCGCCCGCCAGCCAATTGAGCGACGAGGAGCGGGCCTGGCTGGGCGAGGCGCTCTCGACGGACGAGGCACAGTCCCTCAAATCGCTGCTCTTGGGCGTCCGCGCCTGCGACCTGGCGGTGGGGTCGGGCGCGTTCCTCATCGGCCTGCTGCAGACCATCACCTGGGCGGTGGGGCTCCTGGACTGGCGGCTCCAGGGCGACCCGGTCCTGGCCCGGCGCAACTATGCCTTTGACCTCAAGAAGCAGGTGGTGGAGCGCTGCCTGTACGGCGTGGATATCCAGGCGCAAGCGGTGCAGATCTGCGAGCTGCGGTTGTGGCTGAGCCTCATCGTAGACTACGAGCTGCCGGCGGAGCTGCCCTTTGAGCGGGCCGTGCGCGAGGTGCCGGCCCTGCCCAACCTGGCCTACAAGGTGCGCCAGGGCGACAGCCTCCTGGAGCGGCTCTTTGGCCAGGTGGTCTCCCTGGACATCATGGGCCGCGACCGGGAGACGCAAGGGATCGTCGAGGACCTGCAGCGGGAAAAGGCGGCCTACTTTTCGCTGGCCGAGACGCCCGAAAAGCGCCGCCGCGAGCTGCGCATCCTGGAGTTGCAGACCACCCTGGCCGGAAAGCTGGTGGAGGCGCAGCGCGGGCGGGCCCTGGGCTACCAGCCCGGGCTGTTCGGTGAAGAGTCGGCTGCCGAGCGCCGCCAGCGCGAGGCGTGGGAGGAGAGGGACCGGCAGTACAAGGAGTTGAAGGAGCGGGTGGAGGGGGCGCGCCGGCGGTTGCGCGAGCTGCGCCGCGCCGGCGACGGGCGGGGCGTGAGCATTGACGACCTGCGCCGCCAGCTCCTGGGCGACGCCGAGCATCCAACCTTCCTGTGGCGGGTGGACCTGGCCGAGGTGTTCCAGGAGAAGGGCGGCTTTGACCTGATGATCGCCAACCCGCCCTACGTGCGCCAGGAGAGAATTACCCACCTCAAGGCGGATCTCAAGCAAGTCTACCCCGACGTCTACCACGGCGTGGCCGACATCTATGTCTATTTCTACGCGCAGGGCCTGCGCCTGTTAAGGGACGGTGGCACGCTGGTCTACGTCAGCTCCAACAAGTTCATGCGGGCCGGCTACGGTGCGACGCTGCGCCGCCTGCTGGGACAGGAGGTCACGCTGCGGACGGTGATCGACTTTGGCGACCTGCCGGTCTTTCAGGCGACGACCTATCCCACGGTGTTGGTGGTGCGCAAGCGCCCGCCGGCCGCGGGGCACGCGGCCCAGGCCCTGACCGTGAACGATATCGCCGTCGTGCAGCACCTGGCCGACGCCGTGCGCAACCGTGCCTGGCCTCAGCCCCAGGCCAGCTTGCGCCCCGAGGGCTGGACGCTAGTGCGGCCGGGGGTGCTGGCGCTGGTGGAGAAGCTGCGGCGGAGTGGGACGCCGCTAGGCAAATATGTGGATGGCAAGTTCTACCGGGGCATAGTAACAGGACTGAATCAGGCTTTCGTGATTGACAAAGACACACGGGCTCGATTGATCGCCGAAGATCCGCGCAACGCAGAGATTATAAAGCCCTGGCTGCGCGGGCGGGACGTCAAACGGTGGCGGGTGGACTGGAACCGAAGATACTTACTGTGGACATATCAGGGGATAGCAATTGAGAAATACCCAGCTGTGCACGAGTACTTGGCCGACTTTCGGGATCATCTGGCAAAACGCTGGGAACCAAGCCATGGACAGTGTGAATGGTACGAGCTTCGTCCCTGTGATTATTACAGCGAGTTCGAAAAGCCAAAGATTCTATACCCCGATATTGCCCAGAGATGCGAGTTTACTCTCGATCTACAAGGATTCTATGGTGGAAACACTCTTTACTTCATTTTATCTAGGGATCTCGTCTTGCTAGGTATACTGAACTCACGAGTTATTGAGTTCTTCTATTCACAGATTAGTTCTATGATCCAGCAAAACTATCTTCGATTCTTTACACAGTATCTGAATCAAGTTCCCGTCGCCAATGCTACCTTCTCTCAACGAACCGCTATCGAGCTACTTGTGGACAAGCTATTAGCGAGCGGTGGTCAGGGACCACAATCCAAGAAATGGGAGCAGGAGTTGAATGGCCTGGTATACGAGTTATATGGGTTGACGGCGGAGGAGATTGCCATTGTCGAGGGGCGTGCCTGATGCGCGCCCGCGAGGTGCCTTGCACCTTCAAGGTGC
>JAAYZQ010000111.1 GCA_012514775.1 Anaerolineaceae bacterium
CCGCGCCACGGATTCCAGCGCAACATTTCGCCGCTGCTGTTGCCCACGGCGTCCGCCGCCCGCAGGTCGATCTGGAAAAAGCCCTCCAGGTCGCCGGGGACCGGCAGGTGCCAGCCGGTGGCGAGCACACCAGGGCCGGCCGTATCCAGCGTGGCGGGCAGCCACCGCGCCGGCGACCCTCCGGCAGGCGTGAACGACACCTCCAGGCTGCCCGGGCCGGCTGCCACCGGCCCCGGATCGACCACCGTGCCGGAGAGGGAGACGGCACCGGTGATGGCCACGGTGTAGGTGGCGGGATAGGTGACCGTGATCTCGGGCGGGGCGGCATCGACACGCACGGTGCGCTCGGCCGGCGCCGCCGTCTCGTTGCCGGCCGCGTCCGCGGCCCGCACCTGCACGGTGTAGTTGCCGTTGGGTTCGAGGAGAGGGACGCCGTCTTGAAAGCCGGAGAGGACATAGTCCAACCGCCAGGTCTCGCCATCGACGACGGCAGGCTGCCAGCCGTTCCCGTTGGGCGAGACCAGCACGTCCACCCTGTCCACTTGGCTGTGCCGGTCTCTCGCCGTCCCGCTGAGGGATAGCGACCAGGTTCCCGCCTGCCGCGCTGCCCCGACGAGGTCGCCCGCGGCCAGGCTCACGTCCGGCGGCGTCCGGTCGATCGTCACCGTGATGGTCGCCGCGGGTCCGGTGTTGCCCACCAGGTCGGTGGCCCGGCTGCTCAAGGTGACCGGCCCGTCGGTGCCCGGCACCTGCCAGGCATAAGCCCACGATTCGGCGCCCTCGGCGTCCTGCCACGGACCGCCGTTCAGGCTGATCTGCACGCGGGCCACGCCCGAGGTGGCATCGGCCGCTTCCCCGCCTATGACCAGCGTGCCACCGGCGGCCAGCGACTGGCCATCCACGAGGGACGTGACCGTGGCAGTCGGCGGGACCGCGTCGATCGTCACCGAGGTGACGACCGTCGTCGTCAGCGGCCCCACCAGGGCCGGGACAAACTCGAGGAACAGCGGCTGCAGGTAGAGCCGGTCATCTGATGAGGCCAGGAGGGCGCACTGCGCGTAATCGGTCGTCTCCGGGCTGCAGGCCACGGCATGGCTGAGCAGGCTCTCGCCCACGGGCGTCGTCCCACGAATTGCCTGGAAAGTCGCCTGCGGCCCGCGGCCCTCTTTGACCAGCAGCGGCTCGCCCGCCGCGCTCAGCGGCACATAGGCCAGGGTCCTGGCCGTCGCCGGCCAGCTCACCAGCCAACCGCCGTATTTCGGCTCGTAGGCCACAGACGGAGGCCTAAAGTACCCGGGGGAATCGTCGAGCTGAATCTCGGGTCCCATGGACCCGGCCGGGCCGGTGTCACCCCGGACGTCCACCAGGCGGCCCTTCAGACACCATCCCGCGTCGCATATCGCGGCATAGACGACGAACGCATGTTCAGCCTCCGGGTTGGCGGCAACCTGTACCGCGCCAACGTCAGAGGCGAGGAGCTGGTGGCTGCCGTCGACGAGGTTCCCGCCGGCATCCAGGTAGGCCATGTAGGCGCTGTAGTCGACACGCGGGGGCCGGCTCTGCCACACCAGGATGTACCGGTCGCCCGTCCAGGCGAGCGCCCATTTCACATCGTCGCCGGCTCCGGGCGTATCTAGCGCATGCACCGGGCCGGCACGGCCATCGGTGGCAACCTGCCGGGCATACAGCGTTCGGCCCCCCAGCCTGCCCTCCTGCCACACGGCCAGAAAGTGCGAGCCGTCGCTGGCCACCGCCGGCTTCTGCCGGTACAGCTCCCAATCAGGCCCGCCCATGGCGAACATCTCCGTCGCGGGACCTGACTCGGTCACGATCCTGCCATAGACCCCGTCCTTGCGCTGCTCGTCGACATACCACCACAGCCTGATTACGCCCTGGCTGCCTCCCGTTCCAAACTCGTAGCTGCCGGACCCTGCGGAGCAGTAGCTGACAGAATGAGTGCCCAGGGAATCGTCCTTGGACCAATCGTCATAGTCCTTGATCTCTAGCGTGGCAACGTCACAGAACCGCTGTGTGATGTCCAGCCCGTAAACCACCCCAGTGGTAAGCTCCCACCAGTGCGAAATCAGCCCCTCCTTGCTCGGGTATCTTGTGCCATTCACGATCAAGTAGTACTCTCCAGTATCGCCCTCTCCGTCGTCTTGTGAGATGGCCTCCCAGGTCTGCAAGTGGATGTCGGTGCAATTGTAGTCATAGTGAACGTTGCTCCACGCGGTCAGGCATGTGCCATCGTCCGCGCAGGCGATGCCCGGCGCGTACGGACGGACCCCCGGCCCGCAGCCCTGGTCGCCGCGGACGTTCGTCGGTGGGGGGAGCACCTGGTTCGCGGGGCGCAGGTTCACGGCCTCGCTCCCCTCGACGGAAGCCACGGCGAAGGGCGCGTCGCCCCCCGGCGACGCGGCAACGTTGGCGAACGCCCGGGCCGTCGCCGGGACGCTGGTCAGCAGGCCCGCCGGATCAGGGTCCAGGCGATAGGTATCGGTGATGTTGCCGTCGTGCATCCAGGCCCGGGCCTCGCTGGCGATGGCGACCTCCTCGTCGCTCGTTTCACTGCCAACGGCCAGCGCTCTCGCGACCGAGACCGACTGGCCCTGGTAGAGGTTGTAGGCGCGAGTCACGACCTCACTGCCCAGGGCGCTGGGCAGCGTGGTCGTCAACATGCCGGTGATAAAAAACCCCGGATCCATCTGGATCTGGTTGTAGAGCGTGGCGGTATACATCAGGGTCTGCCCGGGGCCGGCGATCCCATCGGCGTCGTCGACCTCGCCCTGGAGCCGCTGGGGGTTGGGTGTCCAGGCGCGCGGGTCAGTTTTTGGTAACCGTCACCGGTTGGAGGCACGGCCCGCCTCCAGCACACCGTCCACACCCTCACTTGACAAAAACACGGTCCTGTTATAAAGTTATAGCGCACCGCCACAACCGCGGTGTGGAGGGCAGAGCGATGGACGTTTCGATCCAGGTCGATCAAAAGAGTGGCATTCCAATCTATATGCAGATCGTGGATCAGGTCAAGCATCTGATCGCGACTGGCTGCCTCCAGCCAGGGGACCAACTGCCCACCATTCGCGAGCTGGCCGTCAGCCTGGCCGTTAACCTGCACACCGTGGCCCACGCCTATTCCGAGCTGGAAAAGGAAGGGTTCCTGTCCATCCAGCGCGGACGCGGCACCTTTATCTGCAATGGGAAGAGCGACGAGACCCTCGACGATCTGAGGGCGGAAAAGCTCGACTTGCTGGTCAGCACCATGCTGGCCGACGCCCTCAACCTGGGCTACGAGCCGGACGAGATCCTGGAAACCCTCACGGCCATGATCCGGGCGCGGGAACGAGCCATCGCCCGGGCGGCAGCACACAAGGAACCTGAGGAAAGGGAACCCGTGGCCCATGGACGACGAAAGGTCGCAACAGCGTTTTGCTGAAGGTGCCGAGTTTCAATTCAAAGCCTTTAACTCCATCTCGGTTGTGATGTCCCTGGCGGCCGCCGTCCTGGGCGTCGTCGTCGCCCGGAGCGCCGGCAGCGCCTACTGGGGTACGCCGTTCTTCCTGGCATCCATCGTCCTCCTTTTCTGCTTCAAGGTGGCCCTCCACTGGGAACGGGCCATCATCCTGCGGCTGGGCCGCTTTCACAAGGTCGCCGGCCCGGGCAGCTTCTGGGTCTTTCCCCTCATCGACCGCATCCCGGCCTGGATCGACCATCGCATGATGGTCACCCCCTTCGGAGCCGAGAAAACCCTGACGCGCGACACGGTGCCCGTGAACGTCGACGCCGTGCTCTTCTGGGTCGTGTGGGATAGCCGCAAGGCGGCCCTGGAGGTCAAGCACTACAGGCAAGCCATCTACTGGGCCGCCCAGACGGCCCTGCGCGACATCATTGGCAAGATGGAGCTGGCCGATATCCTGGTGGGCCGCGAAAAGATCGACGACGAACTGCAGCAGATCATCGACCGGCGCACCACCCCATGGGGCATCACCGTCGAGTCGGTCGAGATCCGCGACATTGTCATCCCCGAGGGGCTGGAAGATGCCATGTCGCGCCAGGCCCAGGCCGAGCGCGAGCGGCAGGCGCGCATCATCCTCGGCCAGGCGGAGCAGCAGATCGCCGAGAGCTTTTTGCAGGCCGCCCGCGTCTATCACGACGAGCCCGTGGCCCTGCGCCTGCGCTCGCTCAACATGATCATGGAAGGAGTCAAGGAGCGCGGCTCGCTGGTCGTCGTGCCCTACGAGGATGCCCACGACGTGGGCAATCTCATGGGCCTGGTCGCCAGTGCCCGCGAGGACAAGGACCCCTAGGCTCGCTTCGACAACCCACCCCATCACAACGAATCGGTGATCGCTACGTGACCACTTATGCCGAGCGCGGCGGCTTGCTGCGCCGCACGCTGTCGCTCTCCTCTCTCATCCACATTTCCCCTCTCCCAGCTCCTTCTGGGACAGCAGCCTGAAAATTTGCTTGTCCCAAATGGCACAAAGGGCTTGACACGTGACGCACTTTCGGGTATAATGGCCATTGTTCTAGTCATCTATAACTTTGCACATTGCAAGCAGGTTCGTAAGGAGGAGGTCCAATGGCGGAAGAGCCAAGCCATGTCTCTCGTCGCAAGTTTCTTCGCTCCGCCCTGGGGGCAGGCACCGTCCTGGCCGTAGGCGGCGCCGCCCTTGGAGCGCGCCGGCTCGCCGCTGCGCTGCCACTCGCGCCCGAAGTGCTGGCCCGCTATGCCCTCGTCATCGATACAACCAAGTGCGTGGGCTGCGGGGCCTGCAAGAAGGCGTGCCAGATTCGCAACGACCTGCCGGAAGGCAGCAGCTACATCCACTTTGTCACGCAGGGCGACCCTGCCCAGCCGACGTTCCTGCCCGTGCAGTGCCAGCACTGCGCCAACCCGCCCTGCGCCAGCGTGTGCCCCGCCCGGGCCACCCACCACAGCGACGAGGGGGTAGTCCTGGTCAAGGAAAAAAAGTGCGTCGGCTGCAAGTACTGCCAGGTGGCCTGCCCCTACCAGGCACGCATCTTTGACGAGGAGCGAGGCGTGGCCGACAAGTGCTGGCTGTGCCTCGACGACGTTCGGGCCGGCAAGAACCCGGCCTGCGTCAATGCCTGCGTCATGGGCGCCAGGATCTTTGGCCGGCGGGACGACCCGGGCAGCGAGGTGGCCAGGCTCATCGCTTCGGGCCGGGCCCAGCCGCTGCATCCCGAATTCGGCACCGAGCCGGGCGTTCTCTACTACATCCTGTGAGGGGAACCTAATGGGACAAACAACATGGCATTGGTTGGTCATCATCTATCTCTTTCTCGGAGGTCTGGGCGCCGGAGCGTTTCTGGTCGCGGCTGTTTTCGAGCTGAGCGGCCGCCACGACAGGGAAAAGTTCTGCCCCACGACGCTGACCGGGGCCACCATTAGCGGCCCGGCCGTGGCCCTGGGCAGCCTGCTGCTCATCCTGGACCTGGGGGCCGGCAAAGTACAGCCGTGGCGCATGATCTACCTGTTCACCAACTTTTCCTCGGTCATGACCTGGGGCATCTGGATCCTGTGCCTGTTCATTCCCATTGCCCTGCTGTACGGGCTCCTTCACGTCATGGAAGTCGAGCCCTTCCTGAAGGGGCTCATCTGGGCGCGCCTGCCCAGGCTCGTGGACAACAGCCGCCTCTACCGGCGGCGCCTGGCACGGGTGGGCAGCGTATTAGCCGTGGGCACCGCCCTCTACACCGGGGTCCTGGTCAGTGCTGTGGGCCCGGCCATTCCATTGTGGAGCCAGCCACTGCTGCCCTTCCTGCGCATCCCCCTGGTGCCCATCCTGTTCCTGGTGTCGGCCGTGTCCACGGGCCTGGGGCTGACCTTTGACCTGGCCACCACCCTGGCGACGCCCCACGCCCACAACGAAATCCGGAACATGCCCCTGATTCACGTCATCCTCATCGGCCTGGAGAACGTGCTCATCGGCATGTTGCTCATCTCGGCCCTCCACACCGGCGGCGCGGCGGCCGAGTCGGCGCGCATGGTAATGACCGGCCCGTTGAGCGCCATCTTCTGGATCGGCGTGGTGGTCATCGGCCTGATCTATCCCATGGTGGTCCACATTTACGCCATCGGCGCCCGGCACCACACCCTGCTCTCGGGGATCAGTTCGGGCGTGGGCATCGTCCTGGCGGGGCTGTTCCTCCGCTATCTCATCGTCACCGCCGGCATTCCGGCCAGCCTGTAGCGACCTATAGCGAAACGAGGGAACGCGCATGATCCCACCCCATTGGCCCAAGTGGATGCTCTTTTTCATCGCCTTCGGCGCGGCCCTGGCCATCATTGTGGCCGGCCTTATCCTGGAGCCCATCGGGCTCGCCCTTTCGCCGACCATCACGCCCGAGTCCGAACTGCCGGTCATCAATTACGCCCGGCCCCTGTCGCTGGAGTGCGAAGCGTGCCACTTTGATCCACAGGCTCTCCTCGACAGTGGCGCCGCGCCCGAAGCCCTGGACGCGCTGACCATCGAGCACACCACGCTCGAAACGCCCAACGGCAGCCTGGGCTGCGTCACCTGCCACGATGGTACGCCCGGCACCGCCGACAAGGACGCCGCCCACGAGGGGCTGAACCTGGACCTGGCCGTCACCCACCCCCAGGACTGCGTGCTCTGCCATCGCGACCTGCCCGACGAGATCCCGGAAGATCACATGCGCACGCCCCACGGCACCATCACCAACGCCGTGTGGGAGGGCTCGGCCTGCGGCGTCCAGTGCATCGACTGCCACGGGCAGGTCGGCCACGGCTTTGACCCGGTCACCGGCAGCAACATCTGCCCCATGTCCGTCTGCCAGGACTGCCACCAGACCAAGAACATGGAGGCGTCGCTGACCCAGTGCAGCACCTGCCACGTGGGACCCCACACCCTGCCCGACGAGACCACGGCCTGCGAGACGTGCCACGCCTCGACCGAAGGCTGGCACGAGATTGCCCTGGCCGAGCACGAGGTGGAGCTGACGGGCAAGCACGGCGAGCTGGACTGCTTTGCCTGCCACCGCTGGCCCAACTTTTCCGGGCTGGAGGCGACGTGCAGCAACTGCCACACCCGTACCCACGAACAGGGCAACGACAACTGCGCCGTGTGCCACAGCCCCGATGGCTGGGACACCTCTGTCGGGCTGCTACTGGCCCTGGCCATGGACGCCCCCCACCCCTCCGAAGGCGTGGAGGCCTGCCGCGACTGTCACGGGCTGGAGGGCGAAAACGCCACCCCCGATGGCCACCAGGAGATGACCGAGGACACCTGCCAGGCGTGTCACGCGCCCCAGTCGGCCCCGGCCATCCAACATCCGGTGGAGCAGCGCGAAGCGTGCCTGGAATGCCACGCGACGAACGCCCTGGCTCCCTACCCCTCCGGCAGCCACGCCACCTACGAGGAGGACATCTGCGGCACCTGCCACCAGCCGTCCGGCCTGGAGCCGCCCGCCGTGACCCACACCCTGGAGCGCCGCCGGGAATGCGCCGCGTGCCACGGCCCGGTGCGGCCCTTCCCCTTCCCGGCCAGCCACGCGGGGCGCGGCGAAGAGCTGTGCCTGGCGTGCCACACAGCGGAAGACGTGCCCACGGCCATGCTGCACCTGTTTCCCATCGATCACAGCGGCGCATCCGAAAACTGCGAGCTGTGCCACAACGATTTCCGGTTCGAAACGTTCACCTGCGAGACGTGCCATTCGGGCGACACGATCCGGGTCATCCACGACGAGCGGGGCATCAAGCTCGAAGAGGATTGCACCATCTGTCACCCACAGGGCAAGAAACCGCAACCCGGCGGCTAGGAAAAAGGATTCAATGACGAATTTTGAGCGCACATACTACTGGAGCGAGGAACGAAAGGAGCAGACAATGAACGACAGGGAAAGAGAGCAGGTTGGCGGCCCTGACAAAGCTTCGGCGAACCCCTTGGTTTCGCTCGTCTGGACGCCGACCACGCGCCGCAAATTCCTGAAGCTGACAGGGGTCGGTGGCGCTTCGCTCGTGGCCCTCGGCTACGCCGGCAACCTGGCCTCGGCCCTGCAAGGCCGGCAGGTCTACACGGCCAACGCCGATGGCCTGGTGGTCGCCGACCCGACGCGCTGCGTCGGCTGCCGGCGCTGCGAGCTGGCCTGCACCGAGTTCAACGAAGGCAAGGCCCAGCCTTCGATGGCTCGCATCAAGGTCGCCCGCAACTGGAACTTTGGCCCCGAGGGACTGGCCGCCGGCTTTTACGCGGGTGCGGGCCGGTTCGGCAATCACGTCGTCGTCCAGGACACCTGCAAGCAGTGCCCGCACCCCGTGCCCTGCCAGACGGCCTGCCCCAACGGCGCCATCGAGGTGGTCACGCCCGTGAACGCCCGGGTGGTGAACCCGGAAAAGTGCGTGGGCTGCCGCATTTGCCAGCGGGCCTGCCCCTGGGGAATGACCTCCTTCGACGAGGAGGCGCAAAAGGCGACCAAGTGCCACCTGTGCGCGGGCAACCCGGAATGCGTCCAGGCCTGCCCGGTGGGCGCCCTGCAATACATCCCCTGGGTCGACACGACGGAGGACGAGCCGGCGCGGTTCGTCGTGCCAGGTTACATCTCTCTGCCGGCCGATGCGCAGGCTACCTGCGCCCAGTGCCACTAAGATCGAGGAACGGAGGCGACAAATGGCAACGTATGGCGGATGGACAGGCAAGATCCTGCGGGTCGATCTGACCAGGGGCAAGATCGAGGCGGAAGATACCCTGCCCAAGTACAAGGACTGGATGGGCGGCTCGGGCCTGGCCTACAAGATCATATGGGATGAAGTGCCGGTTGGCACACAAGCGTACGATCCGGAAAATATCATCGTCCTGGGCGGCGGCCCGCTGACGGGCACCGGCGCGCCCACGGGCGGCCGCTGCACCATCACGTCGCTCTTTCCCAGCACGCCCGGCCACCTGGTGGCCAGCGGCCACATGGGCGGAAGCTGGGCCCCGGAGCTCAAATTCGCCGGCTGGGACGCTGTCGTGGTCACTGGCAGGTCGGAAAAGCCGGTTTGGCTCTGCATCGAAGACGACAAGGTGACCCTGCGCGACGCCAGCCGCATGTGGGGCAACGGCATCTTTCGTACCACGGCCGAGATCTGCGAGATGATGGGTAACGACGCTCACGTGGCCGCCATCGGCCAGTCGGGCGAGAACATGGTCAACCAGTCGGTCATCATGTGCGACCGCTCCCATTCGGCCGGCGGTCTCGGCGGCGTCATGGGCTCCAAGAACCTCAAGGCCATCGGCGTGCGCGGCACAGGCAGCGTGCGCATGGCCGCGTCGCCCGCGGAGTGGAAGGCCCTGGTTCGCGAGATGCTGGCCCTCCTGGGCGCCAACAACCAGGGCGTGGTGCCCAACACGCCCCAGGCCTGGTCCGAGTATTACGACCGCGGCACGCGCTGGACGGCGCGCAAGGGCCTGTTCTGGGGAGCCGCCGAGCCGCCCATCGAGGTGGGCGAGTGCCCGGGCGACGACCTGAACAAGATCGGCTATCGCACCCACAAGGGCGTCCTCGATTTTCGCACCGCCGACCCCGCGACTGGCCGGCCCATCGGCGAGCTCATCACGGTGCGCATGGGCGGCTGCCACTCGTGCCCCATCCGCTGCCACATCCTCATCGACCTGCCATCCATGGAGACCAAGTACGGCCTGCCCCGCTACTCGTCCAACACCTGCTCGGGCTGGCAAGGCGGGCAGATGTACCCCAAGAACTCGGGCGATCCGTGGATCGACACCGAGACCAAGGTACTGGGCTCCATCCTGGCCGACGACTACGGGATCTGGAACAACTACTCGCAAATGGGCAGTGACTTTGCCTACGCCTACGAACACG
>JAAYZQ010000112.1 GCA_012514775.1 Anaerolineaceae bacterium
CAAGGTCCGGACAGAGATGAAGCGGCTGCCGTGGATGGAGCCAAAGGAGCAGCTCGTGTTGCGCCGCCGCCGGCACTGGTTCTTCCTGGTCAACAAGCTGGCGGGCCCCCTCATCGCGCTGCTGGTCGCCGTGATCCTGATCGCCATCAACGCCAACGAGGACGCACGCAACCTGCTGAGGGGCCTCGCGTTGGTCGTGGGCATTCTGGGCGTCCTGTGGACCGCCTGGCGCGTGGTCGACTGGCTTAACGACTATTACGTGGTGACCACCATGCGCGTGGCCCACCGCGAAAAGACGCTCTTGATCCGCGAGACCCGCGACGAAGCCCCCCTGGACAAGGTGCAGAACGTGAACCTGAGCCAGGGCGTCATCGGCAACTACCTGAACTTTGGGAAGCTGATCATCGAGACGGCGGCGGCAGTGGGCATCTCACGGGTGAGCTTTAACTTTGTGCCGGAACCGGCCAACGTCCAGCAACTGATCTTCCAGCAGATGCAAAGGCTGCGGGCCGGCGAGGCCATCGAGAGCCAGCAGTTCATTCGCGACAAGCTCGAGTCCCGGCTCGATCTCGGGCCTCGTCTCAGCATTCCACGCCCGGCCATTCCCGCCTCCGAGGTCAAGCCGCCCAGCGAGACTACGCGTGTCGGCGTCGCCCAGAGGCTGAGCGAGGCCGGCCAGAAGCCCATCTTCTGGATCCGAAGATGGGAGCCCGACAGCGTGACGTGGCGCAAGCACTGGCTCAAGCTCCTGTCGGTCATCTGGTTGCCGGGCCTCTTCGTGCTCGTCATCCTCGCGCTCCTGATCCTCTACGTCGCCTCGTCGGCCAGACTCGAACTGCTGGTCGTCGTCTTGCTATTCGGGCTTGGCCTGGCCAGCTTTCTGTGGCTCAGTTGGAACTGGGTCAACTGGGGCAACGACCTGTACATTGTGACCAACGACCGGATCATCGATACCGAGCGCCTGCCCCTGGGCTTTCGCTCCAAGCGAACCGAAACGACTTTTGACAAGGTCCAGAACGTCAGCTTTACCATTCCCGGCCCCATCGCCACCATTTTTGACTATGGTACGGTAACCGTCTTTACGGCCGGCACCGAGGGCAAGCTGGACTTTTCCTGGGTGCAGGACCCCAAGGGTGTGCAGCAAGAGATCTTTCGGCGGATCAGGATCTACGAGGATCGGCAGCGTCACCAGCGGCGCGAGGAACAATGGGAGTCATTGCCCGAATGGTTCGCCGCCTACGATGCCGCCCGCCGCACCTGATGGCAAGGCTCCCCGCCCATTTCGACCCCATGTTCGTTCTGTGTTATAATCTGTCTTTGTTATCGGGACGGGCCGCGGCTCGCTGCCCGTCCGCTGGAGAATGTGGATGGATCCAATTCGGATAGTGTTTTACCTGTTAGCGCTGGTGGTGTCCATCAGCTTTCACGAATTCGCGCACGCCTGGTCGGCCAACGAGCTGGGCGATTCGACGGCGCGTAGCCAGGGCCGGCTGACCCTGAACCCGCTGGTCCATTTCGACCCCGTCGGGGCGCTCATGATCGTCTTCATGGCCATCAGCGGCTGGGGCATTGGCTGGGGCAAACCCGTGCCGGTGAACCCCTACAACCTGCGCACCGACGCCCGCGTAGGTATGGGCCTCACCTCTGCGGCCGGGCCGTTTTCGAACCTGGTGCTGGCCGCCCTGTTTGCCATTCCCTTGCGCCTGGGCCTCGAAATGCCGGGGCTCCTGACGCAATTTCTGTACGTCCTGGTGGTGGTGAACATCGGCCTGGCACTCTTTAACCTCATACCGCTGCCGCCCCTGGACGGCTTTGGCGTGGTCCAGGGAATCCTGGGCACGTTTCGGACGCGCTGGGCCAACGACTGGGGCCACCGGCTGGACCAGCTGGCGCCCTACGGTCCTGTGCTGCTCATGGCTCTGCTTGCCCTGGGCTGGTTCGGGTTGGCGAATCCGCTGGGCTGGCTGCTCGGCCCGCCGCTGACCGCGCTCCTGAGGTTGTTCCTGGGCTAGAGGTCATGGGGGCTATCTATCGCGTCCGGCAGTTTGCGCAGGCCGCCGCGACCCGGGTCCGGCCGGCCGCCGTGGACGAGGACTTGTTGCGGCAGATTCTGCCGCCCCGGGCTGTGGCCCTGTTCCTGGCCATGCCCGGGTACGATCGCCAGCACGCCATGGCCGTGTTCCGGGCCCTGCGGGCGGCCGGCCACGACGAGTCAGACCTGCTGGCGGCGGCGCTGCTCCACGACGTGGGCAAGAGTGGCTCGGGGTTGGCCCGAATTCGCATCTGGCACCGGGTAGCAACGGTGCTGCTCCAGGCCCTGTGGCCTGGGGCCCTGGAGCGGATCGGCCGGGACGTGCCGGGCAGTTGGCGCCGCCCGTTTTTTGTGCAGCAGAACCACGCCTCTCTGGGCGCCGAGCTCGCCCGGGAGGCATGTTGCTCGCCGGGAGCCGTCGCGCTTATCCGGCGGCACGAGGAGATCTATCATGTTGGCGACGATGCATTGCTGGCAGCGTTGCAGGCCGCCGACAGCTTGCACTGAGGAGTGGACGTGAGCACACCAAAACCGCGCATTGCCATTGTTGGATTGGGACTCGTAGGCAGCTCCCTGGGGCTCGCGCTGCGACAGGCGGAGGTGACCTCGACCGTGGTCGGCCACGATCGAGATCGCCTGCTGGCCAACGAGGCCAAGAGCCGGGGCGCCGTGGACCGCACGGAGTGGAACCTTATCTCATCCGTGGAAAAGAGCGACATTGTCATCCTGGCCGAGCCCATCGACGCAATTCCCGCAACCATGGAGGCCATCGGCCCCTACCTGCGGCCAGGCTGTGTCGTCATGGACACGGCCCCCCTCAAGGCCCCGGTGCTCGCCTGGGCAGCAGAGCACCTGCCGGAGCAGGTCCACTTTGTGGGGACCAACCCCATCCTGCCCTCGGCCGCTTCGTCCGGTTCTGCCAGGGCCGATCTGTTCCAGCGCGCTCCCATCTGCGTCGTGCCCTCCAACACGGCCGACGAAGCCTCTGTCAGATTGATCAGCGACCTCATCGGCATCCTGGGCGCCCAGCCGCTCTTCCTGGATGCCGCCGAGCACGACGGACTGCTGGGCGGGGTTGAGCATCTGCCACGGATCCTGGCCCTGGCCCTCCTGGAGATGGCCGTGCAGCAGCCCTCGTGGCGCGAGTTGCGCCGGGTAGCGGGCTCGGCCTTTGAATCGAGTACCCGCATGGGCGAAGGGGATGCAGCATCCCTCAGCCTGTTGAGCATCTCGAACCGGGAAAACCTGCTGCGCTGGATCGACACCTATTCCGAGGTGCTCGCTTCCCTGCGCCTGGCCCTGGCCGAGGGCGTGGGGGAGGGCGAGGCCCTTACAGAGCGCATCAAAAAGGCAGGCGAAGAGCGGCAAAAGTGGCTCGCCGATCAGGCCCGGGGACAGTGGCAGGATGGGCCGGCGACCGAGATGCCGCCCCGCCCCTCCCTTTTTGACGCCTTCCTGGGCTCCTTCTGGCGCAAGAGGTCCAGAAAGGAACCCTGACCGGTGCCCTTTGTGTACATGGTGGTGTGCAGCGATGGCAGCCTGTACACCGGCTGGGCGATGAACGTGGAGGCCAGGGTCAAGCAGCACAACGCCGGGCGCGGGTCGCAGTATTGTAAGCAGCGCCGCCCCGTGCGCATCGTATATAAGGAGGAGGTCCCGAACCGCAGCGCGGCCATGAAGCGCGAGCTGGCCATCAAGCGCATGCGCCGGGAGAAAAAGCTCAAGCTCATCGAGGCCTTCCACGGACGGGAAGGGCCATCTTGACGACGGGGTGAAAAAAGGAAATGGCTAGCATATCCATGGTGCTTCCGGCCTACAACGAGGCGGATAACATCGAAGCGATGGTGGCCGAGGCCGTTCCGGCGCTGGAAGCCAATGCGGACGATTGGGAGATTGTCGTCGTGGACGACGGCAGCGCCGATGAGACAGCAGCCGTAACCCGGCGCGTCGCGGAGCGCGAGCCCCGGGTGCGGCTGGTGCAGCACGCGGTGAACCAGGGCTTTGGCTCCGCAGTGTTGACCGGCTTTACCAGCGCCACCAAGGACTGGATCTTTTATACGGACGCCGACCGCCAGTTCGTCCTCGCCGAGCTGGAGCGCTTTGTGCCGCACATGGAGAACGCGGACCTTATCGCCGGCTATCGAGCGCCCCGGCGCGATCCCTTCCTGCGCGTGTTCTATGGCAAGGGCTGGAGCGCCCTCTGCACGCTGCTCTTTGGCTACACCGTGCGCGACGTGGACTGTGGATTCAAGCTCCTTCGCCGCGAGATCGTCCAGGATTTGGCACCCAAGATCGGGTCGCGCGGCGCGACCTTTAGCATCGAATGGCTGGTACGAGCCAAAAGGGCAGGATACCGTTTCGTGGAGCTGCCCGTGAGCCACCGGCCCCGGGTCGCCGGCAGCCAGACGGGGGCCAACGTGCGCGTCATCGTCCGCGCCTTTCGTGAGCTGGTCCGCTTCCGCCTTCAACTCTGGCGGGGAGAGTGATCTCTGCAGGCAATCGCCGTTAGCGGGATGGGTGCCAGAGCCAGAGCCGTCGAGACAGCAAAGCAGGGCCGCACGCTGTTGCCCCTGCTCTTGTTGGCCTTTGCGCTGCGTATCTACAACCTGGCGGGAACCGAGTTCTGGTTCGACGAAGCCCTGACGGCCAACGTGTCGGGCCTGGGCTGGCAGGGCATTCTGGCGCACCTGCGCAGCGCCCCTTTCGAGCACCCGCCGCTCTACTTCCTGTCGCTCTATCCCTGGCAGAGGCTCCTGGGCACCAGCGAGTTTGCCTTTCGCATCTACTCCGTCTTCTGGGGCGTGCTGTTCATCGCCCTCCTCTACACCCTCGTCCGGCTCCTGGCCAACAGGCACCTGGCCTTGATGGCGGCCACCGTGGCCGTCTTCTCGCCGTTCCTGGTTGCCTACTCGCGCGAGGCCCGCATGTACTCCCTTTTGCCATGCCTCGCCATCCTGACCATCCTCCTCTTCTTCAAGGCGCTGCGGCAACCCGAGCGGCCTGCCTGGTGGCTGGCCTACCTGGTGTTGCTGGCCACCGGCGTGGCGACGCACTATTTTTTCGCCTGGATCTGGCTGGTTAACAGCCTGTTCCTGGCATTCCTCGCTCTGCAAAAGCGCCGGATATCGTATTGGGCGGTGGCCGCCCACGTCATGGCCCTGGCCGTCGTGCTCGTCTGGCTGATGGCGGCCCCTGGGCTGCGCGCCTCGCTGGCCCGCGTTTGGCAGGGAGAGATGGCCTTCGGCCTGGCCTACAAGATGGAAAAG
>JAAYZQ010000113.1 GCA_012514775.1 Anaerolineaceae bacterium
CCCTCCTCGACGGCGACTGTGCTCATGATAGGCGAAAGGCTGCACGATGTCAAGCCGGTAAACAGGGCAACCGCAACTGCAAGAGATTGTCCGGTTGAACGGACCGCACTCTTGCTTCGGCCGGAGAGCTTTGACGTTACCTTGTGTTCCTGGCCCTCAGATTGAGCGGCATCCGTGAAGCCGGCACGGGCAAAGAAGGCACGGTGTATGGTCCAGCCGTTAGAGCTCCACATCCTCGGGCGCAAAGGCAAGCCGCCCACTGCTTAGAAACCGGTCCTGGGATCTAGATCAGGTGCGTCGCACGTGCAACGCACCGGCACGTGCAACGCACCGACATGTCAGTTTCAGGAGCAGCCGTTCCAGATGTTCTAGTATAGGTGCCGGCAAGCTGCAGCGGACTCCTACCGCGCACCCCAGGCCGGGCAGCCCGAGAGAATACCGTGAAGCGGCGGACCTTCCCGCAGGCCTCACGCCAGCCCCAGCCAGCCGGCAACCGTCGGGCCGAGCCCGGCTAGCTGCAAGGTCAAGGGCACGAGGAGAACACCAAGGCAGTTGCTCCGCCGGGAGCCAAAGAGCAGGGGGACGAGGCCGATGGCCGTGGCCACCGCCGCGACCAGCAGCCCGCCGGGCCCGGTGACGGCCAGGACGAGGGCCACCAGCAGGATGAGGACGGCCGCCGAGATGCGCCGGTAGTCGACGCGAGCCACCAGCCAGGCAGCGCCCCGGCTGAGGATGAGGAGCAGGCCAAAGGCCAGCGCCCCGCACAGCACCGTGGACCCCACCGCGGCCCAGTACAGGGCCGGCGTGCGCGGCGTGTAGAGGATGCCCAGCATGGACGACATGCCGCCGCGGCTGAGGTGCAGGCCGGGCACGAACAGGAGCAGATAGGCGCCCGCGTAATAGACCACCTTGCAGGCGCCCTGGCTCACGAGAAAGAGGCGGTCGTCGCGCTGGGCCGTGGCCTGGCCGGCCAGCAGCCCGCCAATGCCGCCGGTCACGGCCGGAAAGAAGGCGGCAAAGAATCCACCCAGAGTCCCGGCGAACACCCCCCGTGCCAGCAGCCCCGGCGACAGGTCCAGGGTCGCCGCGGCCTCCTGCCGGGGCACCGGCACGCGGGAGACGAGGTTGGCCGCCACCCAGGGGATGGCAAACAGCCCCGTGAAGGCCGGAAACAGATTCTGAAAGCCGGCCTCGGGCGGCACCAGGCCGCCGTAAAAGAGGGCCATGCCCAGGAGCCCCGACAGGAGAAAGGTCAGCAGCCCGGCGCCGGGCGAGCGCCAGCCGCCTGCCAGGCGGCCGGCGCGGCTCTTCTCGCGGTCAAAGCCCTTGGGCCATTCGCTGAGGATCATGTACAGGGCCACGGCCGCCAGGATCCAGTGCAGGTGGGGCGCCACGATGGCCCGCAGGGTGGGCAGGGTGCGGGGCAGGAGCGGCGCGGCCAGCAGCAGGGCCAGGAGGGCGCCCAGGCTGCCGGCGCCCGTCACGGCCGCGGCCTCCATCCCATGCCCCTGGAGGAGATAACGCTGCCCGGGCAGGACCACGAAGAGCGTGCTCTCGTCGGGCGCGCCGCCAAAGATGGCCGGCACGGTGTTGACCACGGCATAGCCGACGGTCATGCCCAGCAGGAACATGGCCAGCAGGTCCTCGGGCAGGGCGCCGGGGGCCCGGGCCGCCAGGGCCACGGCCAACCCCGCCGCGCTGTATACGTGCAGCCCCGGGACGCAAGCCAGGAGGGCCGCGGCCAGCGTGCCGGCCACCGCTGCCCCCGCCAGGCCGAGGAGATCCAGGCCGGGCATCAGCGCACCGCCACGTCGGCGCCGGCCAGGGGAATGATCTCCAGCATGCCCTGGTAGATGTCCACCTCGCCGGTGACGGCCAGCCGCACCCCCGGACCCAGGCCCTGCGGCAGATGGGGGACCAGCCGCTCGGGCAGGTAGATGAGCATCTCGCCCGTGCCGTCCTCGATCCACAGCCGCAGCCAGCCGCGGCTTTCGGCCCGCGTCACCGTGCCGGCCACGGCCAAGACGCGCCCCTCGTCGGAGGGGGTGATGCTGCCCAGGGAGCGTTCCTCCACGGGCTGCCGGTCGCCGGGGGCCACCAGGCCCACGCCGGCGCCGTCCCGCGGCACGATCTCCAGGGCGCCCTCGTACTCCTGCACCCGGCCGCTGACCCACACCTGGCTGCCGGGATAGAGGTCCAGCCGCTCGGGAACCTCCTCCAGCACGTTCTGCCACAGCAGCAGGACGATGGTGCCCGTGCCGTCGGTGAGCCGGTACTGGACGCCCCTGGAGAAATAGATCACCTCGGCAATGCCCGCCCGGGCCAGGGTCACCTCGCTGCCCACGTCGGCGGCCCCCAGGGAGCCGATGGTCCGCGCCGGGGGTGGGGTGGGCGGCGGGCTGGTGGGCGTGCTCGTCACGGCGGGCGTGGGCGCCGGCGGCTCCGGGGCCGGCGGGGAGCCCGCGGCGGGGGTGGCGGGCTGTGCCGGCGCGGGCAACGGGCTGGCGGGCGGCGCCTCGACCTGCACGGCATCGGCCGCAGGGGGCACGATCTCCAGCTCGCCCCCGTACTCGGCCACCTCGCCCCGCACCGTGACCCCGGCGCCCACGGCCGGCGCCTCGCCGCCCTCCAGGGCGTCGAGCACCTCCTGCCACAGGAGCAGGACGATCTGGCCCGTGCCGTCGTCCAGGATCGCCCTGGCGCCGCGGGAGAAGGCGCTCACGGCCGTCACGCGGCCGGAGACCTCCACCGTCTGGCCGGCGTCCTCGGCCTGGATCTGGCCCAGGGCCACCCGGGGCACCTCCAGCGCCACCCGGCCGGTGACGGCCACGCCGGCCGGGCCCAGGGGCACGATCTCCAGCTCGCCTCCGTACTCGGCCACCTCGCCCTCGACCCGCAGCCGCGAGCCGGGCTGCAGCTCGTCCAGGTTCGGCAGCCCGTCGCACACGTCCTGCCACAGGAGGAGCGTCACCGTGCCCGTGCCGTCGTCCAGCAGGCCCTTCCTGCCCGCCGAGAAAGGCCGCAGCGAGCGGAGGACGCCCTCGACGCGCACCACCTGGCCCAGGTCCCCGGCCGAAAGCTCGCCGGCGGCGCGGGCGGGCACCTCCCGGGGGGCGGGGGGCAGCAGCAGGAGCAGATCGGAACCAAGCTCGGGCTCGATCTCCAGCTCGCCCCGGTACTCGGTCACCTCCCCCTGCACGGCCAGGGTGGCGCCCGCGGCCAGGTCCCCGGCTTCGGCCAGCGAGCGCAGCAGGTCGTCCCAGAGCAGGACCGTCACCCGGCCCGTGCCGTCGTCCAGGGCCAGCTTGAGGCCGGCCGAAAAGGGCCGCGCCTCGGCGATCTCGCCTTGCAGTCGAGCCCAGCGTCCCACGTCGCCGGCCGACAGATCGCCGGCGCGGCGCGGCGGGGCAATGGTCACCTCGCCTTCCAGCAGGGCCAGGTCGCTCCAACGCCCCACCGAAACCTGGGCGGTCCCGCCGTAAGAGTCGACGGCGCCGACCACCTCCAGCACCTGCCCGGGCACCAGCCGCGGGAGCAGCGCCCCCGCTTCGGGGGCCGCAGGCAGCACCGCTTCG
>JAAYZQ010000114.1 GCA_012514775.1 Anaerolineaceae bacterium
ACGAGATCCAGGTATTGAAGACGAAGGGGAGTGGGCTGGACGATGCCGCCGGCTGCCACGCGGGCGCTCTGGTCTCGGCCATTGAGAAACTGCTAGACGTCGTGGTAGATGCGGGCATACTCGGCCGGGGGCAGGGCGTCCTGCGAGATGCAATCGGGCTCATTGCCAACGAGCCACATGGCGCCGGGGTTGGCATCCACCACCGGGCCCAACTGCGCGGGATCGACGCGATAGTTGTAGGGCGTGCGCAGCACCAGGGCGCGGTCCATGCCCGGGACGGGAGCACCGCGCGTGAGATCTGCGGCCCAGCCGGCGCGCAGGCGGACCACGTCAAAGGTCTGGGGCCAGCCCGCGCTGGTCGCCACAAAGCCATAGCGCTGCCGAGCGACCAGGGTCGGGCGGCAGGCGTCGGCGCGGGAGTCCGAATCCCCGGGCACGGCCGGCTGCTCGCCGGTAGCCCCCAACCCGGGGATCAATGCCAGCCAGAGTGCCAGGATAGCCAGGATCAGCTTCATCACACCCCTCCCATGGGCGCCAGGCGGTCGGCGGGCCCGACAGAGGTCAAGCCCGCCCGCTGGCAGGCCCGGGCGATGGCAAAGGAGGCGAGGATGAGCAGGATGAATTCCAACTCCCAGCGAAAGCGGGTGAGGACGTGAAAACCGAGATACACCAGGGTGTGGATGCCCAGGACCGCATAGAGCAAGCCCCACCGCCGCCAACCATCGCCGCGCGCGCTAAGGGCCAGGCCCGCCAGGGACACCACGGCCACCCCGGCGTACACCAGGCGGTAGACGGCCGTCCATTCGTCCTGGTACTGGGGGTTCGCCCCCAGGTTGGGCCGGAACCACCAGAAGCTGAGGAGCTTGCGCGCCTCGAGGGCGAGCCATTCTCCGGTGTTGGTCCGCGCGTACTCCAGGGACGCCCGATAAAAGGCACGCTCCAGGTCCTGCTCCGGCAGCACGGTCACCTGCTCTTCCAGCCCGTGGGGAAAGGGATAGCTGGCCGGGAACTCCAGGATCTCGGGCCAGGATGGGTCCCGGGGAACGCCCAGGTAGGTTGCCAGTTGGCCGGCGTACACGTCGCCGCCAGAGCCGGTGGTGAAAGGATTGTTGCCCAGCCAGCAGGTGCGGCCGCCGTTGGTGGAGACAAAGGCCGGCCTGCCCAGGACTGCCCAGTTGCGTGCTACCCAGGGGAGCACGACGAGCCCGGCCCCGAGACAGCACAGCGCCGCCAGGCGCGGGAGCCTGCCGGGTCGAGGACGCTTGAGGGCTAACCACGCGAGCATCGCCGGCAGCAGGAGCAGGGCCTGGGGCCGGCCCAATGACAGGATCCCCAGGGCCAATCCCGCGGCGATGGCGCGGCCCGCCTCCGGCTTTTCCCGGAGCCGCCAGGCAAGGAGAAGGAACGCCGCCAGGCAGGCGGCCAGGAGGATCACAGACTCCGGAACCGTGGTCAGGATGACGTAGGTGGGATAGAGGGCCATGGCCCAGCCCGCGAGCCCGCCCGTCAACGGCCCACCCAGCGCCCCCGCCAGGCAATAGACCAGCCAGACCGCCAGGGTGCCGGCGACCACCTGTTGCGCGCTGTGGGCCAGGCGCGGATCGGGCAGAACCAGGCTCAGGGTCACCCAGGCGACGTGCAGCGGAGGCATATAGGCTTGCAGCGGAGCATCGGTGCGCCAGCCGTAAAAGTCGTGGGCATACCCTTCTCCCGAGACCACATGGAGGGCCGTCAGCCCACTGTCGGTGCGTTGGGCAAAATCGTCGGGCAGGGGCAGCAGCCAGGCCGCGGTCAGGCGCAGCAGAAAGGCGGCAGCCAGGATCGGCAGGGGACGGCCGAGCCAGATCAGGACGGAGCGCATGCTACACCCCACCCACCGCGCTGGCCGCGACCTGCGCCCTGCTTTCCATGCTGCCCTGCGCCCGGCTTCCCAGGACCAGCCACAGGGGAGCGATTACCGACAGGCAAGCCCAGACCACGGTGTGGCCCTTGGCATAGTAGGTGAAACTGTCCGTCAGGCCGTGGACCAGGTAGCCGACCAGCCCCCCCAGGAGGCCGGCGGCCAGCGGCCAGAGACCGCCGCCCCGGGCGTGACGCACAGCACCGGCTCCCATCCACAGCAACAGCGCCATCTGCGCCAGCCAGGCGACGAGGCCAGGCAGGCCGTAGTCGGTCCCCGCCTGCAAGAAGAGGTTGTGGGCGTGGTCCAGGACCGTGTCCGGCCCGACGGTCGCCAGGGGGTAGAGAAGCCACAGCGCCCGGCCAAAGCTGCCCATACCGACCCCGGTGAAGGGAAAATCGCCCATCATGGCCAGCGCCCGCGACCAAAGCTCCAAGCGCCCTTGGGCGCTGTTCACAACCCCCGCGCCGCCGGCCGTCACACAATCCAGGGCAGGCCCCGGATAGATCAGGAGACCCGCGATGCCCACGACAGAGATAGTGGCGAGCACCAGTCCCCACCGCCGGTCCCGTGCCAGGGCCACACAGGCTGCCCCGGCGACAAAGCCCAGCATCGCGCCGCGAGACTGGGTCAGGAACAGCGCCCCACCCTCAAACAGCAGGGCCGCCAGCAACGGCAAACGGCGCCAGCCGCGAGTCTCCCAGGCGTAGGCCAGGGTGAGGGGCATCATCACGGCCAGGGTTCCACCTACGATGTTGGGGTTAAAGCCCGCAGGGTTCCAGAAGGGAGTGATCAGTCCCATTGGGCGGCCGCCGAGGGCACCCCCCGGGCCCATGCCGGCGAGGCCCACGCCCGCTATGGCGAGGGTCGCCACCAGGATGGCGATGCCGGCCCAGGTCAGCCGGGCCTCGCCGCTCAAGGTGTTCACCGCACCATAGTAGAGGGCAACGGCGACGAGGATCTTCTGGACCTGGGGCAGTGCCAGCTCGGGCGACGCCGTGAGCAGGAGGGCGCCCAGGCAGACGAGCAGGAGGATCAGCCAGGGCAGGTCCAGGGGCGTGGCCGGCACAAAGGCGCCGCGCCCCAACCGCGACAGGACCCACAGCGCCGGCAGGCCGAGGAGGGCCAGGGCGACGAGGGCGACGGGCACCCGCTCGGGAAAGAGTAAAGGCACGACCAATGGCGCCAGCGGCACGAGCTGCCAGCGCGTGAGGGTCTCGAGCAGTCCTTTCAGTCTGGGCATTGTTGTGAAACGAGCTTGTCAGCCTCGATGTTCGGTTGCCGGGTCTACCATGTCCCGACCCAAGCCTGCCCTTTTCCTCCGCGTCAGGCGGCGCCACCAGTCCCGGGGCCCTCGCCGGCGCCGGCCCTCCCCATCACCGTAATAGTGAGAGTAGGAGTGGCCATAGTAGGAGTAGTAGCCGGCCCCCCCGCCCCGGCGGATGTCCACCATGTTCAGGACGCCACCCAGGACGCTGGCTCCCACCTGGCGCAGGCCTTCCGTCGCCTGCTGCACGGCCATGCGACGCGTCCGGTCGGCGTTCACCACCAGCAAGACGCCGTCGGTGCGGGCGGCCAGGACGTTGGCGTCGGCAACCACCAGGGAGGGCGGCGTGTCGATGAGGATAAGGTCTGCCTCGCGCCGCAGCCGCTGGAGCAGATCCTCCATGCGCTGCGAGCCCAGGAGCTCCTGGGGATTGGGCGGGACGGGGCCGGAGGTCAGCACGCGAAGGTTTTTGACGTCGGTCTCTCGCAGAAAGCTGTTCAGTGCCGCCGGCTCTCCCACGAGGGCATCGGTCAGCCCGCTTCGGTTGTTCAGCCCAAAGAGGCGATGGACCGCCGGGCGACGCAGGTCGGCATCCACGAGGAGAACACGCTTGCCGGCCTGGGCCATCACCACGGCCAGGTTCGCGACGGTCGTCGTCTTGCCCTCCGCTGCCATGGCACTGGTGACCACCAGGCAATGCACCGGCCGGTCGAGGGACGAGAACTGGAGGTTGGTGCGCAGCGTACGATAGGCCTCGGTCACGGGCGAGCGGGTTTGGTTCAGGGCAAAAAGCTCCTGAGGCCTCTTTTTGCCGTTGCCGGCTGCGCGTTGCACCGTAGCCAGGATCCCAAGCCCGACCTCCTGGGCGTCGTCGGGCGTCTTGACTGTATCGTCCAGGTATTCGACGAGGAAGGCAATCCCCGCGGCAAAGAGGACGCCCGCCAGGGCAGCCAGCAGGCTGTTGCGCATTACCTGCGGGCGGATGGGTGCCCTGGGCACCTCGGCCCGAGAAACAACGGTCACCGTGTCGCCCGAGCTGGCCTCGGCAAGGCTGATGCTGGAATAGCTGTTCAGAAGGGTTGTGTAGCTGCTCCGGTACTGGCCAAGCTGATCCTGGAGCCGTGCCAGCTCGTTGGCATCCGCCTCGTCCTGTCGCGCCTGCACCTCGCGGATGGCCGCTTCAACCTCCTGGATGCTTGCCTGTGCGCGGGCCATCTCGGCCTCCAGGCTGACCTTGGAGTCGCTGTAGCGCGACTGCTGGATGTCGTTCAGCCACTCGCCAAAGACCTCAAGCAGGAGGTTGGCCGCGGCGGCGATGCGCTCCGGATCCGTGCCCGTCACCTGCAAGCCGAGGAGCTGGGTGTCTCTCAGGGGTTGGGCCGAGGCCTGAAAGGCCAGGCCCTGGTCGGCCAGCGCCGGATCGGCGGCGGCCATCTCGTTGAGGCGGCGCTGTGTCTCTTCCATCACGGGGCCGCTGGACAACAGCTCGGCATAGGTCCGGGCCAGGCGCTCGGCGGCGTAGAGGGCGTTGTAATTGTCGAGGGACGGGGCAGAACCGGGCGTGATCATGAGGGTCGAGCCGGCCTGGTAGACGGGCGTCGTGTTGCGGTTGACGGCGTAGGCAATGCCGCCCGCCAGGAGGGCACCCACAGCCAGAAGCCAAATCCACTTCTTGAAGAGATTCCAGTACTGCCTGATTTGCATCTAGCTCTCCATCGAGCGATCCCCGGCCAGGGCTCGCCCGGTCAGACCGTCACAGGTCACTCGTAGTAGCATTTTACTCTCTAATCGGCTCCTTGTCCAGCCGCGCTCCGGTCCTGCCCGCCAGGGGGACGCTCACCCCCATTCGCGCCATCGGCACCATGCAGCCAGCGCTCGAGCCAGACCTCCGAGTTCCAGGCCGCCCGTGCCGCTTCCTTGCCGCGCAGGACATGCCACATGGCTCCGCCGTGCTTGCGCAGCAGATCGATGGGCCGCCGGGTGTATGCCAGCCAGATCAGGGGCGACCGGGCCGGGATACCATACAGCAGAGCCATTCCCTGGCGCGGCAGGAAGAGATGCCTCAGGAGATGGCGCAACCGCGCGCCGTGGCCCGCCGTGCTGCCGGCCACGATCATGGCCGCGGGCGCCCCGGCCTCCGGATACGCAAGGCGTGCCAGCCAGGCATCCAGCAGTGGGGCCAGGGGCTGCCAGGCCCTGGCGATATCGGGCGGGGGATCGAGGGACAACCACCGATCGGCCAGCGCCAGCACCAGGTCCACGGCCCGGTCCAACCCGTAGGCACGCGCCCGCGACGAGAGCGTCAGCCAGCGGCCCCGGTCCCAGCCGGCCACCACCTGGGCCAGATCGCACAGGGGCCGCAGCCCCACACGCAGCCTGTGCTGGATGGCAGCGTGCTGGCAGAGATGCAGGGCCGTGTCGACATCGTCCAGGCGCAGGGCCGGCTGTGCGGTCCCCGGCCCCAGGCTCCAGGAGACACCCCGCGCCCAGAGGTCATGGGCGGGCAGGCAGCCAACACCCTCCCTCGGACCGGTGCGCCAGTGAACCTCGACACTCAAACCGCCATCGGGCCGGGCCATGGGGGGCAGGTGTTGGAAATGGTCCTGCCACCAGGACGGAGACGGGTGCGGCACATACCCGAGATCCCGGAGCACCGTCTCCGCCTGGCCCACCTGTTCGTCCGGTACCAGGAAATCCAGGTCGGTGTAGGCCCGCAGGCCCGGGTCTGGATAGAACGCTCCTGTCGCGGCGCCCTTCAGAACGAGGGCAGGCACTTTAGCCTCGTCAAGGACTGCCAGCAGCTCGGCGAGCTGCCCCTCGGCCAACATCGTTCGCGCCGCGGCGCAGTAAAAGTCGTTCCTCAACTCTTCCAGGAGGGGAGCCGGCAGCGCAGCGCCCCCCGGCTCCCGCGTGGCGCGCCAGTAGAGCAGGGGGCCCAGGCTGTGTCGCACGGCCAGGGGCACGACGAGCTCCCAGGGCGTGGCCTCCCCGGACGGTTGTCCGGCGAGGAGGCACCCCAGGGCCGCGAGGCCATCGGGCCTGGAGCCGGCCAATGGCCCTAAACTGAGGTCCGCCGCCGGGGCCATTCAGGCCTCCGCCATCCCCAGGCCGCGGGCCGGAAGGGAAACGTCCGGCGCCGCGTATAGCTCGTTGATGTGCCGTGCCGCGACCAGGGAGCGTTGGTTCGGATCGCTCAGGAACTGATAGTTGCTGTAGCACTTGTCCCGATAATCGGCGATCTGGCCCGAGCGCAGGGCGGCCGCGATCTCGCGCACCCCTTCGGCAAGGGTGTGCTCTGGCACAAAGCCCAGCTCCCGCCGGATGCGGGCAAAGGAGACGTGATAGTCGCGCCGATCGACGTCCCCTTCGCGCCGCGTCAGGCAAGCCCCCGGAACAAGGCCATGTATCAGATCACCCAACTGGGCGATGGTCATGTTTTGCTCGTCGGAGCCGACGTTAAAGGTCTGGCCCTTGACGATGGCCAGGGGTGCCTCCAGGCAGAGAACAATGGCCCGGGCCACGTCGGCGACGTGGACAAAGGGCCGCCATTGTCCTCCGCCGAGGATCGTAATCTCTCCATCGCACACGGCCCTGGCCGTCAGCAGATTGACCACCAGGTCGAACCGCGGGCGGGGAGAAAGCCCATAGACGGTTGCGAAACGGAGGACGATCGGGTGAAAACGGGGGCCGGTCAGGTCGGCCAGCACCTGCTCGGAGCCGATCTTGGCCCGGGCATACAGGGAAACGGGGTTCAGGCCCGAGCGCTCGTCGAGGATCTCGTTGCCCGCTCCATAAACACTGCACGACGAGGCATAGATGAACCGCTTGATGCCATATCCCCGGGCCGCTTCGGCGAGCATTCGCGTGGAAGCGAGATTGATCTCCAGCGTCAGCTTCTCGTCGAGGGCACAGGCCGGGTCGCCGACCAGCTCCCCCAGGTGCACGACGGCATCCATGTCCAGCATGGCGCGAAAAACGTCGCCGATGTCGCGCGAGTCCCCCTCAATGAGCTCGAACCGGTGGTGGTCCAACAACGCCGCAACGGGCTCCGGGCCGTAGAGAAGGGTGTCCAGGACCCGGACCGAGTAGCCCTGCTGCAACAACTGGCGGCACAGTACCGAACCGATATAGCCGGCGCCGCCCACGACCAGAACGTGATGGACTCGCCCATCCTGCTCCAGCCGCCGCAGCGCCGGAGCCTCGCGATTGATGACCTGCCGCCACAAAATGGACCACAAACGTGCCCCCATGGTCAGGGCCAGGGTCAAGAACCAGGCGACGAGGAGGGCCACGCCCGGGGTTTCGCCCGGCCAGCGACGGGTGACGTACAGGTACATGACCAGGCCAAAGAGAAGATAGGAAACGCTCACCGCCTGCAAAACGATGATGGCCTTGAACCGGCCCGCGTAAAAGCGGCCGCGGGAATAGAACCCACTGAGGCCATAGACCGCCAGGCAGACCAGGGTGAGCAGCCAGGCGGTTAAAACGTAGGTTTGGGCCGTCTCATACAGCCCCCGCTGGGCGGAAAAGTCGGGCACCGTGCGGATGCGCCACAGCAGGCGCAGGACGAGAGCGACCAGGTAGCTGGCATTGATGATGGCGACGTCGGCTACCACGCGGGCCAGGATCTCCAGCGTCAGGTAGCGTCGCAGCTTCACGAGAAAACCTCCTGTTCATAGTCGAAAGGCCCTCACCACGTCACCTACGGCATGGATGACGTCAGCGACGTCGGTCACGCTCATGGCCGGATAGAGCGGCAGCGAGATAAGCCGGCTGTACAGAGCCTCGGCGCAGGGTAGGTCGCCCGGACGATAGCCAAACTGCCGGGCATAGAAGGGATGAAGGTGGACGGGCACAAAATGTACGCTGGTCCCGATGCCCCGCGACCGAAGCTCCTCGATGAACTGCGCGCGGTCAATGGCCAGTCGCTCCAGGCTCAGAAGAATCGGATAGAGGTGATAGACGTGACACCGTCCGGGCCGAACGATGGGCACCTCGACCTCGGGCAGATCGACAAAGGCCTCGTCGTAAAGGCGGGCATAACGGCGGCGGGTCTCGATAAAGCCCTCCAGCTTTTGCAACTGATGAATGCCCAGGGCGGCCTGGATGTCGGTCATGTTGTCCTTGTAGCCGGGCAGCACCACCTCGTAGTACCAGGAGCCGGCGCCGGTGTAGCGCTTCCAGGCGTCGCGGCTCATACCGTGGAGGGTGAGGAGACGCATCGTCTCGGCCAGCCCGTCGTCGGCCGTGGCGATGGCGCCACCCTCGCCCGTAGTCATGTTCTTGATGGCATAGAAGGAAAAGCAGGTGATGGACCGCGGGGCGGCCAGGGCATCGGAGCCGATCTTCTGGTCCCGGAAGCGGGCGCCAATGGCGTGGGCGGCGTCTTCGACGATGGGCAGGCCGTGGCGGGCGGCGAGGGCGTGGATGGCCTCCAGGTCGCAGGGCTGCCCGCCATAGTGCACGGGCACGATGGCCCGCGTGTGGGGTGTCAGCGCCGCCTCGATGACTTCGGGCGTCACGTTCAGGTCGGGTCCGACGTCGACCAGGACAGGCCGGGCACCCAGGTGGACGACGACGTTGGCCGTGGAGCAAAAGGTCATAGTCGGGACGACCACCTCGTCGCCCGGGCCGATGCCCAGTGCCGTAAGGGCAATGTGCAGGGCGGCCGTGCAGGAGCTGACGGCCAGAGCGTGCCGGGCGCCCAGGTAGGCAGCCAGTTCGCCCTCCAGGCGACGGACCTTGGGGCCGGAGGTCAACCAGCCGGAGCGAAGCGAGTCGACGACTTCGGCGATCTCTTCTTCGCCGATGGATGGCAGGGCATAGGGCAGGAAGGCTGCACGCATCGGTCGATCCTATCTCGTTTCCCCGCCCCTTTTCAGAGGGGGCAGGGAGAGGTCCTGCCGCGGAAAGAACTTGATCAGTTGCAGCAGGTGCTTCATGAAGCGAAACTCTTCCTCTGTCCGCCGCCGGTTGTAGCTGCGCGTCGAGACGTCAAAGATGGTATACTCCTCGGCCGCCAGGCCCGAGGCTTCGTCGAGGGAGCGGACGACGACGATGCTGCGCGGAGCGCCCGGGTTCAGGGCATAGAACTCGTCCAGGCGGGCGCGCATGACCGCCACTTTTTCCTCCAGTGGGACCTCCTGAAACTGGGGTCCGACCTTCTCGGTGATGTCCTGGGCGGGAACGCCGGCATAGACGTGGTTGGGCTCCATGTCCCTGGTGATCACCGAGCCCACCAGGGCCATGCTCCGCGCGTGGGCGTGCACGGGCGAGACGATGCAGTGGCCCACGAACCAGACGTCGTCCTCGACCACAAGGGGCCGGCTGCTGTTCCAGCGGCAGCCCTGAAGCGTGTCGCCGTGGCGGATGTGCGACCAGAGCTGGCTGTAGGCCCCCACGCCGACGCCATTGCCCAGGGTCAGCCCACCCGCCGAGTTCAGGATCGTATTCTGCCCGATCCAGCAGCAATGGCCGATGTGGCAGGGCAGGTCGCCGGCGATAAAGCCATTGTTGTGCAGCATGGTATAATCGCCGATGACCAGCTCGTCGACAAAGGCCCGCGTGTTGTAGCCGATAAAGGCGTTGTCGCCGATCTCTACCCGGCGGGCCACCTTGTCGGAACGACCCTGGATCTTGACCCCATCCTCGATGACGACCCCGCGGCCGATGCTCACCTCTTCCGCCAGGATCTCGTACATAACCTCCCTCTCCTTATCCTCCGCTGCTGCCACTTGCCGAGGTATAGATCCCCTCTCGCCTCAGGACCACCCCGGCCGTGCGCCACAGGATCACCAGGTCCAGCTTCAGGGAGAAATTCTCCACGTACCGGGTGTCCCACTCCAGGCGCTCGGGCCAGGAGATGCTGTTGCGGCCGTTGACGGTGGCCAGTCCCGTCAGGCCGGGCCTCATCTCCAGCTTGTGCCGCTGGCGTGGTGAATACAGCTCGAGGGCCAGGACCTCGTCGGGGCGGGGGCCGACGACGCTCATCTCGCCGCGCAGCACATTCCAGAGCTGGGGCAGCTCGTCCACGCTCCACTGGCGCAAGACGCGGCCCAGGGGCGTCACCCGTGGGTCGCCGGCACTGATGACGGTGGCCCCGTCGGCGTCGCGCGGCGTCGCCGCCCCTGCGCCCCGGTACATGCTGCGAAACTTCAGGCAGGCAAAGGGCACCCCGTCGCGGCCCAGGCGCTCGTGGCGAAACAGGGCCGGCCCCGGCGAGGTCAGGCGCACCGCCACGGCCACTGCGAGCAACAGGGGAGCCAGCACCACCAGCAGGGTCAGGGCGAACAGCACGTCAAAGGCGCGCTTGAGGGCCAGGCTGGCGCTTCTCACGTCGTGCTCCTCGTGGCAGCCGGCGCCGAGCCCGCCAGGACGGCCGCCAGCAACTCCTCGAACCTGGCCGCGGCGGCCTCGGGCGAATGGTGCCGCAGGGCGTAGGCACGGCCGTTTTGTCCCATCTCGGCACACAGAGCCGGTTCTTCGCCGAGACGAAGGACGGCCGCCGCCAGGTCCGAAGGACATTGGGGAGGGACGCACATGCCGGCCCGGGCCCGACCCACCAGGGCCACGAGATCGCTGGCCTCGTCGATGCTGGCCAGCAGGGGCCGCCCACTGGCCAGAATAGCAAAGCTCTTGGATGGCAGAGCGCCGAGGCCCGCCCCCTTCATGAGGGATACCAGGCCCACGTCGGCCGAAGCCCACACCCAGGGCATGGTCTCCAGCGCTTGGTAAGGCAGGAACCGGACGTTGTCGAGGCCCATCCGCCCTGCCCGGCCCTGCAGAGCCTCGCAGGCAGTGCCGTCGCCGACGAACAGGAAGAGCACGTCGGGCCGGGCTCGCAGCAGGGCCGCGGCCTCCAGCACCGATTCAAGCCCCTGGATCTGCCCGACGTTGCCGGCATAGAGGACGACGAACCGGCCGGACAGGCCATGCTGCCGGGAAAAGTCATTGTCCCGGGGCAGGGGCCGCACCAGCTCGGTGTCCACCCAGTCATAGACCAGGTGCAGCCTCGACTCGGGGACGCGCCGCGACAGCATCAACGGGGCAAAGGAATCGGACAGGATGCGGACGGCGGCAGCACGCCGCAAGAGCGAGTCCTCCAGGGCGCCCACAGCCCTGATCACCGGTCCGTGACGAAAGATGCCGAGCTGCACGCCCACGTCGGGATAGACGTCGTGCACCGAATACACCACCGGCCTGCCCCGGGCAAAGGCCAGGAGCACGCAGGGCAGCCACACCTCCAGGGCCGGGCTGACTGCCAGCACGACGTCGGCCTTCTGCTTCCAGCCGGCCATGGTCGCGCCGAGCTGGTAGCAGCCAAACTGTACCAGGCGGCGCCACAGGCTGCGCCGGTCGACGGACGGCAGGGACACGCGGGCCACGCGCACCCCATTTTCCAGCGACCAGGCAGGCCTTCTGCCCCGGTACTCTTCGGGGACGCGGCCGGAGGGATAGTGGGGGACGGCGGTGAGGACCGCCGGCAGGTGGCCCCTGCGGGCCAGGGCCTCGCAGAGCAGGGTAAAGAGCTGCGCGCCCGGGCCGCCATCGGGCCGGTAGTGGGGCACGATGAACAGGATGCGCAGGCCGCCGGCCTTATCTTCTGACGACAAGTCCCTGCACCGCCGCCGAGGAGCCGGGCGGAAACTCGGCATCGCGCCGGATTTCGTCCCAGTGCTCCCGGAACCAGTCTATGGTGTTCTGCAGCCCGGCCTCGAAACCGGTCCGCGGCTCGTAACCGAGGAGCTCGCGCGCGCACTCGATGCTGGCCAGGAGCCGTTTTTTCGTGTCCCAGGCCCGGGGCGGGGCCTGGACGATGCCGGCCTGGTTGCCGGTCAGCTCGTTGATGCGCCGCGCCAGCTCAAGGATGTTGGTCTCCCGCCCCGAGGCGACGTTCATCTCCCGGCCAATGGCTGCCTGGAAGTAGCCGGCCCGCAGCATCGCATCCACGATGTCCATGACGTAGGTAAAGTCACGCGTCTCGCCGCCAGTGCCCGTGAAGGGCAGCGGCAAGCCCGACAGCGCCCAGAAAACAAAGTTGGGGATGACGTTGCGGTATTGGCCGGGCACCTCGCCCGGGCCGTAGGCGTTAAACAGGCGCGTCTTGACCACCGGCAGCCCGTAGTGGTTGTAGAAAAAGTTGGCGTACAGCTCGCCCAGCATTTTGGTGATCTGGTACGGCGTGCTCAGGTGCATGGACATGAAGTCTTCTTTCAAGGGCAGAGGCGCCGCCGAGCCATAGATGGAGCAGCCCGAGGAGGCATACACCAACCGTTCCACGCCGGCCATCTGGCAATACTGGTACACCAGCAGGGTGCCCAGCCCGTTGGTCGCCAGGTCCCGCTGGGGATAGTCCACCTAGTTCTGGTTGGCGAAAAAGGCCGCCAGGTGATAGACCACCTGGGGTTTCAGAGCAAAGACGCGCTTCAGGGCCACCTCGTCGGTGACCGAGCCCCTGACAAAGAGGAGGTTTGGCAGCGAGGGCACGTTCCACTCGTAGCCGGCCGACAGGTCGTCGAGGATGATGACCCGTCGGGCCAGCCCTCCCACTGCCGCAGCGAGGTTCGAGCCGATGGCCCCCGCCCCACCGGTGATGAGCACCGTCTTGTCAGCATAGTACGCCTGGTAATCCTGCATCTCGACCTCCTGGGAATCAGACGCCATAGACCTTGCGGGCCCAGGCCACGTAGCGGGTTATGCCCTCGCGAATGTCCACCTGCGGATCGTGGCCCAGCTCCCGCCGGGCCAGGGAAAAGTCGACCAGCTTGACCCTCGTCGTGAAGGCCTCCTCGCCCTCAAAGCGGGCCAGGCTCGGCTCGGCCCCCGTGATCTCGAGCACCAGGTCCGCCAGCTCCTCGATAGAGATGGCCCACTCCTCGCGGCCGCCGACGTTATAGACCCGGCCGGGAAGGAAATTGTCGGCGATGTTGGCAAAGGTGCGGCAGGTATCATCCACGTAGTCAAAGATGCGCCGGTGGCCGCGGTAAATGGTAAAGGGCAGCCCCTTGAGGGCGTGGTAGACAAAGATGGGGATCACGCCTCGATAGCGACTGTAGTACTCGTGGGGGCCGTAGCAGCCCACGGGACGCACGCGCACGATCTCGACGCCGAACATGGCCTCGTGGTTCAGGCACTGGAGCTCGCCGGCCCACTTGCTGATGGCGTAATCGTTCATTTGCCTGATGGGCACCCGATCCATGACGTCCTCGGTCATGAGCTGGTCGTAATCGCCATAGACCTCGGCGCTGGAAAAAAAGACCATGCGAAAGCGGTGCTGCTCCTGGAGGCGGAGCAAGTGCTTGGTGCCGACGACGTTGGTGCGCCACAGATTCTCGTAATGGTCCTCGCCGTTCCAGCGCCCATACTCGGCGGCCAGGTGATAGACGGTTTCAAAGCGCTGCCGCCGGAAGATGGCGTCCATCTGATGAAAAGAGCTCACGTCGGCCCGGAAATGCCGGGGATCCTCCCCCTGCAGGATGTCGCACGTCCAGACGCGGTGCCCCCGCGAGCGCAGCTCCCGGGACAGGTTGGTCCCGATAAAGCCGCGCCCGCCGGTAACAAGGATGTCGGGCATTGTTATCCCCCTCCAGCTCTCCCCAACGTCGGGGAAGGGTTCCGGCGATGATGACGGTCCTGGTTGGCGGCGGCCAGCACCTGCCGGTAGACCTCCACCAGCTGCCGGCCAACGGCCTCCAGGCCAAAGAGCGCCACGGCGGTGGCCTGGCCCCGGCGGCCCATGGTTGGCAGGGCATCCGGGTCCGACAGCAGGCCGGCCAGGTGCCCGGCCATGGCCTCCGCGTCCAGGGGCGCAACCCGCCCGGCGCCCGCCCGGGCAACGTAGCGTGCCAGGCCCACCCGTTCGGAGATGAGCAGCGGCAGGCCGGCGGCCATGGCCTCGGCCGCGGCCATGCCGAAATTCTCCGACTCGGAGGCCATGAGCAGCAGGTCCGCATCGGCCAGGGCCTGCAGAACCCCGGCATCGCCCAGCAACCCGGAGAAGTACACGCGACCGGCACAGCCCGCCTGCGCCGCCGCGGCCCGCAGCGAGGGCTCCAGCCCGGCCTCGTCGGGCCCGGCAAAGAGCAGACGCGCCGCCGGGAACCGGCCGGCGACCCGCGAGAAGGCCTCCAGGGCAAGGTCGGGGCGCTTGACGGGGTGCAGCCGCCCCAGGCAGAGAACCACCACGTCGTCACCGGGAATGCCCAGTCGATGGCGCAGGGCACCTCTTGGCGGCAGGCTCCGCAAGCGACCGGTGTCCAGGGCGTTGGGGACCACGTACGCCGGGCTGGGCAGCCCCAGGGCGATCACGGACTGGCGCTCCAGGTCGTCGGAGCAGTGCAAGGCAGCGGCCCGGCGAAGGAGCCCCGCGCCCACGAGGCGCATGAAGGCTCGTTTCTTGAGCGCCTTGTGGGCCAGGGCCCACCCCATCAACTCCCCCTTGGGCGACAGGACTGCCGGCACCCCCCTGTCGGCGGCCAGCTTCAGGGCAACCAGGGAGGGAAAAGTGTACAGGCCGGCCGTGTGGACCAGGTCGAACCCGGCGCAGCGGCGCGCGCAGGCACGGGCCAGCTCCGGCGACAGGGCGAAACGCGCTCCGGTCAGCCGCGGGTAGTAGGTCACCTCCACACCCCCGCTAATAAAGGGCCGGAGAAGGGGAGCGTCGACGACACCGCGGCCATTGGCGTTAGTGGACAGCACCGACACTTCCACCCCCTCCCCCACCAGGGCCCGGCAGAGAAGGGGCAGCGAGCGGGCCGGGCCACCGTAGACGATGGCCTGTTCGTAAAAGGGCAGGACCCAAAGGACTCTCATGGCCCTCAAAGGTTGCGGCGCATCCATTCGGCCAGGACAAAGAGGGCCCATGGCCTGCACCACGTGCTGCCGCCATGGGTGAACTCGGTCCAGACTCGGCGCGCATTGCCCGCATCCACCCACAAAGCAAGCTGCTCCGGAAGGGCTGTCAAAGTGTCGCCCACAGGCGCTGCCAGATCCTCATGCAGCCATTGCTCGAACGGAAGGGTGAACGTCCGCTTCTTTTTCGCCAGGACGCCAGGGGGC
>JAAYZQ010000115.1 GCA_012514775.1 Anaerolineaceae bacterium
CCGCAGATGGGGCACGGCTCGTCCCCCGGGCGCTGCCCTTCGGGGCCGGTGGGCGCGTCAGTGCTCGATATAGTCGGCATATTTTCCCTCGATGAAGCGGCGAGGATCGTCTTTGCGACCTGGCCGAGCTGTTTCATCGCCCTTTCCCTCCGTCGCCCAGCGCTCGAGAATGCGCTGGATGTAGCGCCAGCTTCGCTTGTTCAACTCAACGGCCTCGCGAAAGGCGTCCTCGATCCAGGC
Source organism: Anaerolineaceae bacterium (assembly GCA_012514775.1). Next base: position 241 of record JAAYZQ010000115.1, read on the forward strand.
GGCCGGGTAACTGTCTTCCGCTTCCTTCAGCTCGTCGGCCAGGAGGGGTGTCAGCGGCCCGATGTTCTGCTCATAGAGCACATAGATGTTCGGCCGCTGCACCTGCATCTCCACCGCCTCGCCGGGCGGCGCCGGCGACCACTTGCCGGCCAGCATGTCTTCCACGGCCTTGCGACCCCGCTCGCTGTTGACGAAATACCAGTCCTGGTGCGAGGTAAAGGCGCGCAGCAGCGTGCCGCGGGCCACGGCCCGTTCCAGGGCATCGGCCAGCGCCTCCTCGGGCGGCCGGCCGGTGGCCGCCAGGCCGGCCAGGAGCCGGCTGTCGGCGGCCAGTTCGTCGCCGGCGACGTAGGGACGCTCGCCCTTTTGCCGGGCCAGCAGCCAGAAGATGTGCAGCGTCACCTTCAGCTCGCCCAGGTGGTCGACGTCGGGCATCACCTCGGCGAAAAACAGGTCGGGCACCGGCGTGTAGGGCTGTTTGCCCGCCGGAAATCCGGCAAAGCCTTTCATTGGTCCTTCACTCCCGTCAGGCGCACCATGCCGGGCAACTCGGGCACGGGCTCGCTCGCGTACCGTTGGTGATAGGCGGCTCCATCGTCCCAGGCATACACCGGGCGCCGGCCCAGCCAGGCATCGATCTCGCCCGGCGGGATCCAGCGCGCCGCATACCACTCCCTCTCGCCCCAGGCCTCGTAGAGGATGGCCTCCAGGTCGTCGTAGCGCGTCTCCGAATCGACGAGAACAAAATCCGGGCCGGCCGTGTCGGCAAAGCGCTCGGCCACGAGCCCGTAATAGATGTTGCCGCTCTCGTCCACCAGGTTCCAGTTCTGCCACAGCGGGTAGAGCGGCATGGCCAGGAACACGACCGCCAGGCCGATGGACGCTGCCACGGCCAGCCCGCGCGGCCAGCCCCGCACCAGGTCCAGCAGCGCCCCCATGGCACAGCCGGCAAACACCGCAAAGACCAGGTAGGCGGGGATAAGATAGATACGAAAGGTGACCCCACCATAGTTCATGCCAAAGACGGCGATGCCCAGCATCGCCAGCGCCAGGAAGGCAAAGGGCTCGGTGCCCCGCAGCGTGCCCCGCCTCTCCTCGCCGGGGAGCGCCGCCTGCTTGCTGCTGCGCAGCAGCTCCCAGGCGCCAACCCAGCCCAGGATATAGCCCCAGCGGTAGAACTGCTTTTCCAGCAACTCCAGAAAGATGCGCACCCGGTCCACCTGGTCGCCCAGCCCGAAGCCAAAGAACTGGCCGGGGAAACGGTTCCTGGTCATCCAGTACAGCCATCCTCCCCAGGAAAAGGGGCCCAGCTCGTTCAGGAGCGGCTCCTGGTGGGCGCGGAGGATGACGTACAGGTACTGGAGCGCCCCCAGGAGCATCAAGCCTCCAAGGGCCAACAGCCTCCCCGGCCTGAAGGTGGCGCGGGGCTCGGTGGCGATCACCAGGTAGAGCACCGCCGGCACCAGCGTCACCACGGTCATGTGGTTGCCAAAGCTCAGGGCATAGAGCCCGATGCCCAGGTAGAGCAAGGCCGGCCTGCGGCTGCGATGCCAGGCCAGCAGGACGAGCAGCACGGCGCCGATGAGAAAGGCATTGAGGCTGTACACCTCGGCCACGACGGCCTGTCCCCAGAAGGCCCGGGAAAAGGCAAAGGCCAGCGCCGCCGCCACCGCCCCCACCCGGCTGCCCGAGAGCAGCACCACCAGCAGATAGACCGTGATGACGGCCAGGGCGGCGAACAGGGCCGACATGAGATTGATGCGGAAGGCCAGGCTGCCCACAGGCAGTTCGCCAAAGAGCCGGCTGATGGCGATGTAGAGCGGGTAGCCAAAGCGGTGGGGAATGCCCCACACCCGGGCCACGTATTGGAAGCGGGCGATGTCGCCCCAGCCGGTGCCCGGCAGCATCGTCTGGTAATAGACCGCCAGGGCGGCTCCCCCGACCAGCAGGGGCAGCAGCCAGTCGCGCAAGCGACGCAAACGCGGGTGCTCAGCTTCGAGTGCATTCATGGGATCTGACCGCCTGCCGCCGGTTAATAGATGTCGACCACTTCGGTGCGCACCTCGGCCTGCAGGAACTGGGCCAGCTCCTTCTTGAAATAGAGGGCCACGGTGCCCGTCGGGCCATTGCGATGCTTGGCAACCATGATGTCGGCGATGTTCCGCCGCTCGGTATTCTCGTTGTAAAGTTCGTCGCGGTAGATGAATATCACCACATCCGCGTCTTGTTCGAGTGCTCCGCTTTCTCTCAAGTCTGACAGGATGGGGCGCTTGTCGGTGCGGGCCTCGACGCCGCGGGAGAGCTGCGACAGGGCCAGCACCGGCACGTTCAGCTCCCGGGCCAGGGCCTTCAGGGACCGGGAGATGGACGAGATCTCTTGCACGCGGTTTTCGGAGCGGCTCTCACCGCGCATGAGCTGCAAGTAGTCGACCACGATGAGGTCGACGCCCACCTCGGCGTGTAGCCGCCGGGCCTTGGTCCGCAGCTCCAGGGCCGAGATGCCTGGCGTATCGTCGATGTAGAACAGCGTCTCCGACAGGTCGCCGGCAGCCTTCATGAAGCGGCTCCACTCGTCTTCTTCGATCTCGCCGCGGCGCAACCGCTGCGAGTTGATGCCCGTCTCGGCCGAAATGAGCCGCTGCACCACCTGCTCGGCCGACATCTCCAGGGCGAAAAAGGCGACCCGCTGCCTGAACTTTTTCGAGGCGTTGTGGGCAACACCCAACGCCAGCGACGACTTGCCCACGCTGGGCCGGGCTGCCAGGATGATCAGGTCCGAACGCTGCATGCCCCCCAGGAGCTTGTCGATGTCGCCAAAGCCCGTGGGGATGCCGATCATCTGCCCCTGGTGCTGCGTCAGGTACTCGATGCGGTCATAGTACTCGCTCAGGATCTGCTTGATGGGCACCAGGTCGCGGGAGAGCCGCCGCTCGGAGACGCCGAACAACACCTGCTCGGCGCGGTCGACCACTTCGTCCACGTCCTCGGCCTCCTGGTAGGCCAGGACCGCAATCTGGCTCGCCGCCTCGATGAGGCGCCGGCGCGTCGCGGTGCGCTCGACGATGCGCGCATAATGCTCGGCGTGGATAGAGGTGGGGACGGCATTGATGAGCGACATGATGAACGCCGGTCCCCCCACCTGGTCGAGCTGCTCGCGGCGCTCCAGCTCGTCGCAGACGGTCAAGAAGTCGATGGGCTCGCGTCGCTCGTGGAGGGTGAGGGCCGTGTCATAGATCCAGCCGTGCTTCTCGCGGTAAAAGTCGGACGGCTGGAGGATCGTTGCCACCCGGATGACGGCGTCGGGATCGATGAGGATCGAGCCCAGGACCGCCTCTTCTGCTTCTGCATTCTGCGGGGGAAGTCGCTCGATTCGGCCGCTTTCGCTCACGCCATGCCTTCCTTGCCAGGGTTTGGATAAAGCGGGCTCCTGCCGGCAAACCTTGTCTAGCAGGAGCCCTGGATCACACCTCGATCGTTGGGCGCCGGCCCCTCACAGAAGGGCTGGCGGTCCGCACATGCAGAACGTCAGTCCCCAAGATCCTCCAGGTCCAGCCCCTCGATAAAGTCCTTGTAGGGCGCCAATTGCTCCTCTTCCTCGGGGCTCACCTGCTCCATGTCGATCTCTTCTTCGGGCACAACACCCGCCCGCTCCATAACAGACTCGCTGACAAAGATGGGGGCCTGGACGCGCACGGCCAGGGCGATGGCGTCGCTCGGCCGCGAATCAAGCTCGATGCGCTCTCCGTCCCTATCCATGACCACCCGCGCGTAGAACGTATCGTCGTGCAGATCGTTGACCAGAATGTGAGAAACGTGGGCCCCAAGCTTGCGGATGCCCTGTTCCAGCAGGTCGTGGGTCAGTGGCCGGGCAATCTCTACGCCCTGAAGCTTGATGGTGATTGCGTCAGCTTCGTAGGGCCCGATCCAGATGGCCAGATAACGATCCATGCCCTCTTCTTTTAAAACCACCACGCGATGTTGTGAAAGCAAGCTGGCCCGCACACTATCGATACTGACCTTGATCATGATCTACTCCTCTCCAAGCACCTGGGGGTGCCAAGATTCTCGCTTCTCGTCTATTATACCACAGCCGGCTCCGGTCCAGGTAATGCCAGAGCCCGCAGAGTGGGCTTGATCTGATTGTACCTTAAGACTGTGCAAAATGCAAGCGTTCCGCCCCCGCCATTTCCCAAACCAAACCCAACCCCAATTCCAACCGGATGCGCCGGACAGGAGAGGGCGGATGTTCTATAATACAAATAGTGTTCCCCAACTGAGAGCTACAGCGCGCCGGCAGGAGAAAGGACGGACGCGAGAAATGGAACAACGAGAACTGGGCAAAACCGGCCTGATCGTCAGCCGCCTGGGCCTGGGTCTTGCGGAGATGGGCGAACTGCCCCTGTCGCAGGAGCAGACCGCCGCCCTCCTTCTGACCACCGCCCTGGACAACGGCATCAACTTCCTGGACGCCGCTGCCTGCTATGGCACCAGCGAGGAACTCATCGGCCGCACCATCGCCGGCCGGCGCCACGAGTTCGTCCTGTCTACCAAGGCCGGGCACGTGGCCGGCGACTATGTCGGGCAGGACTGGACGGGCAAGACTGTGGGCGACAGCATCGAACGCAGCCTGGTCCGAATGCGCACCGACTACCTCGACGCGGTGCACCTGCACTCCTGCAGCGTCGAGATCCTGGAGCGGGGCGAGGTCATCCGGGCTCTGCAGGATGCCAGGCAGGCGGGCAAGACCCGCTACATCGGCTACAGCGGCGACAACGAGGCTGCCCTTTGGGCGGTGGAGAGCGGCCTGTTCGATACCCTTCAGACCAGCTTTAACCTGGTCGACCAGAGGGCGCACCTCAGGCTGTTCCCCACGGCCCGGGAGCGGCGCATGGGCATCATTGCCAAGCGCCCCATCGCCAACACCGCCTGGGGCGCCACGCACTCGCCCAGCTATTATGCCGCCGAGTACTTTCGACGCGCGCAGCGAATGCTGGAGGAGGGCCCCGTCTCCTCTGCACCCGACGATCCCCTGGTGCTGGCCCTGGGATTTGTGCTGGCCCACCAGTCCGTCGACACGGCCATCGTCGGCAGCAGCAACCCGGAGCACGTCCGGCAGAACATTCGCTGGGTGCGCGAAGAGCTACCCATCTCCCGGAAAGCGGTGGAAGAGCTGCACCGCCGCTTCCAGGAGATGGACTCTGGCTGGACGCAGGAAAACTAGCCGGCCGTCGCAAGCTCGCCGGCAGTACCCCGGGCGCACCAGAACTCTGCGCCCGGCAAGAACCTGGCACTGCGTCAAGCGTGACTTGATGGGTTCGTAGTAGCGGATTCAGCCGCTTTTTCACCTGCGGCGACCCCTCAATTCACGGTTGACAGACCACTACCGCAGCACGGTCTGGGTCCAGGCCTGGATCCAGGCTTCGCGGTTCTCCTCGATGGCCTCCGCGTCCAGGCTGGCCGGGTTTTCCGGCACCAGGGCAAACTGACGAAAGACCTCGGGCAGCTCGGCCCCGGTGTTGGCGGGAAAGACAAACATCTTGAGCGGAATGTCCTCCTGGTAGGCCTCACCCAGCATAAAGTCGATCCACTCCTCGGCCAGCTCCCGCTGCTCGGTGCCCTGCAGAATGCCGACGAACTCGACCTGGCGGAAGCAACTGCCGTCGCCGACGACAACGCCCGTCGGCGCTTCTTCGAAGGTTCCCTCGGCGAAATAGACCTCCACCGGCGGGCTGCTGGCATAGCTAACCACGATGGGCCGGTCGCCGTCGGAGGCATAGGTAAAGCTGCCATAGTAGGCGTCTTCCCAGCCGGGGGTAACCAACACGCCGTTGGCCCGCAGCTCGCCCCAGAAGTCCAGGTAGGTATAGTCGCCCGTCTCGCCAAAGTGGTCAATCGTCGCCAGGAGAAAGGCCAGGCCGGGCGAGGAGGAGGCCGGGTTCTCGACGACGAGCAGGTTCTCGTACTCGGGCAGCACCAGCTCCTCCAGGTTCTCGGGCGGCGCCAGGTTTTGTTCCTCGAACCAGGCCTTGTCATAGTTCAGGCACACGTCGCCATAGTCCACGGGCAGCATGCGGGACGAGGGATCCAGCTCGAGGTCGTCGTCGATCTGGGCCAGCAGGGGTGATTCGTAGGGCTCCAGGATGTCACCCTCGAGGGCCCGGCTCAGGAAGGTACTGGCCACGCCATAGATGACGTCGGCCAGGGGGTTGCCCTTGCTCAACAGGGCCTGGTTCAGCATCAGGCCGGCATCACCCGACCGCAAAAAGTGCACCTGGCAGTTGCAGGCTTCCTGGAAGGCGGCCACCACCTCGTCGCTGACGTCAAAGCTGTCGTGGGTCATGACCGTCAGGGTGCGCGCACCCTCCTCGCTCTCGACCGTTGGCTCGGCCCCTTCGGCCGTCGCGCCCGGCGGGGAGGCCGCCGACTCTGCCGCGGGCGTGGCGGTGCCTTCCGGCCCACAGCCGGCCAGCAGCCCAAGCACCATCAACAACACAAACCAGACTTTTGTCTTCACTTGGCACATCCTTTCCGTCTCACCGTCGACAGCGGGCGTGAATGCCCAAACTGCTCATCAGAACCAGCACGGCTATTCATCCTCCGTCGTCCCATGAACTACCCACAGGTAGCCCTCTTCCAGCTCGACCCGCGCCTCGGTGCCGCTCATCTCGTTGCTCACTCCGCGGCTCTGGCCAAAACGGAGGGTGTCGCGGGCCAGGGGCCAGGCCAGGCCAGCCGTCGTCACGCCGCGGGCGTCGCCCCCCAGGGGGAGCAGGGAGATCAAGTCGCCCGGGCTGCCGGCGAGGGTCACCGCCTCACCGCTCCGCAGGAGCATCGCCTCCTGGCCCCCGTGGACGATGAGGACGCGGCGGCCCCGCAGGGAGGGCATGGCCAACAGGAGCACGTTGGACAGCATGTGATCGAGCCGGCTGCCCCCCAGGGCGCCCAAGACCACGATCTCGTCGACGTCGTGTTGGGCGGCGTAGGCCAGGGCCAGCTCCAGGTCGGTCTCGTCCTTGGCCCGCGGATGTTGGACGATGCGCGCCCGCTGTGCCGCCGGCAGGTCCCGCTGGGGGCCGGTGAACGAGTCCATGTCGCCCACGATGACGTCGGGTGCCAGCCCCCGGGCCAGGGCGTGCGCCGCACCGCCGTCGGCGCCGATGATCAAATCCTCTGCTTGTACCCAGCGGGCCCAGTCCCGGTCGCCGGGCGCTTCTCCACTGGCAACGATGATGGCTCGCACATCTCCCTCCAGGTTTGCGGGTGGGGAAGGCTCACAGGCCTTCCCTTCATGAAGGCACAAAACGGTGAACCACATGGGTCAGGCCGGCCGGCCTGACCAGCGCTGTAATGCATCAAAAAAAAACCGGTGAACCGCCTGGCCTATGCTGGCGGTTCACCGGTTTTTTAGTGCCTCTTCCCTACGCCGGCATTATCCAGGTCAGGTTCAAGGGGTCGGCAACAAATCGGTTGCCCTCTCAGCCTGGCTTGCCCAAGCTCCCCCAGCGCATCTATTATGTTTGTATGTATTCTATCATCCCTTCCGCCGGGTGTCAACTCGGGTCGCCGCCATGGTTATATTAAAAATGCGAATCCTGTCCGCCCCGAGCGTCCAGGAAAACGCTGCGATTCCATAGCGGCCAATCGTTTCTGGCGGGCTTGCTCCTGGCTCAACCTGGTTGACTTTCGAACGAATGTTCTGTATAATAGCTTCTACGTCGAGGGGTTAAGGGGTTGGTGTGAAAAAGCGCAAACGCAAACAAGTCCGACTGGATGCCGCCGTGGCAGCCATTCGTCGTCGCTATGGTCCATGGTCGGTGGTCCAGGGCAGGCCGGCCAGGATGACCGGCGTGCCGCACATTTCTACCGGGTTTCCGGCCCTGGATCGAGTCCTGGAGATCGGCGGCCTGCCCCGGGGCAAGATCAGCGAGATGGTGGGGCCCGCGACGTCGGGCAAGACCACCCTGGCGCTCAAGTTCCTGGCTCAGGCCCAGGAGGACGGCGGCGAGGTCGCCTACATCGACCAGGCCCTCTATTTCGACGCCGACTATGCCCACCGCTGCGGCCTGGACTTTTCTCGCTTCTGGGTGGGCGCCACCCACGACTTGCTGGAAGCCCTGGCTACCGTCGAGGCCATGGCACGCAGCGGCGGCCTGGCCGCGGTCGTCCTGGACGTCGTCGACCTGGCCTGGACCGATTCCCAGGCAGGGCAAGCCCTGGCCGCCACCTTGAACCGCCTGCCGGCCGCCCTGGGCCGGGCGGGCCTGGCCCTCCTCGTGCTGCACGAGTCGCAGGCGGGCGGCTCTCCTGCCCTCTCTGCCCTGGCCCACAACGCCGCGGTGCGGCTGCGGGTTACCCGCGAGCGTTGGATCCAGAAGCAGGGCGACGTGCGCGGGTACGAGGCGCGGGTAGAGGTGCTCAAGAACCAACTGGGCCCCACCGGTAGCGCCGTCACCCTGGCCATCGAATTCAACGGCACGGTCCGCGGCCATGGCCTCTAAGCCCGCCTGCCCGCTCCCCGCCCGGTTGAGAGCCTGGAAAAGCGTGGCTGCCGGGTAGCCACGAGCGCAGCGCAGCAAGTGTAGCGAGCGCTGAAAGGAGGAAGGAGCGCCCGGCGTGCCCGTTCTCTATTGCACCATCCCCTATTTTGCCACAGCCCTGCTGCAGCGGGACAACGCCGAGCTGGCCGGCCATCCCCTCATCCTGGTAGACCCGGAGGACCGGGTCTTTGGCCTCTCGGCCCAGGCAGCCGCTCGCGGCGTCGTGCCGGGCATGGCCGCCAGGACGGCGCAGATTCGCTGCCCCGAGGCACGCCTGCTGGATGCCGACGTGGCCCGCTGCCGGGCCAAGTTCGAGACCCTGATCCAGGTGCTGGAAGAGGCCAGCCCCAGGGTAGAGGCCCATGGCTGGGGCGCGGCCTACGTGGAACTGGACGCGGTGCGGGGGCAGTCCGAGGCCGTGGCCCTCTGCCGCGACGTGGGGCGCAAGGTGCGCCAGCACCTGGGCGAGGCCCTCCAGCCTGCCCTGGGCTGGAACAGCACCAAGTTCACCGCCCAGGCCGCTGCCCGGCGCGTCTCTCCGGGGCACCTGCGCGCCGTCGAGCGCGCCCGGGAAAAGGACTTCTTGCGGCCCTTGCCGGTGACGCTGCTCCCCCTGGCCGGAGATACGCTGCAGCGGCTCTCGTTCCTGGGCCTGCGTACCCTGGGGCAGTATGGCGCCCTTTCTCCGGCGGCGGTCTGGCAGCAGTTCGGGCACGCGGGCATCCTGGCCCGCCGCTGCGCCCGGGGCGAAGACGACCGCCCCATCGTCCCCCACGGGCGGAGCCTCGCGCTGGCGGCGGACCTGGAGCTGCCAGCCCCCCTCGTCGAGCGCGAGCCCCTGCTCCTGGCCCTGCGCCGCCTGGTCGCCCCCCTGTTGGCCGGGCTGCGGGAAAACCTGCGGGCCGCCGGCCAGGCGCGCCTGGCCGTGCAGTTCGACGACGGCACGAGGCAGGAACAAACCCGCACGTTTCTCTTTCCCCTGGCCGAAGAAGACCGGGTGGTGCGCGTCCTGGCCGGGCTCCTGGAGGCCATGCGTTGGCCTGCGGCCGCCACCAGGCTGTCGGTGGCCCTGGAACAGATCCAGGACGTGGTGGCCGAGCAGCTCACCCTGTTCCCCCTCGAAGACGAGCGCCAGGCCAAACTCCGGGAGGTGCAGCGCTACCTGGCAGCCCGCTTTGGCAGCAACTGCCTGCGGCGGGCAGTCATGGCCCAGCCAGGCGCTCCCCTGCCCGAGTGGCGGGTTGGCTGGCTCGACGAGGCCGAGCCATGACCCGCCTGTGGCCGGAAGGGGAACCCCTCCACACATGGGGCCCCCGGGAGACACCCGCGGGCTTTGCCTGGCACGGCAGCCACCACGCCATCCAGGAAGTGTACAACCGCTGGCGGGTCCACACCAACTGGTGGCAGCCCTCGCCCGAGCCCACCGCCGGCCCCCGGGCAGGCCACCAGGCTACGGCCGTCTGGCGGGAATACCTGAAGGTGACCACCGACACCGGCCTCCTCTGCCTTCTCTACCGAGAGCTGCCGGCCGGCGCCTGGTTCCTGGCCCGGGTTTACGATTGATCGATCGACCGCCATGGCGCCTGAATACGTCGAGCTGCACTGCCACAGCTACTATTCTCTCCTCGACGGCGCGTCGTCGCCCGAGGCGCTGGTGGAGCAGGCCGCGGCCCTGGACTACCCGGCCCTGGCCCTCACCGACCACCAGGGCCTGTACGGCATCGTGCGCTTCTGGCAGGCGGCCCGCGAGCAGGGCCTGAAGCCCATCGCCGGCGCCGAGGTCAGCCTGGCCGGCGGCGGGCAGGACCATCACCTGACCCTCCTGGCCGAGACACAAAGGGGCTATGCCAACCTCTGCCGGCTCCTGAGCATCGGCCAGGCAGCGCCCGCAGAGGGCCCGGCCGAAAGGTGGCAAAAAGGGCACGCCCCGCTCTCCTGGGAGGATCTGGCCCGGCACGCCGAGGGACTCCTCTGCCTCTCCGGCTGCCGCCGGGGGGCCATCGCCTCTGCCCTCCTGGCAGGCGACGAAGAGGCGGCACGCCGGGCAGCCGGCCGGCTGCGGCAGATCTTTGGCGGGCGCTTCTGGATCGAGATCCAGCGCCACTACCTGCCCGACGACGCCCGGCTCGCCGCGGCCCTCGTCGCCCTGGCGCGGCGGATGGGCCTGGATCTCGTCGCCACCAACGACGTCCACTATGCCCGGCGCGAGGGCCAGCGCCTGCACGACGTGCTCACCTGCATCCGGCACCACGCCACCCTGCCCGAAGCGCTGGCCGCCGGCCTGCTCCACCCCAACTCGGAACGCTTCCTGAAGTCTCCCGGCGAGATGGCGGGCCTCTTTGGCGGGCTGCCCGAGGCCCTGCGCAACACCCTGGAGATCGCCGCCCGCTGCGAGGTCAGCCTCGACCTGACGGCGCAGCGGCTGCCCGTCTTTGCCGTGCCGCGGGGCCACACCGTCGACAGCTACCTGCGCCATCTTTGCCTGGCCGCCCTGCACGGAACCCGGAAGATCGAGCCCGTCACCCCGCGGGCCCGGGCGCAACTGGACCACGAGCTGGGCGTCATCGGGCGCATGGGCCTGGCCGGCTACTTTCTCGTGGTGTGGGACATCGTGCAGTTTGCCCGCAAGCAGGGCATCCGCTGCCAGGGCCGGGGATCGGCCGCCAATTCCCTGGTCGCCTACCTCCTGGACATCACGCCCGTGGACCCCCTGCGCCACAACCTCCTTTTCGAGCGCTTTCTGAGCGAGGGCAGCCAGACCATGCCCGACATCGACGTCGACCTGGCCGCCGATCGCCGCGAGGAGGTCATCCAGTACGTCTACGAGCGCTATGGCCAGGAGCACGTGGGCATGGTCTGCAACGTCGTCACCTACCGCGCCCGCTCCGCGCTGCGCGAAGTGGCCAAGGCCCTGTCCTTTCCCCCAGACGTCATCGACCGCGCCGCCAAATCCCTGGACACCCGCTCAGCCCTGGCCGCCGCCGGCATCCTCGAAGCCGGCCTCTCCCTGGAGGGAGACCTACAGGAGGACCCGCCGGGGAACCCGGACCAGGACCCCGCTCCCGCCGCGCCCGGGCTTCCCTGGTCCCTCCTCCTCGACCTCCTGCGCCAGATGGATGGCGTCCCCCGCCACCTCTCCATCCACGTCGGCGGCATGCTCATCACCGCGGCGCCCCTGGTCGAGGTGGTGCCCCTGGAGCGGGCCACCATGCCCGGCCGCGTCGTCGTCCAGTGGGACAAGGACAGCGTCGAAGACGCGGGGCTGATCAAGATCGACCTCCTCGGGCTGCGCACCCTGGGCGCCATCGACGAGGCGCTGCGCCTGGTGCGGCAGCGGGGGAAAAGCCTGGACCTGGATCACCTGCCGCTGGACGATCCGGCCGTCTTTCAGCTTTTGCAGCGAGCCGACACCGTGGGCTGTTTCCAGGTAGAGAGCCGCGCCCAGGCCCAGATGCTGCCCCGGCTGCGGCCGGAGCGCTTCGAGGACATTGTCGTGGGCGTGTCGTTGATCCGGCCCGGACCCATCCAGGGCGGGATGGTCCACCCCTACCTGCGCCGCCGGCAGGGCCTGGAGCTCCCCACCTACGCCCACCCCGCCCTGGAGCCGATCCTGGGCGAGACGCTGGGCGTGATCGTCTTCCAGGAACAGGTCATCCGCGTCGCCATGGCCATTGCCGGGTTTTCGCCGGCCGACGCCGACCGCCTGCGGCGGGCGCTGAGCCGCAGCAACTCGGAAGAGGCCCTGGCGGCGCTGCGCGAGCGGTTCGTGGGCGGCGCCCGGGCCAACGGCGTGGATGGAGACGCGGCGGAGGCGGCCTTTGACCAGGTGGAGGCCTTTGCCGGCTTTGGCTTTTGCAAATCCCACGCCGCCGCCTTTGCCCTGGTGGCCTACCAGACCCTCTACCTCAAGGCCCACTTTGCCGCCGAGTTCTACTGCGCCCTCCTGAACCAGCAGCCCATGGGCTTTTATCCGCCCGAGGTCATTGCCGGGGATGCCCGCCACCACGGCGTCTCGATCCTCCACCCTCACGTCAATTTCAGCCAGGAAGCCTGCACCCTGGAAGGGGAGGGGAGCATCCGGCTGGGGCTGCGTTACGTCCACGGGCTGGGCGAGGCCTGGCAGGCGCGCATCGTGGAGCGCCGCGGCGAGGATCCCTTTGCCGACCTGGCCTCCTTTTGCCGGCGCACCCGCCTCCCCAGGCCGGCGGTCGAGAACCTGGTGCGCGCCGGGGCGCTGGAGGGCCTTGGCGACCGGCGGACCCTGTTGTGGGAGCTCGGCGGGCTGGTCTACCAGGAAGAGGGGTTGGACATGGCGCTGCCCGTCGAGCCGGCGGCCCTGCCCTCCCTGGAGCACGCCGAGAGGCTGGCCTGGGAGTACGAGCTCCTGGGCATGGCTCCCGGCGAGCAGGTCATGGCCCTCTACCGCGAGGCGCTGAGAGCCCGGGGCGTCGTCGATAGCCGCGCCCTCCAGGAGCGGAGCGACGGCGACAGGGTGCGCGTCGCCGGCTGGGCCGTCGTCCGGCAGCGGCCGCCGACGGCCAAGGGGCACCTCTTTATCACCCTGGAGGACGAGGAGGGGCTGATGAACCTCATCGTCCGGCCCGACGTGTACGAACGCTACCGCGCCGTCCTGCGCGACTCCCCCCTCCTGTGGGTTGAGGGCCGCCTCCAGCGCGAGGGCCAGGTCCTCAGTGTCCTGGTTCAGCGCGCGGCCGCCCTGGGGCGAGCCTGACGGCCCCGCCTGCCCCAACCTTTGCAGGCTCCCGCCGGCTACTTTTGATTTCCAGGGTTTTTATGCTACAATAGGCAGTGGACAATGAACCATGGAGAAGACCAGGCTGCTCGTCGTGGATGATGCGCCCGAAATGGCGCAGTTTCTAAAGCTCGCGCTGGAGAGCCAAGGGCACCAGGTCGCGGTGGCCTACGACGCCCGCGAGGGGCTTCGCCTCGCACACCAATTTCGCCCCGAAGCCATCCTCCTGGACATCATGATGCCCGGCATGGACGGCTGGCAGATGCTCAGCCACCTGCGCGAGTTCTCGGACGTGCCCGTCATCATGCTGACGGCCCTGGACAGCACGGAAAACAAGGTGCAAGGCCTGGACCTGGGCGCCGACGATTACGTCACCAAGCCCTTTGACCTGGACGAACTCCATGCCCGCGTGCGCGCGGCCCTGCGACGCGCGACCATGGCCGCGGCCAACCAAACCGTCGAGATGCTCTCTTTCGACCAGGGGCGGCTGCGCATCGACCTGGCGGCGCACAAGGTGAGCGCCAACGGCATGGACGTCAGCCTGACCCCCATCGAGCAGAAGCTGCTCCTCTACCTGGCCATCAACGCCGGCCGGGTGCTGACCTACAACCAGATCCTCGAAAATGTCTGGGGCCCGGGCTACGAGGACAGCGAGACAAACCTCAAGGTCTATGTCCGGCGCCTCCGCAAAAAGATCGAGCCCGACCCAGCCCGGCCGCGCTACGTCCTGACCCAGTGGGGCATCGGCTACTACATGGACAAGGTCTAGGCCCAGGGTCCCCCCGGCTGTAACCGCTTTGTAACGAAACGTCAACCGTGTCGTAACCTTTCCGCTTTATGCTATAGAAAATGAGCGTGGAAAGTGTTGTGCCAGGCCAGAAAATTCTCATCGTGGGCCGGGAAAAAGAGATCCAGCACGGGCTCATCCGCTTCCTGTCCCACGCAGGGTTCGACATATCGACCGCCCCCGACGGGCCGCACGCCGCCTATAACCTGGCGCTGCATGGGGCCGACCTTGTGATCCTGCGCCTGTGGCCCTGCGACGTGGAGAGATGCGAGACGCTGGAGCAGATCCGCCGCTTTTCGTCCGTGCCCGTCATCGGCCTGGTGGATCCCCGGGACAAGGAGGCGGCGCTCGCCGGGCTGGACGGCGGCGCCGACCAGGTGATGGCCGAGCCGCCGAACTTCCAGGAGCTCCAGGCCCGGATCCGCGCCCTTCTCCGCCGCGCAGATGTGCGGTCACGACCTATGCGCAGCCCCGGGTCCAATGCCGGCGGCCGTGGCATTGCCTCTTGACTGCCCCTGGGAGCGCCGAGCGCTAGC
>JAAYZQ010000116.1 GCA_012514775.1 Anaerolineaceae bacterium
CTCTCTTTCTGGATTCGGCGTGGGCATTTGTGCCCGCCATAGTTCTGCTGATTGTCCTGATCGTCCGCACCGGCCTGGAGGATAGGGCCTTGCAGGACGAGCTGGCGGGCTACCGCGAGTATGCAGGCCGGGTCCGCTATCGCCTGATTCCAGGCGTATGGTGACTGTCTTTGATTTGAGCGGATCGCTCGTGCGACGAGGTGCCGATCATGACCGATGGCCTCCTATACCACGAAAGAGTTTCTTCGAACAGGACAACGGCGCTCTTCCTGGCCCTCACGCTCCTCTTCTTGCTGCTGTTTGCCTGGCGCGCCAGTGATGGTCGTCCGGGTGCCCTTGGCTGCGTCTTCTTGTGCTTCTCCGCGTTTTTCCTGTTCTACACGGTGAACTACAGAACGCTGGTTATCCGTCTCACCCCGGAGTCGCTAAAGCTCACCTTTGGCATCTTTGCCTGGAGGGTGCCGTTGGACAACGTGGCAGAATGCCGTCTCGACGAGCTACCGCTGCTGGCGAGGATGGCGGGCGCAGGGATACACTTCATGAATGTTCGCAAGCGCTACCGCGCCTCGTTCAATTTCCTGGAGTATCCCAGGGTGGTGATCGCGTTCAAGAGAAAAGTGGGACCTGTGCGCGACATCTCCTTCTCGACGCGCCGGCCGGACGACGTTCTGCGGCTCGTGCGAGAAGCAGTGGCGGCAAACAGGGGAGACCAACGCGAGCATCCGGCCGGCTCGCGTTCCGATCCTGCTGTATCAATGAGGACTTGACACCTACACAGGTGTAAGTGTATATTACGTGTGGAGGTGACCATGAGCACCCTATACCGAGCGCAAATATTACTCGAATCCGAGCAGCATCAAGCCCTGGCCCAGATCGCCGAGCAGGAAGGGCGGAGCATCTCTGACCTGGTGCGCGAGATCGTAGAGCAGCACCTGGCCGAGAAACGCCAGCAGGACCAGCGGGCGACTGCCTTGCAGGCAGTTGAACGGCTGACCCAAATCCGTACAAGACTGCAAGAAGAACGCGGCATGGTTCAGACCGACCCCCTGGCCGGGATGAGGGCAGAGTGGGAAAAAGATGTCGAGCGCACGTGGCAAGGTGATGCATGAGTTGCTTGCCCCCGTTCTCCTGGAATACGAGGCCGCCGCCATCCTGCGCAAAGCAGTCGTTGCCGGGTGACTGACCACCGATCTTGCCCTTGAATCCCTGACCAAGGGGATTGCAACCGCCCCCCAGATCTGCTATACTGTCCTCAGGAGGCTGGACATGACGTTAATCCTGGGGATCGAAACGTCCTGTGACGAGACGGCCGCCGCGGTCGTGGCCGACGGGCGGGAGATCAAGAGCAGCGTCGTGGCCTCGCAGGTAGACATCCACCGGCGCTACGGCGGTGTCTTTCCCGAGGTCGCGTCGCGGCAGCACGTCCTCAGCATCCTGCCCGTCATCGACCAGGCCCTGCACGAGGCCGGCATCGTCTCGGGTGAGGAGGGCGGCCCGTCGCTGGCCGAGCAGGGCATCGCCGCCGTGGCCGTCACCTACGGGCCGGGGCTGGCCGGCTCGCTCCTGGTGGGCGTCAACGCCGCCAAGGGCCTGGCCTGGGGCCAGGGGCTGCCCCTCATCGGCGTCAACCACATCGAGGCCCACATCCATGGCAACTGGCTCGTCGACGGCCCGCCGCCCGAGTTCCCCCTCGTCTGCCTCGTCGTCTCCGGCGGCCACACCGAGCTGATCCAGATGGCGGACCACGGCCAGTACCGCCGCCTGGGCGGCACCCTGGACGATGCCGCCGGCGAGGCATTTGACAAGGTGGGCCGCCTCCTGGGCCTGCCCTATCCCGGCGGCCCGTCCATCCAGGAGGCCGCCCGCGACGGCAACCCCGAGGCCTTCAAGCTGCCCCGGGCCTGGCTGCCCGGCACCCACGATTTCAGCTTTTCAGGTCTCAAGACCGCCGTGCTCCACGCCGTGCAGAAATTCGTGCCCCGCGACGACGTGCGCTCCAGCGCCCAGGGCCCCACCGTTGTGCGCGAGCTGCCCGTGGCCGACCTGGCGGCCAGCTTCCAGGCCGCGGTCGTCGACGTCCTGGTGGAAAAGGCGTGCCAGGCGGCGGAAGAGTTCGGGGCCCGCACCCTCCTCCTGGCCGGCGGGGTGGCCGCCAACGAGCTGCTGCGCGCCGAGATCCAGCGCCGCTGCCCGGTGCCCGTGCGCTATCCGCCCCTCTCCCTGTGCACCGACAACGCGGCCATGATCGCCAGCGCGGGCTACTTTAACTTCCAGGCCGGCAGGCAAGCCGGCTGGGATCTGGACGTCCTGCCCAACCTGAAGCTCATCGCGTAGGGCGCCCTCAAAACGAGGCTGGCCGGTCCACCGCCTCCGCGGCCCGTAACTGCTGCCCCTCCTCGGTGTTCTAGATCCCAGAGCCGCACCGCGGCATTCACCTGGAATCCAGGAGGCGAAAATGCCAAACCCTGTCACACTGCTTGGCGTGGCAGTCCTTGCCTATCTGCTCGGCAGCTTTCCGGCCGGCTATCTGCTGGCCCGCCTGTGGGGGGTCAACGTGCTGGAGAAGGGCAGCGGGCGGACGGGCGGGACCAACGTCTTTCGCTCGGCCGGCATCCTGCCGGCCCTCATCACCGGCGCCATCGACGTGGGCAAGGGCGCCCTGGCCGTCTGGCTGGCGGGCCAATTGGTGCCGGGCGACGGCCAGGCGACGGCGCAGGTCCTGGCCGGCGCGGCGGTCATCCTGGGGCACAACCACTCGGTCTTTCTCAAGTTTCGCGGCGGAGCGGGCGTGGGCACGTCCCTGGGTGCCCTGGGGGCCGTCTACTGGCCGGCCGCCCTGGCCCTCGTCGTGCTGCTCCTGGCCATCATTGCCCTCACCCGCTACGCCTCCCTCGGCTCCCTCGTCGTCATCACGGCCATGCCCATCATCCTGCTGGTCCTGGCCGGCATGGGCCTGCTGGCCGGCACCTACGTCGTCTATGGTCTGCTGGCCTGGGCCATCGTCGTCTACTCCCACCGCCCCAACATCCGCCGCCTCATCGCCGGCACGGAGCGGCGCCTGGGCGACAAGCGCCGCACCGCGTCGTGACCTGAATCAGCCCAGGACCGGGGCCTTGGGCGAGCCTGTCAGGTTCTCGATCCCGTCCTCGCGCACGATCACCAGGTCCTCGATCCGCACCCCGAACTGGCCCGGCAGGTAGATGCCCGGCTCCAGCGTGAGCGACATGCCGGCCTGGAGCGTGTCTTCCGAGAGCCGGCCGGCCCGCGGCTTCTCGTGGACGGCCAGGCCCACGCCGTGGCCCGTCCCGTGGCCGAACTGCTCGCCATAGCCCGCCGCCTCGATGACGTCGCGGGCTGCGGCGTCGGCCGCCACGCCGCTCAACCCGGCGCGGACGGCGTGCAGCGCCGCTTCCTGCGCCCGCAGGACGATCTGCCACACCTCCAGGTAGTGGGCGCTGGGCTCGCCCAGGCAAAAGGTGCGGGTCATGTCCGAGCAGTAGCCGTCCAGCACGCAGCCCATGTCCACCACCACGGGCTGCCCCTCCTCGATGACCCGGTCGCCGGGGCGGGCGTGGGGCAGCGCGCCGTTGGGCCCGGCGGCGACGATGAGGTCAAAGGCCACCTTGCTGGCGCCGTGACCCCGCATGTAGGCCTCGATCTCCCAGGCCGCCTCGCGCTCGGTCATGCCCGGGCGAATGGTCCGGGTCAGGTGGTCGAACGCCTCGTCGTTGAGGGCCGCCGACCGGCGCAGCAGCTCGATCTCGGCCTCGTCCTTGATTGCCCGCAGCCGGGCCACGGTCTCCTTGAGGGGCACCCACTCCACGCCATCGGTGGCCTTGCTCAGCGTCTGCAGCTCTGACACGGTCATGTACTCGCCCTCGAACCCCAGCCGGCGGATGGCGCCCTCGACCAGGAGCTCGGGCAGCAGCGCGGCCATGGTCGTGGTGATCCGCGCCAGCTCAAAGGCCCTCGCCTCGCGGCCCACCTGCTCGTAGTAGCGAAAGTCGGTGGCCAACACCGCCCGGTCGGGCGAGATGAGCAGGTGGCCGGCCGACCCCGTAAAGCCCGAAAGGTAGCGCCGGTTGTCGGCGCCGCTGACGAGGATGGCGTCCAGGTTCTCTTCCGCCAGGCTCTGTCGCAATTTCTCCAGTCGCATCGTTTTTCCTCCAGTCTGCATTGGGATGATCAGGTGGGGACCGGCTTTTTCCAAGATGTCCACTGGCACGACGACTCGTCGCCGGCCCTGTAGTTGGCGCAGCCGTAGAAACGGCGCCCGCCCCGGGCGCGCTTTTCCAGTACGGCGCCGCCGCACAGCGGGCACTGCACCCCCGGCACGGGTATGGGCTCGGTGTGGCGGCATTCCGGCCAGCCGCTGCAGCCGATAAACTTGCCAAAGCGTCCCAGCTTGATGACCAGCGGCCGGCCACACTCGGGGCACATCTCGCCCGTCGGCTCGGGCTTGAACTCCACGTTCGGCATCTGCTCCCGGGCCACGTCCAGGCGCTCGGCAAAGGGCTCGTAGAATTCTTCCAGCATGGGCACCCAGGCCACCTCGCCCGTGGCCACCTCGTCCAGCTTTTCCTCCATGTCGGCCGTGAACCCCAGGTCCAGGACGTCGGGAAAGAACTCTACCAGGAGGTCGTTGACCACAAAGCCCAGCTCCGTGGGCAGCAGCTTGCGGTCCACCCGCTCGACGTAATGCCGGTCCAGGAGCGTGCTCAGGGTGGGGGCGTAGGTGCTCGGCCGGCCGATGCCAAGCTCCTCCAATGCGCGGATGAGCGAGGCGTCGGTGTAGCGGGGCGGCGGCTGCGTGAAGTGCTGCCGTGGCAGCAGCCGCACCAGGTCCAGGGGCTCGTCCTGGGCCAGGGCCGGAAGCCGGCCGTCGCCGGCATCTTCTTCCTGCCCCTCCTCGCGGCTCTCTTCGTAGACCCGCAGGAAGCCGGGGAACTTGACCGTGGAGCCGGTGGCGCGCAACAGGTAGGGCCGCGCCGCGGCGGCCTCCTCCGGCGCTCCGGCGCCGATGTCCACCGACGTCTGGTCAAAGATGGCCGGCGCCATCTGGCTGGCGACGAACCGCTTCCAGATGAGGGTATAGAGGCGCAGCTCGTCGCGGCTCAGGTAGGGCTTGAGGGCGGCGGGGTCGCGCCGCGCGCTTGTGGGCCGGATGGCCTCGTGGGCCTCCTGGGCGCCCTTGGCCCGCGATTTGTACACCGGGGGCTGCTCGGGCAGGTAGCGCGGGCCAAAGCGCTCGCGGATGACCTCCCGGGCCTCGGCCTGGGCAGCCTGGGCCACGGCCGCCGAGTCGGTGCGCATGTAGGTGATGAGGCCCACCCGCTCGCCGCCGCCGACCTCCTTGCCCTCGTAGAGGGCCTGGGCCAGGGCCATGGTGCGCTTGGCGGTAAAGCCCAGCTTGCGGCTGGCCTCCTGCTGCAGCGTGCTCGTCATGAACGGCGCGGCCGGCGAGCGCCTGCGCTCCCGCCGCGTCACGCTGGCCACCTGGTAGGCCGCCACCTCCAGGTCGTCGACGATGGCCTGGGCGTCCTCCCGGTTTCGCAGGTCCGGGTCCTCGCCCCGGATCTTGACCAGGCGCGCCACAAAAATCCCCGCCTCGTTCTCGTTCTCGCTCTCGTTCCCGTTCCCGTGCTCGTTCTCGTCCCGGTCCCCGTCGCCGGCGGGGTTCTGCCGGCGCAGCTCGGCCTCGATGCTCCAGTACTCCACAGCCACAAAGGCCTGGACCTCGCGCTCGCGCTCGCAGACCAGACGCAGGGTCACCGACTGGACGCGGCCCGCCGAGATGTTCTTGCGGCCGATCTTTTCCCGGAGGAGGGGGCTGAGGCTGTAGCCCACCACCCGATCCAGGATGCGCCGCGCCTGCTGCGAGTCCACGCGCAGCTCGTCAATGTCCCGCGGCTGCCCAAAGGCGCGCTCCACCGCCTCGCGGGTGATCTCGTGGAACTCGACGCGGTGCACGGGAATGCCCTTGATCTCGCGGGCCAGGGCCGCCTTCAGGTGCCAGGCGATGGCCTCCCCCTCGCGGTCGGGGTCGGTGGCCAGGTACAACTCGGAAGCCTGCCCGGCCTTGCCGCGCAGGTTCTTGACCACCTCTTTTTTCCTGGTGGGGACGATGTAGCGCGGCGCAAAGCCGTGCTCGATGTCGACGCCCAGCCGGTTGGAGGGCAGGTCCCGGACGTGGCCCACGGACGCTTCGACGGTATAGTCGCGCCCCAGGAAGCGGCCCACCGTCCGCGCCTTGGCCGGCGACTCGACGATGACCATCTTGGGCCCGTGTTCCAGGCGCTCCCTGCTGGCCCGGGAGGCCACGGTGTGCTCGTCGGGGTCCAGGTGTTCGTGCGCGGCCGTCCGGCCAAAGCGCACCAGCCTGGTGCCGCACACCGGGCACTGGCCCTGGGTCGCCGGGCGCTGGCCGTCGCCCAGAAAGACCGCCTGCGCCCCGGCGATGGGGCGTTTCTCCCGGCACTTGACGCAATAGGCGACGATGGATTGCTCCGACTCGGCCACTTTGCCTTCCTTTACAGGTACTCCTCCAGGCCCCGTTCTTGCAGTTCCTGGACCACCTCGCGCACGTTCTGCGCCTGATCCTTGGGGCAGACCAGGAGCGCGTCGGGCGTGTCGACGACGACGAAATCCTCCAGGCCCACGGCCGCCACCAGCCGTCCCTTGGAGGCATACAGGTAGCAGCCCTTGCTGCCCGGCGCCAGGACCCGGCCCGGCCCGCGGACGACGTTGCCGTCCTCCCCGGCCTCCAGGAGCGCCGACAGGGCCGCCCAGTTGCCCACGTCGTTCCAGCCGACGTCCACCGGCACGGTCACCACCCGCTCGGCCTTTTCCATGACGCCATAGTCGATGGTCGTCGGGGTCAGGCCCTGCCACGCCCGTTGCAGCCTGGGCTCGCACCCGGGCGTACCCCACAGCTTGGCCACGGCCTGCAGCTCGCCGTGTAGCTCGGGCAGCAGGCCGGCCATCTCCCACATGATGGTGGCCGCCTCCCAGATAAAGATGCCGCCGTTCCAATAGTAATCGCCGCTCTCGACCATGCTCCGCGCCCGGTCCTCGTCGGGCTTTTCCGTAAAGCGCTCCACGTAATAGACGGCCTGCCCCTCGTAGGTGCCCAGGAGATCGCCCCGCTGGATGTAGCCGTAGCCCGTCTCCGGCCTGTCGGGAGCGATGCCCAGGGTCACCAGCTGCCCGTCCTCGGCCACGTGGGCGGCGGCGGCGATGGCCCGGCGAAAGCCGCCCGCGTCGGCGATGACGTGGTCGGCGGGAAAGACGGCCATGATGGCGTCTTCGTCGCGCTCCAGGAGGGCCACCGCGGCCAGCCCGATGCACGGCGCCGTCCCCTTGGGCGCGGGCTCGGCGAGAATGTTCTCGCCGGTCAATCCCGGCACCTGGCTCAAGACCGTCTCGCGGTGCTCCTCGCCGGTAACCACCAGGATGCGCTCCAGGGGCACGAGCGGCTGGATGCGATCCACGGTCTCGCGCAGCATGGAGCGCTCGCTCGTCAGGTCCAGGAACTGCTTGGGCGTTGCCGAGCGACTGCGAGGCCAGAGCCGCGAGCCGATGCCGCCCGCCATGATGACGGCGTATAGGTGATCGTAATTCAAATCAGCCTCCTGCTTGAGAGAGGTATTTTTTGCGTGCCGGCC
>JAAYZQ010000011.1 GCA_012514775.1 Anaerolineaceae bacterium
CCACCCCACTGTCCAGGAGGTCCGACACGAAGGTGCGGCGCAGGTCGTGGGGGCTGACGTCCTTCACCCCGGCCTGCTCGGCCCGGCGCACCACGACGTCGCGGATGGCCTGGGGCGTCATCCCCTGGCCTGCCGTCAGGTGCCCACCTCGGCGCCCGGAGTAAAACAGGGGACCGGGCTCTGCACCGCGCACGTCCAGCCAGGCGTGGAGGGCATCGGCACAGCCGTTGTCGAGGTACAGCATGCGCTCCTTCTGCCGTTTGCCGGTCAGTCGGATGGTGTACTGGTCCTCGTCCTCGGCGATGCAGTCCATCGTCAGGGCAGACAACTCGGCCCGGCGCAATCCCGCACCATAGGCCAGGGCGATGATGGCCGCGTCGCGCGACCCTGCCGACGTCTCGTCCTCGATGCAAACCCGCATGATGGCGGCCAACTCCCCCTGGGTGACAGCCCTTCCTGCTGGCAGCCGATTGCCGGCGACACTGTCCACGTCGCAGGCCCGCTGATAGTGCTCGGCGTCTATCTGGCCCATGCGCCATGCCGCGCGGAGGACGCCTCGGATGGCGGCCAGGGTCTTGTTCACCGTTGCCGGCTTGGACCCCTCCTCCAGCAGCTTGCTGCGGATGGCCTGCACGTGCTCAAAACGCATCGCGGTCCATGGAGCCAGTTGCCAGTCGGCGTAACCGCACAGTTGGGCCACCCTGCGAAGGGCAGCCGCCATACTGCGTCGCCCCGTGGGCGCCAAGCCCGCCAGGTAGACCGCCGCCGGATTGGTGGACGTTCCCTCACTGAGAGGCTCCACCTCGCCCCGCACTGCCGACGCTCCCCCCAGATTCGCAAGCTCGTTGTCTCCCATGCCGCCTCTCCCATTGCTGATGCTTAGGTATCGAGAACTGCTCTTCTCATAAGCTAGTCTAGCAGGGAATCGGACGCTGTCAATGGTCAATCCGACATCTGGAGCCAGTCTGTGACAGCGCGGATGCGTCCAGGATGGGCCGTAGGCAACGTACCTCTCCCCTGCCGGACCAAGACCGTATCGCGAGGCAGCCCTCAACTCTATAGCGCAGCGCTAGCCTTGCTCATCGACTGGCACCCCCATGGGGGGTACCCTGCCGGAGAGCGCAAAGATGTGCGTGAGTAGGGCCTTCCAGTTTTTCGACGGCTCCCCAATCTGGGCAGCCACGGGCAAGCCGTGGGAATCCCGTTATGTGGAGAGCCCTTGTTGGTTGCTGACTCTGTCCAGACGGAGAGGGCTGACCAATCTCTCTCCTGCCAGCCCTCTCGCTTGCGAGGCTATCGCCTGGTACAGCGCCATGGCGTTAGGCTACCTCCTGCCGTCCAGCAGCGCGTCCAGCGGGCTGGCCCGACGATGCGCAGCACTCAGGTCCGCCTCCGTCTGGGCGAGGTACCGGCGCAGGACCGTCAGGTCGCTGTGCCCCATGAGGCGCTGCAACGAGATGAGGTCGCAGCCGTTGCGTAGAGCAGCGAGGGCGAACCCGCGCCGGAACTGGTGGGGCGTAGGGGCGGGCACCCCTGCCAGCTTGGCACGACGCACCAGGATGGCCCGCAACGCTGTGGCCGACAGCCGGTGGCCCCTCTCGTCCAGCCACAACGGGTCGCCGTCGGCTGCATCGGGTCGATGCCGAAGGTAGGCCACGAGTGCTTTGAGGGTCTTGGGGCCGACAAAGGCCATGCGGGGCTTGTCCCCCTTGCCGTGCAGCACCATGGCGGCGCCCGTTCTCAGGTCGACGTCGCGGACGTTCAGCGCCAACAACTCGGCGCGCCGACAGCCCGAGTCAAGCATAAACAGCATCAACGCCTTGTCCCGCTCCCCGATGAGAGTGCGCCGTTCGCAGGTGGCCAGCATCGCCTTCAGGTGGTCGGGGTTCACGGGGTCGAGAACCCGCTCTGCCACTTTGGGGGCGGCAACGCGGGCAATGGGGTTTGGGGTCTCGTACTCCTGGCTCCACCAGGTGAAGAATGCGTGGG
>JAAYZQ010000117.1 GCA_012514775.1 Anaerolineaceae bacterium
ACTGCCTCGACGTCCTGTACGCGGCCGCCCCCCTGGGCAAGTCGTTCTCCTTCCGCGAGCTGGCGGCGGTCACGGCCAGCGGCGAGGACGCGCTGCTGGACGCCGTGGACGAGGCCCTCGGCGCCCAGATCCTGCGCGACGCCGGCGACGAGAGCTTTGCCTTCACCCACGACAAGCTCCGCGAGGTGCTGTACAACGAGCTGAACCCGGTGCGCCGGCGGCGCACGCACCAGCGCATCGGCGAGGCGCTGGAAAGGCTGTACGCCGGCGAGCCCCGGACCCACGTCGAAGACCTGGCCTACCATTTCACCGAGAGCGGCGACCATGCCCGGGCCCTGCGCTATCTGCGCCTGGCCGGTGAGGAGGCCGAGCGGCTCTATGCCACCGACGAGGCCCTGCGGCACTACGAGCAGGCCCGCGAGCTGGCCCAGGGGCTCGGCCTGCGCGACGAGGAAGCGGCCATCCACCAGGCCCTGGCCCGGGCCTACGAGCTACGGGGGCCCATCGAGGAGGCCGTCAAGCACTACGAGGCGGCCCTCGACCTGACCGCCGCTCCCCAGGAACGGACGCGACTCAAGGCCAGGATCGGCGTGGTCTATACCGACGTCGGAGACGAACGGGCCCTTGGTTATCTTCGCGCCGCGCTGGACGAGGTGGACCCGGAGGCCATGCCCGGCGTCAAGGCCGACATCCTGGCGGCCATGGGCCGCTTCGAGCACTATCGCGGCCAGCACCGGCGGGCCCTGGCGTTTATCGAGGAGGCTCGCAGCCTGGCCGAGCCGCTGGACGACGGGCTGACCCTGACCGAGATCTATACCTACCTGGCCGGTGCCTATCAACACCTGGCCCGCTACGACGAGAGCATGGACTGGGCGCGGGCCAGCATTCGCCTGGGCGAGCGCAAGAACCTGGCGCGGGCCACGAGCATCGGTTACGAGTTCCTGGCCGAGGACAGCTTTGTGCTGGGCCGCTGGCGCGAGACCCTGGAGTATGCCGGCATCGAGCGCGAGATCGGGCAGAAAACCGGCGCCCAGGTGCGCGTGGCCTGGGCTGAGCTGAGCCGCGCCAACGCCCTCTACGGCCTGGGCGAGCTGGAGCAGGCGGCCGCGGCGGCAGAGTCCTGCCTGGCCCTGGCCGAGGCCACGGGCGAGCTGCGCCTCTCGGTTCTCGCCGGCTGGCCGCTGGCCACCGTCGAAGCGGACCTTGGCCGGGACGAACAGGCCGGGGCCACGGCGCGCCTGGCCGTGGCGCGGG
Organism: Anaerolineaceae bacterium; assembly: GCA_012514775.1. The sequence continues at coordinate 1,255 of JAAYZQ010000117.1, forward strand.
GCGACGAGCTGGGACAGATCTACATGTTGTGCATGTCGCGCCACGCCCTGGCCTATTGGCACGCCCAGCGGCAGGAATGGGAGCCGGCAGCGGCCCTGTACGAGGAGTGCCAGCGCCTCATTGCCCAAACGGATAACCTCGGGGCCTGGGTGCAGATTGGCTCTTACGCTGTCGAGACCTTTTGCGCCGCGGGGCGCCTGGAAGCGGCCCGCTCGACCCTCGCCGGCTATCAGCCGCTGGTGGAACGGGCCGGGTCGGCCCACTTTGTGGCCCTCGCCACGCGGGCCCGGGCCAGGATCCTGGAGGCGGAGGGCGCCGAGCGCGAGGCAGTCCGGGCCCTGGACGCCGCCGTCGACGGCCTGGCCGCGCTCGACAGCCGCCTGGAGCTGGGCCGCGCCCTCTACGACCGGGCCCGGCTGCTGCAGGCGACGGGAGATGATGGGCGGGCCGGACAGGACCTGGAGCGTGCCGTGGCCCTCTTTCAGCGCTGCGGCGCCATCCGCGACCTGGAGCGGGCTGCGAACCTCCTTGGGCGGCGTTGACAGCCCCGCCCTTTGGTGGTATGCTTTCGGACATTCGGGCTGAAGGGATGGCCATGGCAGAGCTGAGCCTTTGGGCAGACTATTCACACCTCTCGAGCATTCGCCGCTTCGTGGGTGGGGTCGGGGAGGACCTGGGGATTCCCGAGCGCGAGCTCTACGAGCTGGAACTGGCCGTGGACGAAGCCTGCACCAACGTCATCGAGCACGGCTACAAGGGCAAAGGCGGCAAGATCGAGATCGAGATCCAACCTCTCAACGGGGGCGTGCTGGTTGTCATCCGCGATTGGGGCATCCCCTTCGATCCCGACTCGATCCCCGAGCCCGACATATTGGCTCCCCTGGAAGAGCGCCCTCTGGGGGGTGTCGGTTTGTTTCTCATGCGCAAGGTCATGAGCCAGGTACACTTTGACTTTGACCCACAGGAAGGCAACACTCTGACCATGATCAAGAAGTGGTAAAGGAGGGACCAGTGGCCATCCAACTGACCGTTTCACAAATTGCCGGCCGTGTTCCGGTCACCGTCTTGAGGCCAAGCGGCGACCTGGATGCATCCAATTACCAGGATCTCATCGCCGAGGCCCAAAGGATCCATGCAACAGGCGCGAGGGACATCCTCCTTGACCTGAGCGACGTCCCCTACATGAGCAGCTCGGGACTGGTCGCTCTGCAGAGCATCGCCGCGCTGCTGCGGGGGGAGGCTTCGGCCAGCCCCGACGAGGGATGGGAGGCCTTCCATGCCATCCGCCGCGACCGGGACGCCGGGCCGCAGGCACACTTCAAGCTCGTCAACCCCCAGCCGCGGGTCGACGACATCCTCGAGACCGTTGGGTTCAAGAGATTCCTGGAAGTGGCGCCGGACCTGGAGTCGGCCGTCGCCTCGTTCTAGCCCGGAGGAAGGAACGGCCGATCCTTTAGCGTTTCCGCGTCTCCAGCAAGCGGCCGCCGGCCTGCAGGATCTGCTCCAAGACCAGGTCAAAGCCGGCTGCCTCCAGAAGGCCGGATACCTGCTCCCTGGCGGGCAAGGCAAAGTCGGGATCCCGCAGGGCATTGTGAAAGGCATAGCGCAGGTGATCGATCGGGGGGTCTTGTCCTTCCGGCGGTAGCTCGTCGATGAGGACAAAACGGCCCCCCTGGTTTAGCGCACGGCGCACCCTCTCAAAGAGCGCCTGCTCGTAAACCCCCACCTTGCACTCGATGACCAGGTCAAAGCCGCCCGGCAGCTCGTCGTGGAGGATGTCGAGGGGCTGGTAGGCGATCCGGTCGCGGAGGAGCGGGGTGCGCTCGGCGATTTCGCGGCCGGCGGCGCAGACGTTCTCGATGTCGACGACGATGGCCGATAGCGTGGGGCAGCGGCGCAAGAGCGCCAGCGACACGACGCCGGAGCCGCCTCCCAGGTCCATGACCCGGTCCACGCCCCGTAAATCGAGCAGGTCCGCCACCTCTTCGGCCAGGGGCTCGCGCAGCTCGTGCCACATGCGCACGAACCGGCGCGCCCGGCCTGGATCGGCTGCCATCTGCTCCACGTAGTTGGGCGGCCGGCGCCCCAGGAGGTCCCACACCGAGCCGGGGGTTGCCAGGTGCAGTGCCAGGTCCTGGCCGGCCGGATAGCGCTCGCGCGCCTCCAGGGCCAGGGTCTCCCACGCATCCCGGCTATAGGTCTCGACGATCTCGCGGCGCGCCCTGTCAGACAGGGCATAGCCCCCAGGCCGGCGCTCCAGCAGGTCCAGGCTGGCCAGAACCTCCAGCCAGATGTGGCAGCGCCGGAGAGGGATGCTCCACTCCCGGGCCAGGTCCTCCACGGAAAGGGGTCCCTCTGATAGCCTCCAGAACAGCCCCAGCTCCAGCGCCGCGCCCAGGGCGGCGGAAGGCAGGTAGGCCCGAAGCAGGGTGAGCACGTCTTGCGCCTCTTTCATGCCGGCCATTGTACACCAGCTCGTGGCGCAGCGCCAATTCTTGCGGGTGAATGTCTGTTGTGGAAAAACATCGCTGACAACTCCCCAATTTTGACAAATTTCTTGATATATGTTATCTTTTTTCCTTCGCGGGCAATCTCGCTCCGCCGCTGCCGCACTGGCCCGCGAGCCTTCCATCCTTGCCGCACCAGAAGGGGGTCCGGATGATCGAGAAGAGGCTGCGAGACCTGGATTTCGCCGGCCTGCGGGACCGGCAGTTCACCGCCTCACCCGCCGCCTGGGAGGACCAGGTGCTCTATTTTCTGATGCTCGACCGCTTTTCCGATGGCCGGGAGATGGACTATCGGGACAGCGACGGGCAGGTGGTCGCCGGCGGCACGACGTCCCCGTTCCAGCCCTCCGACGCGGGAAACGCCATCCAGACGGAGGATGACGCGCGGCGCTGGCGAGAGGCCGGCGGCCGGTGGGCCGGCGGCACCCTCAAGGGATTGCAGAGCAAGCTCGGGTACCTGCAGCGCCTGGGCGTGACGGCCATCTGGATCAGCCCCATCTTCAAGCAGGTGGCCTTCCAGGAGACCTATCACGGCTACGGGGTGCAGAACCTCGTCGACGTGGACCCCCACTTTGGCACGCGGGAGGACCTGCGCGAGCTGGTGCAGGCAGCCCACTCCCACGGCATCTATGTCATCCTGGACATCATCCTGAACCACGCGGGCAACGTCTTTGACTACGCGCCCGACCGCTACTGGACACGGGACGAGCAGGGGAACGAGTTCCTGGACCCCCGCTGGGACGGACGCCCCTACCAGGTGGCCGGCTATCGCGACCGGGAGGGCGTCCCTCGCATCCCCTTTGCCCCTCTGGCTCCCGAGGACGCGGCGCTGCACTGGCCTGACGGCGCCATCTGGCCCGCCGAGTTCCAGGAGCCGGAGACGTTTACCCGCCAGGGGCACATCAGCAACTGGGACCATGAGCCCGAGTCGCTCTCCGGGGATTTCCACGACCTCAAGGACGTCCACCTGGGCCGGGGCGAGATCGACGAGTACCGGCCTTCGCCGGCCCTCCTGTCGCTGTGCCGCGTGTACCAGTTCTGGATCGCCTACGCCGACGTCGACGGTTTTCGCGTCGACACGGTCAAGCACATGGACCTGGGCGCCACGCGATTCTTTACGTCAGTGATCCACGAGTTTGCCCAGCACCTGGGCAAGGAGAATTTCTACCTCATCGGCGAGATCACCGGCGGGCGGGCCAGGGCCTTTGACACGCTGGAACAGACCGGCCTCGACGCGGCCCTGGGGATCAGCGACGAGCCCGACAAGCTGGAGTACCTGGCCAAGGGGTATCGAAACCCGGCCGACTACTTCGATCTCTTTCGCAACTCGCTCCTGATCCAAAAACAATCCCACGCCTGGTTCACCAACAAGGTGGTCACCGTCCTGGACGACCACGACCAGGTGCGCAAGGGGAACCAGAAGGCGCGGTTCTGCGCCGACGGCCCGGAAGCGAAAAAGCTGCTGCTCCCCGCCCTGGCGCTGGGCGTGGCGACGATGGGCATTCCGTGCATCTACTATGGCACCGAACAGGCCTTTGACGGCGCGGGCGGCAGCGACCGCTACCTGCGGGAGGCCATGTTTGGCGGCGAGTTTGGCGCATTTCGGTCGCGGGGCCGGCACTTTTTTGACGAGGATGGATCGATCTATCAAGAGCTGGCCAGGATCCTGGCTGTTCGCCGGCAAAAGATCGCCCTGCGGCGCGGGCGCCAATACCTGTGCCGCATCTCGGGCGACGGGCAGCACTTTGGCGTGCCGCACATGATCGGCGGCCGGATGCGCTCCATCGTGCCCTGGACGCGGCTGTTCGACGACCAGGAGATGCTGGTGGCGGTCAATACCGACCCCGACGCGGAGCGCGAGGCGTGGGTGGAGGTAAAGCGGGGCATCCTGAAATTCAGCAGCCGCCTGCGGTGCATCTATGCCAGCGGCGGGGAGCAGGTGGGCCAGGTGCTGCCCATCGAGGAGCAGTCCACGGCCTCCGGCACCGTCCAGGTGGTGTTCCTCCGCGTGCCGCCGGCAGGCGTGGTGATCTACGAGGG
>JAAYZQ010000118.1 GCA_012514775.1 Anaerolineaceae bacterium
CGAGCATCGTCACCAGCCCGGTGTTGGGTTGGGCCGTGTGGTACGTGCGGGCATAGAGGCGGCCCTGCCCGGCATCGAGGGCCAGCCAGCGGGGCCCGTAGCTGTTCCCGGCCGGGACGCGAAAGTCGACCTCGCGCAGCAGGACCGGCCAGGGCGACTCTTCCGCGGCTGCGGCCGCCGGTCCCGGCGACGGCTGGGCCGTTGGGCTGGCAGCCGTCGCCGCCACGGTCGCCGTGGCGGCCGGCCGGGGCGCCTGGGTCTCTGCTGGCTGCGCGCCAACGCCGGCCGTCGCCTCGGGGGAGGGCTCGGGCGTACCGGCGCAGGCGGCCACGAACAACAGGGCAACCAGCAGGACGGCCATCCTTCTTATCAACATGCGCACCTCTCGTGCAGGTCCGGGCATCACCTTCAAGACGCGCCTGGCCGTCCCCGGGTTCCCTCTGCGCCCGGTGTCGTCCCCTACGCAGCGAGCCGGCTACGGCCCGGTGACGGCCAGCTCGGTTACGCGGTTGACCTTGCAGTCATCGGTGACGGTCACCTTCATGACGTTGGACAGGCGCTGGCACTCGATGGCCGTCGGCTGCCCGTCCTGCTGGGCACAGGTGTCCAGCTTGACCACGGCCACCTGGTACTCGCCGTGGGGCAGGTTGGTGAGGGGGATCTCGAACTTGCCATCCGGCGCCGACGTACTCACAGCACCTACCCACGTAGGAGACCAGACGCCGACGGACACGCCGGGAAAGGGCGAGCCGTTGCCGTGCTTGACCAAGCCCGTGACGCCCGCGTAGCCTCCGCAGTGAGAGTAGCCACGGACGATGGCGACACTGAACGCCGGCGCCGGGGTCCTGGTGGGCTGCGGCACGGGAGTGTTCGTGGGCCGGGGCGCCGGGGGCCTCCGGGTGGCCGTGGGCGGCACCGTGGGCGACGGCGTGAGCGTCTCGGTGGGAGTCATGCTCGGCGGCGGGGTGTCGGAGGGCGGCGGGGTGTCGGTGGGGGGCGGGGTGTTGGTCGGCGTGTGGCTGGGCGTCGGCGTCGCGCTGGGCACCAGCGTGTTGGTCGCCGTTGCCGTGGCGGTAAAGGTGGGTTTGGCCGTCCGTGTCGGCGTAGCGGTGATGCGCGCCTGGCGCAGGGACATCAGGTCGGAGGCCGTGCAGGCCAGCACGAACCAGCTCAGGACGATGGCAATCAACAGGATCAAGCGCGTTTTGAACCTACTCATGGAAGCTCCTCTCTCCGCTGGCGGCTGCATTATAGCCCGATCCTTGCCTTTTGGCAAGCGCCGAGTTCGGGCGTTCGATCTGGCCCTTGATTTTCGTTGGATGGGACGTATCTTCTCAATCACTCGGGGTAGGGGCAGGTCTCGGACCTGCCCAACGGGGCGACCGCAACACTTGCGCCTGCGCGCAGTGCAGGTGGGGTTCGCCCCTACATTTTGATATGATACGATGGGGTGCTATAATCCAGGCAGGAGGGAGAGCAATGGCAGACCGAGAGAACAAGACCTTGTCGGCCGGCCTGGAAATCCACCCCGTGACACTCGATCGCTGGCCACACATGGAGGCGCTGTTCGAGACGTCGCCCGTCATGTCGAGCTGCTGGTGCATGAGCCCCCGCACGCGCGCCAAGGACTTTTACCGGTTTGGCAGCGAGGCCCGACGCCGGAACCGGGAGTCGATGCACGGCCTGATCGCGTCCGGCACGGTTCCCGGCTTGCTCGCCTACGTGGAGGGCCGCCCGGCCGGCTGGATCAGCGTCGGCCCCCGGGAGAGTTTTCCCCGGCTGCAGCACTCTCCGGCGCTTCGCCCGGTGGATGACCTGCCAGCCTGGTCCATCGTCTGCTTCTACACGGCCCCCGCCTACCGGCGGCAAGGGATGACCAGGGCGCTGATCCAGGCCGCCGTGCAGTATGCCGCCGACCAGGGTGCCGCCGCCGTCGAGGCCTATCCCGTTGCCGCCTGGGGGGACAAGACGGGTCCCGGAGATGCGTACACCGGCATGGCCAGTACCTTCCAGTCGATGGGCTTTCGCGAGGTGGGGATCGGCGGCCGCAGCCGCGGCCAGCCGCGCCTGGTCATGCGCTACGACCTGCGCCCGCCGGGCCAGGGTTGACACCCCCCGGGGCCTGGAGTACAATGTATGGTACTGAAATTCGCCCTGCCGGAACCCGGCCCGTCCAGGCGCCCGCCGGCAGAGATCCGGTCGCCTGGACGAGTGCGTCGTACCGGGTGCTGAGCCGCTCCGTGGTCAATGAGGGGGAAGAACCATGCCGCCCGAGATCCAGCAATTCGCCCAGGCAGTGGTGGACAATGTCGAGAAGGTCATCGTCGGCAAGCGGCAGGCCATCGAGCTGATGCTGGTGGCGCTGCTGTGCGAGGGGCACGTGCTCATCGAGGACGTGCCGGGCACGGGCAAGACCATGCTGGCTCGCAGTGTTGCCGCCTCGTTGGGCCTGACCTTCAAGCGGCTGCAGTGTACCCCCGACCTCCTGCCCAACGACATCACCGGCGTATCCGTCTTTAACCAGCGGACGGCCGAGTTCGAGTTCCGGCCTGGCCCGGCCTTTGTGCACCTGCTCCTGGCCGACGAGATCAACCGGGCCACGCCGCGCACCCAGTCGGCCCTTCTGGAGGCTATGGGTGAGGGCCAGGTGAGCGCCGACGGCGTCACATATACCCTCAACCGGCCCTTCATGGTGCTGGCCACGCAGAACCCCATCGAGTACGAGGGCACCTTTCCCCTCCCCGAGGCGCAGTTGGACCGCTTCTTGCTCAAGCTGTCGCTGGGCTATCCCTCGCCCGAGGACGAGGGCCAGATCCTCCTCAACCTCCGGCGCGAGCACCCCGTCTTGCGCGTGGAGCAGGTGGTGGATGGTGCCCGCCTCCTCGACCTGCAGCGGCTGGTGTGGGAAGTACACCTGGACGACACGGTGCGCGACTATATTGTGCGCCTGGTCACGGCCACGCGCCGCCACGCCGACCTGGCCCTGGGGGCCAGCACGCGGGGCAGTCTGGCTCTCTTCAAGGCGGCCCAGGCCCTGGCCAGCCTGCGCGGCCGGGACTATGTGCTGCCCGACGACGTCAAGGCCCTGGGGGTGCCTGCCCTGGCCCACCGCCTCATCGTCCGGCCCGAAAGCGCCCTGCGGGGCTATACCGCCAATCGCATCGTCGACGAGCTGCTGCAGAGCGTGCCCTTGCAGCTCGGCGAGGAGGAATAGGGAGGGAGGACGGGCACCCGGCCAGCGGAGCGCTTTGATGGGTAAAGAAGTGTATCCGGAGTTAACGTGAGCCGTATTTTGCCGTTTATGGCCGTCCTTCTGGCCGTCGCCTTTTTCACCAGGGTCAACTTTTTCTTTTACCTCCTCTACAGCATGGCCGGCATCTATTTCCTGGGCCGGCTGTGGGCCAGCCGGTCGCTGGCGGCGGTAAAGGTCGAGCGCCACCACGAGTCGCGCATGTTCTATGGCGAGTCGCTGGCGGTGCGCCTGGAGGTGCACAACCGCGGCTGGCTGCCGGTGCTCTGGCTGCGCCTGTCCGACACGGTCCCCTTTGACCTCATAGGCGGGCCCGCCTTTCGCCGGGTGCTGTCCCTGCGGCCGGGGGAGCGGCAGCAGCACGAGTATCGCCTCCTGGGCCGGCGGCGGGGCTACTACCGCCTGGGTCCCCTGGTGAACTCGGGGGGAGACCTGTTGGGCACCGCCTCGTTTCAGAGGCAGGCCGCCGCCGACGACTGGGTCATTGTCTATCCCCGCATCGTCCCCCTGCGCGATCTCGGCCTTCCTTCGCAATCGCCCTTCGGGGTCCTGCCCAGCAGGCAGCGCCTCTTCGAAGACCCGACCCGCATCCGCGGCGTGCGCGACTATCAGCCGGGAGACTCCTTGCGGCGCCTGGACTGGAAGACCAGCGCCCGCGTGGGGCACCTGCAGGTGCGGCGCTACGAGCCGGCCATCGCCCTGGAGACGGCGATCTTCTTGAACCTGTCGGCGGCCGAGTATCCACCGGCGTACCGGCACACGGCCACCGAGCTGGGGATCGTCGCCTCGGCCTCGCTGGCGGCGCACCTGGCGGAAAAGCGCCAGGCGGTGGCCCTGGCGACGAACGGCCGCGACCCCTTGCGCGCCGTCTCGCCCGCCACCAACGGCGGCGCCACGCCGGCGCTTCCGTTGCGCAAGGGCCGGGAGCACCTGATGCACGTCCTGGATCTCCTGGCCCGGGTCGAGGTGGTGACCGAGACCGAGACGAAAACCGAAGCCGCGGTGCCCTTCCTGGACCTGTTGAATCGCAAGAGCCTGGCCCTGCCATGGGGCAGCACAGTGGTGGCCATCACCAGCCAGGAGGGCGAGGGGATGATGGAGACGCTCCTGGCACTGCGCCGCCGGGGCCTGCGGATCCTGCTGGTGCTCACCTGCCCGAGCCGCGGCTTTGACCTGACGGCGCAGCGGGCGGGCCAGATCGGCGTGCAGACGGTGCGGATGTGGACCGAGAGGGATCTGGACACGTGGCGCTAGGGTCGAGGGCCGGCGGCGGATGGGTGGAGAACGTTTTGCGCCCCATCCTCATCGCGGGCATGACCGCCTGCGTCGGCGCGCCCCTGGCGCTCGTGCTGGAGATGCTGGTGCCTGGCTGGGATGGTGGCTACTGGCTCGCCTTTGCCTTTGTTGCCGGGCTGGAGGGCATCCTGTCGGAGCGGGTGCTGAAGCGGCGGCGCATCACCGGCTGGGCCTACATGGGCTCGCGAGCGACCGAGCTCCTGTTCCTGCTCCTGGTGCTCAAGCTCCTGAACTATATCCCCCTGGGTGTGGGCCAGCTCCTGGCCGACGCTGCCCGGTGGCCCCTGGCCCCGGAGTCCTTCCTGACGGACCTGGACCTCTTTGCCGGGCTGCTCTTTGTGCCGTTGTGGGCCGGGGCCATCTACGCGGGGCGCATGGTGGCCGAGATCGAGTTGGAGATGGGGCGCACCGGCCCTCCTCCTGCCGACCTGAATTCGCCCGAGTACTATATGTGGCTGACCCAACCGTCGGCCGTCCGTGACCGGCAGGAGAGGCTCGACTGGCTGGGCGAGCTGTTCCTGTGGGGCGGCATGGGCCTGCTGGTGGGAGCAACCCTGGTCCACGCCTTTGTCTCTTCCGCGGGGGCCCTGGGTATTCCCATCCTGCTCTACTTTGCCCTGGGCGTGGCCCTCCTCAGCCAGGCCCAGTTCAGCGTCAAGTACGCGAGCTGGCAGGTGGAGGGCACCCCGGTGCAGCCGGGCATGGCCCGCCGCTGGCTGCTGGCCGTCCTCGCGTTTCTCGTCGTCGTTGCCCTGGTGGCCCTGGTCCTGCCCACGGGCTATGCCCTGGGTCCCTTCCGGGCCATCTGGGGCGTCCTCAGCCTGCTCCTCCAACTGCTGGTTTTTGTCTTTGCCCTCCTGTTCTTCCTGTTGACGGCTCTGCTGTCGTTCTTGTTGCCCCACGCCGTGATCGAACAGCCGCCACCGCCGACCTTTGACCCCGTCCCACCGTCGCTGCCCGGTCCCGAGGCGGCGGCGTCGTTGCCCTGGCTGCAGATCCTGGCCTCGGCCCTTTTCTGGCTCGTCATCGTGGCCATTGCCGGCTATGCCCTGGTGCGCTTTGTCCGCGAGCGCTGGCCCGGATGGGAGGAGGACGAGGAAGGGCAGGCCGGCGGCTGGCGACGGTTCCTGGCATGGCTGCGGGCCCTGTGGCGGCGCTGGCGCGGCTGGCGGAGCGAGGCGCTGGAGCAGTGGGCCAGGCGGCGGGCCGCGGCAGCCAGGAAGAGGCCCGCCAGGCGGCCGGCGCGCTTCTTTTCGCTGCGTGGCCTCGGGCCGCGGGAGCTGGTTCGCTACTTTTACGTCTCCACGGCGCGCCGCGCTGCCCAGGCCGGGCAGCCGCGCCGGCCGTCGCAGACCCCCTACGAGTACGAGGCCAGCCTGGGCGGGCAGTTCCCCGACCTCGAGCCCGACCTGTCGGGGCTCACCGAAGCCTTTGTGGAGGCCCGCTACGGCCGGGCGCCGGTGGAGCCGGAGGACGTGGAGCGCGTCAAGCCCCTGTGGCAGCGGATCAAGGCCGCCCTGCGCCGTCGCCGGGAGCCATCGGTGCCCTGAAGCAGCCCTAGAACCAGGGCGGGATCTTGCGTTCAGGTGGATAGTCTGCTATACTCGCCCCATGGACACGCTTGAGCAAACGCTGCGCCGCGCCTGGGAGGTGCGGCGAACCCATTTCCCGGACGAGATTACGTGGTCGTGGCCCCTGGATACGGCGGTGCTGAGCCTCACCGGGGGGCATTGCGCCCTCAACTGCGCCCACTGCGGCGGCCATTACCTGCGGGGCATGCGGCCCATCTGGGACGCCGAGCCCGACGGGTCTCACAGTTGCCTGGTATCCGGGGGCTGCGATCCGGCGGGCCGCGTGCCGGTGCTGGCGCACCTGGATCGGGTGCGCGCCTGGCGCGAGGGCCGGACCATGAACTGGCACGTGGGGTTCGTCTCCGAGGCCGAGATGGAGACCATCGCCCCCCTGGTGGACGTCATCTCCTTTGACTTTGTGGGCGACGAGGCCACCGTCCGCGAGGTCTACGGGCTGGAGCACGGCATCGAGACGTACGTGGAGACCTATCGCCTGCTGCGCCGATATGCCCGGACGCTTCCCCACGTGACCATCGGCCTGCGGGGCGGCGAGCTGGGCCACGAGCGGCGCGCCTTCGAGCTGCTGCGCGAGCTGGGGGCCGACGGGCTGGTCCTCCTGGTGTTCATCCCCACGCCCGGCACCCGCTATGCCGACCGCCAGCCGCCCGCGGTGCCCGCCGTTGCCGAGCTGGTGGCCGAGGCCCGCCTCTCCTTCCCCGATGTGCCCCTCTACCTGGGCTGCATGCGGCCCAAGGGGCGCTATCGAGACGAGCTCGATCCCCTGGCCGTGCGGGCGGGGGTCAATGTCCTGGTGAGCCCTTCGCGCCCGGCCCGCCGCGTGGCGGATGAGCTGGGCCTGGCCGTACGCGAGATGCGCGAGTGTTGCGTGTTATAACCCGCCCGGTTTGTCAGGTCAATCTTTTGATGCTACAATGACGCCACGCACCAGGGGCCAGCCGGCCCCGGCACACACACGAAAGGAGGAATAAGGAGAAGATGAAGTTCGATCCCGACCTCAAATACAGCGAGGACCACGAATGGATCCGGATCGAGGGTGACGAGGCCGTCCTGGGCATCAGCGACTATGCCCAAGATCAGTTGTCCGACGTCGTCTACGTCGAGCTTCCCGAGGTGGGCGAGAGTTTTGAGCGGGGCGAGGTGCTGGCCGTGGTAGAGTCGGTCAAGGCCGCGTCCGACGTTTACACGCCCGTGACCTGCGAGGTGCTGGCCGTGAACGAGGCCCTGGAGGATTCGCCGGAAGTGGTCAACCGCGACCCCTACGGCGAGGCCTGGTTCGTACGCATTTCCCTCACCGATCCCGCCGAGTTGGACGATTTGATGGACGCCAAGGCCTACCAGGAGTTCGTGGAAGGCCTGGACGAGTAGGTATATCCGGCAGCCGATCTCAACTGGCCCATATCCGGTACCGGTCCCCGCCGGTACTGGATATGGGAGTTTGCCTTTCGGCTGTACCCTAGATCATTGTCGGGGAGGACAATAATGAGCTACGTTCCGCACACGGACGCGGATCGGGCCGAGATGCTGGCCGCTATCGGCGTCCAGCGGATAGAGGACCTGTTCCACGACGTTCCGGAGGACTGCCGCTTTCCCGAGTTGGCGCTCCCGGAGCCGCTGTCCGAGATGGAGATCATGGCCGAGTTGCAGGCCATGAGCGAGGAGAACCTGGATACCGGTCACTTTCCCTGTTTCCTGGGAGCCGGATCCTACAACCATTACGTGCCCCGCGTGGTAGATCAGATCATCAACCGTTCCGAGTTCTACACGGCCTACACCCCCTATCAGCCCGAGATCAGCCAGGGCACGCTGCAAAGCATCTTTGAGTATCAGAGCATGATCTGTGCCCTGACGGGCATGGACGTGGCCAACGCCTCGCATTACGATGGCGCCACGGCCACGGCAGAGGCGGCCATCATGGCCCTCAACGTCGGCCGGGGCAAGCGCAAGAAGGTGGTCGTTTCGCCCCTGGTGCATCCCGAATACCGGGCCGTGCTGCGCACCTACACCCAGGGCATGGACGTGCAATTCGCCGGCGGCGATGACCCGGCCACCGGCCTGGACGAGCTGTTGGGCATGGTGGACAAGGAGGCCTGCTGCCTCATCGTCCAGAATCCGAACTTCCTGGGGCAGATCGAGTCGCTGGACGGCGTGGCCGACCGGGTGCACGCCGCCGGCGCGCTGCTCGTGGTGGTCGCCGATCCGATCAGCCTGGGCCTGCTGAAGGCGCCGGGCGACTACGGGGCCGACATTGTCGTCGGCGATGCCCAGGGGCTGGGCAACGGGCTGAACTTTGGCGGGCCCTACCTGGGCTACTTTGCCTGCCGCGAGAAGGACGTGCGCAAGATGGCCGGCCGGCTGGTGGGCCAGACGGTGGACTCCGAGGGAAAGCGGGGCTTTGTCCTCACCCTCTCCACCCGCGAGCAGCACATTCGCCGCGAAAAGGCCACCTCCAACATTTGCACGAACCAGGCCCTGTGTGCCCTGGCGACGGCGATCCACCTGGCCGCACTGGGGCCCAGGGGGATGCGTCAGCTCGCCGAGCTGTGCTACCACAAGGCCCACTATACCGCCGGGCGCATTCAAGCGTTGGAGCAGTACCAGGTGGTGGGTGATGGGCCCTTCTTCCAGGAGTTTGTGGTCCGCTGCCCGGCGCCCGTGCGCGACGTCAACGACTACCTGCTGGAGGAGTGGGGCATCATCGGTGGCTATGACCTGGGCCGGAACTATCCGGGCCTGGAGAACCACATGCTGGTGTGCGTGACGGAGGTGATTCGCCGGGAAGAGATCGACGCCCTGGTTGATGCCCTGGCCGAGGCGGGGAAAGAGGTGGTAGCATGAAGGCAGACTTTGGCGTGCGTTGTTCCGGCGCGGAGCCCATCATTTACGAGTTGAGCAGGCCCGGCCGCATGGCTACCAGCCTTCCCGGCCTCGACGTGCCCGCGGCAGACCTGCCGCCGGACGCCCTGCTGCGCGACGGCGTGGATCTGCCGGAGGTGAGCGAGCTGGACCTGATGCGCCACTACGTGCGGCTGAGCCAGCTCAACTGGGCCATCGACATCGGCTTTTATCCCCTGGGATCGTGCACCATGAAGTACAATCCCAAGGTCAACGAGGCGGCGGCCCGGCTTCCCGGCTTTGCCGCCACCCATCCCTACCAGGACCCCCACACCGTCCAGGGCAACCTGATGCTCCTCTACGAGCTCCAGGAGATGCTGAAAGAGATCGCCGGTTTTGCCGGGGTCAGCCTGCAGCCCTCGGCCGGCGCCCACGGCGAGCTGACGGGTGTGCTGATCATGCGCGCCTACCAGGTGGATCGCGGCGAGGCGCAGCGGACGCGCATCATCGTGCCCGACAGTGCCCACGGCACCAACCCCGCCACCACGAGCATGGCCGGCCTGGAGGTGGTGGAGGTGCCCTCGGATGCGCGGGGCAACGTGGACCTGGAGGCCCTGCGGGCCGTGTGCGACGAGCGGGTGTGCGGCCTCATGCTGACCAACCCCAACACGCTGGGCCTCTTCGAGGAGCAGTTGCCGGCGGTGCTGGATCTCGTCCACGGCTGCGGCGGGCTCGTCTACGGCGACGGGGCCAACCTGAACGCCCTGCTGGGCATCGCCAAGCCGGGCGAGCTGGGCATCGACGTCATGCACTTTAACCTGCACAAGACCTTTTCGACGCCCCACGGCGGCGGCGGGCCGGGTGCCGGGCCGGTGGGTGTCGCCGAGGCCCTGGTGCCCTTCCTGCCCGGTCCCATCGTCGAGCTGTGCGACTGCTCGGCTGGCGGCTGCGACTGCGACTGCGGCCCCGACGAGGAAGAAGACGAGTCGGTTTGCTTCCACCTGGTGATGCCGCCCAAGAGCATCGGCCGGGTCAAGAGCTTTTACGGCAACTTTGGCGTGTTGGTGCGGGCCTACACCTACATTCGCATGCTGGGCGCGGCCGGCCTCCGCGAGGTGAGCGAGATGGCCGTCCTCAACGCCAACTACCTGAAGAGCCGGGTCAAGGATTTCTTGCCGGCCTCCCACGACCGGATGCACATGCACGAGTTCGTGGCCAAGGGGACGTTTGCCGGCGCGCCCGACGTCCATGCCCTGGACATTGCCAAGCGGCTCATCGACTATGGCTTCCATCCGCCGACGAACTATTTCCCACTGATCGTGCCCGAGGCGCTGATGATCGAGCCCACCGAAACCGAGAGCAAGGAGACCCTGGACGCCTTTGCCGATGCCCTGCGGGCGATTCGTGACGAGGCCCTGACCGATCCTGAGGTGCTCCACGAGGCGCCTCACTCGGCCCCGGTTCGTCGCCTGGACGAAGTGCGGGCGGCGCGACAGCCCATCCTGAGGTGGCAGCGGGAATAAGTAGATGGATTGTCCCAACTGCGGTGTCTACAACCCCGACGAGCGGACGGTGTGCTGGCGATGCGACCAGGAGCTGCCCAAGCCCAAGGAGCCCAAGAAACGGCGGGACCCGGCCGCGTTCCAGCGGCGCATGTGGATCATTGTCGCCGTGGCCGTCGCCCTCTGGCTGCTCCTGTCCTGGCTGCTGCCGCTGCTCCTGGGTAGCGGCGGCGCGCCCTGAGGGTAGCGGGGTTGGTAGGCTCGTAGGTTCGTAAAATCGCAGATTCGCGCTTTGGAATCAAGCGCGCAAACGGCCGGATTGCGGCAGCAGTGCAGCCCGCAATCCGGCCGTTGTCGCCTTGCGCCGCGCCACTGCCCCGGATGTGACCTATTCGCCAAGTCAGAGGCCCTACGGCACAGGACCCCCGCCGCCGGCCTGCGCAAAGCGCCCCGCCGTAAACCCCCGGGCGTCGATGGTGCTGGCCCGTCCGTCCACGATCCACTCGGCCAGGATCAGGCCGCCGGCGGGGGCGTGCATGATACCGTGGCCGCCCCAGCCACAGTCGTTCCAGAAGCCCTCCAGGTGTTGCGCGGGGCCCAGGATGGGGTTGTCGTCGGGCGTCACCGGCCGAAGACCGGCCCAGGCCGTCTTGACGCCGGCCTCGGCCAGGGCCGGCGCGCGGTGGATCGAGTGCTCGATGACCTCGTCCAGGAAGGACCAATCGACCTGGGGGTCCTCCTCGTCGCTGGCGACGTTGCCCATGCCGATGAGCAGGCCCGGCCCCTCGCGGCGCAGGTACCAGGGCAGCTCGACCTCGTAGGTGAAGGGAAAGGTCCTGTCGTAACCGGCCACGGGCCCCGTGCAAAAGATGTGACGCTTGATATTGGTGATGGGCAGGTCCATGCCGGCCCAGCTCGCCACCTGGCGGGCGTTAAAGCCGGCGGCGTTGACGACGACGGGCGTGCTGACGATCCCTGTCGACGTGCGCACGCCCGCCACCCGGCCGCCGTGGACCTCCAGCCCGGTGGCGCGCACTCCCTCCAGGAAGCGCACGCCGCGGCGGCGCGCCTGGGCCGCGTAGCCCATCATCAGCGAGTGGGGATCGATGCAGCCCTCCCCGGCCCCGTACCAGCCCAGCTCGATGTCCTCCAGGTTGAGCCCGGGGGTCAGGCGCGCGATGGTCTGCCGGTCCACGAGCTGGCTGTCGATTCCCTGCTCAACCAGGAGGGCGTGGCGGCGGCGCAGGTCGGGGGCGCCCTGGGCGCCCGCCAGCATGAGGTTGCCGATGGGCTCCCAACCCGGGTCGGCCTCCATCTCTTCCCGGAAGTGCTGGATGGCGCCAAAGCCATAGCGCACCAGGGGCAGGCAGTCCTCGTTGGGAAAGGCGTAGCCGATGACGGCCGCCGAGCGGCCAGAAGAGCCGCTGCCCAGCGTGTTCATCTCCAGCAGGCAGACGTCCGTCAGCCCGCGCGCTGCCAGGTGGTATGCCAGGCTCAGTCCCTGGATCCCCCCGCCGATGATGACCAACTCGGCCGTTTCTCTCAGCGTCATTGCCGTCTCCTCTCGAGATGTGGGGCAACCGTCGTGGTTGCCCGGAACGGTCCTACTCCACGCCCAGGATCTGCACCCAGTAGTGGTTCCACACTTCCTGGCCCGGGTCCTGCTCCAGGAAGATGTGCCCCACGCCAATGTCCTCGAACTGGCAGTTCATCATATTTCGCCGGTGGTCGTCGCTGAGCATCCAGTTGTCGACCACGGCCTGGGCCGAGGAAAAGCCGGCGGCCAGGTTCTCGCCGACTACCTGGTAAGGATAGTCCACGACCTCCATGCGCTCGGCCAGCGTCGACCCGTCGGGCGCTTCGTGGGCGAAAAAGTCGCCCTCGGCCATCTCCATTGCATAGTCCTGCGCCACGGCGTTCAGCACGGGATGCTCGCCCACGGGCTCGCAGCCGTTCTGGAGCCGGTACTCGTTGGTGTACCGGATCACCTGGGCCACCAGGTCCTCCTCCGGCGCCTCAGCCGCACGCGGCGAGGCCGTGGGCAGGGGAGGCGGGGTATCGGGCGAGAGAGCGGGCGAGCCGGTGGCGTCGCCGGTCTCTCCCGTCATCTCCAGCGGTGGGATCAGGAGGCCGGGCAGCTCTGCGAGGTCGGTGGGCAACCCTGCCACGGTGGTGGGCAACTCGGCCACGGTGGTGGGCAAGTCGGCCACGGTGGTCGGCAATTCCGCGACCGTCGTCGGTAGCTCTGCCAGGGCGGTGGGCAACTCTGCCACGGTCGTGGGCAGCGATTCCGGATCCATGTCTTCCGAAACGCTGCACGCCGACAGGAACAAGAGAAGTGCGGCCAGGAGCGCCAGGGCTCGCCGCTCGCGAAGGTACTGCATTAACATCCTCCGGTTGGCTGTCCGCCGCAGCCGGCCTTGGGGACCAGGCCGCCGGCAGCCAGCACATTATACCACGGTTGCGGCCAAACGCCAACGGTGTGGGCCGTTTGTCCAGCAATTCGAGCGAATCTGGGCTGGCGGTCATGCGTGGCTCTGACGATCCACGCCGAGCGAACAAGCAGAGCCGGGCTCAAGCCTCGCCATATTCAAAATTGCCGGATGCCCTCGGCTGCGATTTGACGCCATTGCCCGGTTATGCTATCCTCTCGTGGAATGCGCCCCGATCCGCACGTTGGTCGTGATCCGTCTGAGCCTTTCCGGGGCCGGCATTGAATGAGGGGGACATGCTGAGCAGAGGTGAACGGGTCCTGGAGTTCGGCCGCGAAGTCTGCGGCGACCTGCAGGCCGCCGAGCGGCGCGAATGGCTGGTGACCAACGGCATCGGCGGCTATGCCTCGGGCACCGTCGCCGGCGTGCTGACCCGCCGCTACCACGGTCTTCTCGTGGCCGCCCTTCAGCCGCCCGTGCGGCGCACGCTGCTCCTGACCAAGCTCGACGAAACGGCGGCCTACCACGGCGTGGACTATCCCCTGTTCGCCAATCGCTGGGCCGGCGGCGCCATCGAGCCGGCCGGCTACCACCACCTGGAGAGCTTCTGGCTGGAGGGCACGGCGCCGGTGTGGGCCTTTGCCCTGTCCGATGCCCTGCTGGAAAAACGGATGTGGATGCAGCCCGGGGCCAACATGACCTACGTGCGCTACACCCTGCGCCGGGGCAGCGGCCCCCTGGCCCTCGCCATCGATGCCCTGGCCAACCACCGGGACCATCACGGCAACACCCACGTCCGGGATGGAGCCCCGGACCTGGCCGTGGAAACGGTTCCCCGGGGGCTGCGCATCAGCACCGGGGCGGGCCAGGCGCTCTTTTATCTCCTGAGCGATTCGGCCCGGGCCACGCCGCGCTCCAGGTGGCATCATGACTTCTACCTGCGGGTCGAGGACTATCGCGGGCTGGACCCGCTGGACGACAACCTGTGGGCCGGCACGTTCGAGGCGACGCTCGAGCCGGGCGATTCGCTGACGATCGTCGCGAGCGCTGCCAACGCGGACGGCGAGCCGGACCTGGATGGCGACTCGGCCTACGAGCTGCGATGGGCCACCGACGAGCTGTTGCTCGAACAGGCCAGGCTGGCTCTCGACGTCGAGCCGCCGGCCATCAAGCAGCTCGTTCTGGCCGCCGGCCAGTTCATCGTCGACCGCCGCCTGCCCGACGGCTCGGAAGGCAAGTCGGTGGTTGCCGGCTATCCCTGGTTCAGCGACTGGGGCCGCGACACGATGATCAGCCTGCCGGGCCTGACCTTGACCACGGGCCGCTACGACGTGGCGACGCGCATTCTGGAGACCTATGCCCGGTACGTAGACCGGGGCATGCTGCCCAACCGTTTCCCCGACGAGGGCCAGGCGCCGGAATACAATACCGTGGACGCCACGTTGTGGTACTTTGAGGCCGTCCGCGCCCACTATGCCGTCGCCGGGAGCCAGGGACTGGTGCAGGACCTGTTTCCCGTGCTCAAGGAGATCGTCGACTGGCACCTGCGCGGCACGCGCTACCAGATCCACGTCGACCCCGACGACGGGCTGCTCTTTGCCGGCGAGCCCGGGGTGCAGCTCACGTGGATGGACGCCAGGGTGGACGACTGGGTGGTCACACCCCGCACCGGCAAGCCGGTGGAGGTCAACGCGCTGTGGTACAACGCCCTGCGGATCATGGTCGAGTTCGCCTGGCTGGTGGGCGAGCCGCCCGACCGGTACGAGGCGCTGGCCAAACAAGCGCGGGCCGGGTTCGCCCGCTTCTGGAACGAGGAGACGGGTTATTGCTACGACGTCCTCGACGGCCCGGAAGGGGACGACGCGAGCTTGCGCCCCAACCAGCTTCTCGCCGTGTCGCTGCGCCACAGCCCGCTGACTGCGGAGAGGCGCAAGGCCGTGGTGGACGCCTGTGCCCGGCATCTGCTCACGTCCCATGGCCTGCGCAGCCTGGACCCACGCCACCCCGACTACAAGGGCCAACATGGCGGGGAGCGGCGGACGCGCGATGCCGCATATCACCAGGGCACTGCCTGGGGCTGGCTCCTGGGCCCCTTTGTCCGCGCGCACCTGCGCGTCTACGGCGACGCCGACGCTGCCCGCTCGTTCCTGGAGCCGATGTTCCGCCACCTGGCCGGCCACGGCGTGGGCAGCCTGAGCGAGATCTATGACGGGGATGCGCCCTTTGCCCCGCGGGGCTGCATCGCCCAGGCCTGGACCGTGGCCGAGGTGCTGCGGGCCTGGGAAGAGACGGTGAGCGCCTGACGGGCGCTCCGATACGATAGCAAGCCAGTTAAGACGACCGGCACGGCGAGGTGCATATGAAACGAAATGAGCTTGTAGAGCTATGGCAACGCGAGGAGTCGCAGCCCTTCTCCGGGTGGGACTTTGCCCATCTGGACGGCCGCATGGAATCGGAGCCAACTCCGTGGTCCTACGAAGCGCGGGCTGCCGAGCTCATGCGCGGCGCGTCTTCGGTCCTCGACATGGGCACGGGCGGCGGCGAGCGCCTGCAAAAGTTGCGGGAGCACTGGCCTGGCAAGGTCGCGGTGACGGAGGACTATCCGCCCAACGTCAAGATTGCCACGGAGCGCCTGGCGCCCCTGGGGGTTCGAGTCGCCGACACCTCGCTCGCCGGCGATGACCGGCTGCCCTTTGCCGCCGGCGAGTTCGACCTCGTCCTGAACCGACACTCGAGCTTTGACGCCGGGGAAGTGGCCCGCATCCTCGCCCCGGGCGGGTCTTTTCTCACCCAGCAGGTCCATGGCCTGTGGGCCCACGACCTGTTGGCCGAGTTTGGCGCCACGTCGCCATACCCGGATGACACGCCCGAGAAGGTTGTGCCGAGGTTGAGGGCGGCCGGCCTGACCATCGCCGACGCGCGGGAGTGGCGCGGCAGCCTGACGTTTACGGATGTCGGCGCCATCGTGTACTACCTGAGGGCTGTTCCCTGGCTCGTGCCCGGATTCTCGGTGGCGACGCACCTGGAGCCCCTGCTGGCGCTCCAGCTCCGGCTGGACAGAGGCGAGAGCTTGTGCTTTGCGGCGTACAAGTTCTTGGTTGAGGCGCGCAAGGGCTTGTAGCCCTGATTCTGTTCTTGAGGGAGAGAAGAATGCCCGAGTATGATGTCCTGATTCGTGGTGGAACCATCTACGACGGTAGCGGCAGCCCGCCCGTGCGGGGAGACGTGGCCGTGCAGGGAGACCGCGTGGCCGCGGTGGGTGCCCTGGGGCGGGCCAGTGCCCGCCTCGAGATCGACGCCGGCGGCCTGGCCGTGGCTCCGGGCTTTATCAATATGCTGAGTTGGGCCAACGTCTCGCTCCTGGTCGACGGCCGCTCGCAGAGCGACCTGCGCCAGGGTGTGACCCTGGAGGTGCTGGGCGAGGGCTGGTCCATGGGGCCCCTGAACCCGGCCATGAAGGCCAACATGGTCGAGCGCCAGGGTGACCTGCGCTACGACGTGCCCTGGAATACCCTGGGCGAATACCTGGCCCACCTGGAGCGCCGCGGCGTGTCGACCAACGTCGCCTCCTTTGTGGGCGCCACCACGGTGCGCATCCACGTCCTGGGCTACGAGGACCGGCCACCAACGTCCGGCGAGCTGCTGCGGATGCAGGCCCTCGTGCGGCAGGCCATGGAGGAAGGGGCCATGGGCCTCTCCTCGGCGCTGATCTATGCCCCGGCCTGCTATTCCACGGACGACGAGCTGGCGGCCCTGGCGCGCGTCGTGGGGAAAAGGGGCGGGCTCTATATATCGCACATTCGCAACGAGGGCGGGCGCCTCCTGGAGTCCATCGACGGGCTCATTGCCATCGCGCGCCGGGCCGGGGTGGCCGCCGAGATCTATCACCTCAAGGCCTCGGGCCGCGACAATTGGGGCCTCATGGACGGGGCCATCGCCCGCATCGAGGCGGCCCGCGCCGCGGGGCTGCCCCTCACGGCCGATATGTACACCTACCCCGCCTCGTCGACGGGGCTGGACGCCACCATGCCGCCCTGGGTGCAGGAGGGCGGGCACCGGGCGTGGGTCGAGCGCCTGAAAGACCCGGCGATCCGCGAGCGCCTGAAGGTCGAGATGGTGACGCCCACGAACGAGTGGGAGAGCACCTTCCAGGCCACCGGCTCGGCGGAGAATATTCTTCTCGTCGGCTTCAAGAGCGAGGCCCTCAAGCCCCTCATTGGCCAGACGCTGGCGGCGGTGGCCGCCCAACGGGGCAAGTCGCCGGAGGAGACGGCCATGGACCTGGTCATCGAGGACGACAGCGACGTGGGTTGCGTCTATTTTACCATGTCGGAAGACAACGTGCGCAAGCAGATCGCCCTCCCCTGGGTGAGCTTTGGCAGCGACGGCGCGTCGCTGGCGGCCGAGGGCGCTTTTTTGAAATCCAATACCCACCCGCGGGCCTATGGCAACTTTGCCCGGCTGTTGGGCAAGTACGTTCGCGAGGAGGGTGTCATCCCGCTGGAGGAGGCCGTGCGCCGCCTGACGTCGCTGCCGGCGGCCAACCTGAAGCTGGAGAAGCGGGGCCGCCTGCTGCCCGGCTACCATGCCGACGTAGCCGTCTTTGACCCGGCCACGATCCGGGATCGGGCGACGTTCCAGGAGCCACATCGTTACGCAGAGGGCATGGTTCACGTCCTCGTCAACGGCGTGCAGGTGCTCAAGGACGGCGAGCACACGGGAGCCGCGCCGGGGCGCGCCGTGCGCGGGCCCGGCTGGCGCGGGCACTGAGCGAGGACGAAAGGAGGACACGATGGCACTCAACATCTACGGGCTCGAGCAGAGAATTGCCGACGTCATGGGCCAGGCGCGAATCCCCGGCATGGCCCTGGCCCTGTTCCAGGGGCAGGAGGTGGTGTATGCCCGCGGTTTTGGCGTCACTGCCGTCGACGACGGTGGGCTACCCGTCACGCCCCGCACCCTGTTCCGCATCGGCTCCCTGACCAAGTCCATGACTGCCGCCGCGATCATGCGCTTCGTGGAGCGGGGCGACCTGGACCTGGACGCCCCGGTGAGCCGCTACGTGCCCTGGCTGCGTTTCAGCCAGGCGGGCGCCGAGGAGCGTATCACGCTGCGGATGCTCCTCAGCCACAGCGCCGGCCTGCCCACCGCCTATGCGCCCTTTGGCTATAGGGGAGAGGATGGGCTGGAGTCCTACGTGCGCGACGAGGTGTCGGGCTACGAGTTCACGGCGCCGCCCGGCAAGCTCTACTCCTACAGCAACCCCGGCGTCCGGGTGGCCGGCCTGATCCTGCAGGTCGTCGCCGGCCGGCCCTACACCGAGCTGATGCAGGAGCTGGTGTTCGATCCGCTGGACATGGAGCGCACCACGTTCGATCTCACGGTGGCCATCACCTATCCCGTGGCCCAGTCGCACGGCCTGGACGACGACGGCAACCTGAGGGTGTGGCATCGCTATTCCGACAACACGGGCTCCTATCCCTCCGGCTCGGTTATCTCTACCGCCGTCGACATGGCCCACTATGGGCTGATGCACCTCAACGCCGGCGTCCACAGGGGGCGCCGCGTCCTCGCTCCCGAGTCCGTCGCCGAGATACAGAGCGTGGTGGCCGACTGCTACGGGGTGGGGGGCGGCGGCTATGGGCTGGGGTTCCACGTGGACCGCTACAAGGGCCGGCGCCGGGTGTGGCACGAGGGCTCTATCAGCACCTATGGCAGCCGGCTGGTGCTGCTGCCCGAGGCAGGCACCGGCGTCGTCCTATTCAACAACCGCTGCCCGGGGTTCTGGACCACGGCGGCGGCCCTGGCCGACTCTATCCTGGACGAGTTCCTGGGCCTGCCGGCCACGGCGACCGAGCCGCCATTGGTCGAGCCGGACCGCGGCCGCTGGCAGCGGTACGAGGGCGCCTACCTGGGGGACTGGCGGGGCCTGGCCGAGGTCGAGGTCGACAAGGGGCAACTGGTCCTCACCTGGAATGGCGAGGCCCTGCCCCTGTCCGCAGTCCGGCCGGATCTCTACTGGGCCCGCAGGCCGGGCGACGGCGAGATAGTGTCCGTCGGGTTCGTGCCCGAGGAGGAGGGGCAGGTCCAGTACGTGCAGGTCAACAGCTCGCCCTGCCGGCGCTGGGTCCCGGATACGAGCCCTGCGCTGCCTTCCGACGAGTGGGCCGCCTATGCCGGCCACTATGTCGGGGCGGAAGGGCTACGCGTGCGCCTGGAAGGGGACCGGCTGCTCCTCTATTCGGAGGACGTTGGCCGCGAGATGGCTTGCGTGCCCCTGGGCGGCCACCGCTTTGCCAGCGACGTGGGCGTGATCGAGTTCCAGGTGGCGGAGGATGGCAGCGTGCCGGCGCTGCGCTTTGGCCACATCTGGACCTTGAGCCGGGCCTCGTAGCATCGCGAGCGGGCGGTGCCGGAGCGACAGGCCCGGCACCCCAGGCTCGCGCGGATCAGAATCCAGGGCTCTCGAGAGCCATGGATCCTGATCCGCGCGGAGGCTTGTGGGAAGGCTGCTCCACGAGCGGGCGGCCCGCGAACGCCTCTGCAACCGAGCCGCTAGCGTCTGAGGTAGGGATCGAGGGCGTCGCGCAAGCCATCGCCCAGCAGGTTAAAGCTGAGGACGGTGATGAGGATGGCCAGGCCCGGCCAGATGGACAGCCAGGGCACCTGGCGTAGATACTCCCGGCTGCTTTCCAGCATCTGGCCCCACGATGGCGTCGTCGGCGGCACCCCCAGGCCGATAAAGCTCAACCCAGCCTCGGCCATGATGGCCCCCGGGATGGCCATGGTGGTGATGACGATGAGGGGCGCCAGGCAGTTGGGCAGCACGTGGCGAAAGATGATGCGCCCCGTGCCCGCCCCCATGGCCCGGGCGGCGTCGACGTAAGTGCGCTCTTTGATGGACAGCACCTGGCCGCGCATGATGCGCGCCCGGCCTGCCCAGCCGACGATGCCCAGGCCGAGAATGATGCCCATCAGCCCGTGCCCCGGCCCCAGGACAAACATGAGGGCCATCATGAATAACAGGCTGGGAAAGGCGAAAAAGGCGTCGGCCAGGCGCATGATGAGGTCGTCGAGCCAGCCGCCATAGTAGCCCGCTATCAGCCCCAGGAGGATGGCCAGCACCAGCGAAACGAACTGCGGCAAGAAGCCCACCAGTAGCGAGATACGCGTGCCATAGATCAGGCGGCTTAGCACGTCGCGTCCGTGGCGGTCGGTGCCCAGCCAGTGCTGGGCATTGGGCGGCACGTGGCTCTCCCGCAGATTTTGTTTGAGGGGATCGTAGGGGGCGACGACGTCGGCCAGGATGGCCACGAGGAACAGCAATACGATGATGACCAGCCCGATCATGGCCAGCTTGTTGCGCTTCAACTGGCGCCAGGCATCGCTGAAAAAGCTCTCCCGCGGGCGTTGCAGTTCGGCGACCCTCGTTTCGTCGCCGGCCATGTTCTCGGGGCTGGCAACCGCGTTTGCACCCATTGCATCTCTCCGGTTCTGTTACTGATACCGGATCCTGGGATCCAGGAATCCGTACAGGATGTCCACCGCCAGGTTGACGGCAAGGAAAATAAATGCGCAAAAAATGACGTCGCCCTGGATGAGAAACAGGTCCCGGTTAAAGGTGGCATCGAGGAGCAGCTTGCCGATGCCAGGGAGACCGAAGACGATCTCGATAAAGGCCACGCCCGTGAGATAGGAGCCAAAACCGATGGCTTCCATGGTTACCAGTGGGATGAGGGCGTTGCGAAAGACGTGCCGCCCGACGACGGCCCGCTCGCGCAGGCCTTTGGCCCGTGCCGTGCGCACGTAATCATCGCGCAGCACCTCCAACAGGCAGGATCGCGTCATGCGCGCCGTGGACGCCGAGCCCACCAGGCCGAGGGTCAGGGCCGGCAGCACCAGGGACCGCCAGCCCTCAGATGTGCCGGATACGGGCAGCAGCCCCAGTTTGAAGGCAAAGACCAACTGCAAGATCAGGGCCAGCCAGAAGACAGGGATCGAGACACCCACCAGGGCGACGAGCATCCCGGCATAGTCCGACAGGGTGTACTGCTTCAGGGCCGAGATGGTACCCGCCGGGATGCCGATGAGCAGGTCGATGATCATGGCCAGCACGGCCAGGGTCATGGTGAGCTGCACCCTCTCCAGGATGAGGTCCGTGACCGGCTGCCGATAAAAGAAGGACTTGCCAAAGTCGCCGCGAATGGCGCCGCCCAGAAAGCGAAGATACTGCACGATCACCGGCTGGTCCAGCCCGTACTCGTGCCGGATGCGCTCCACCAGGGTCGTCTGCGAGGCGGCGCGTGGGCCAAGCATGGTGACCACTGGATCTCCGGGCACGATGTTCATCAGGCCAAAGGCGATCACCGTCACCAGCAGGAATACCGGGATCATCTGCAGGATGCGTCGGATGATATAGGTCCGCATAGCTTCTCCTGAGGAAGGGTGTGGGGGCGCGCCAGCGCCCCCACACCACGGCTGCTGCTAGTGGCTCTCGATGTCGATGGGGTAGTAGAAGGCGACGTCAGTAGGCGGGAGATAGTAGTTCTTGACCCAGGGCTGCACCATGCGCTGCGTCTCCAGGTGCCAGAGCCAGACGCGCTGGCAATCCTGCTCGATGCCGATCTGCTCGATCTGGTGGTACAGCTCGCAGCGCTCGTCCATGTCCGTCGTCACGGCCGCCCGGTCGATGAGCTCATCCACCTCGGGATTGACGTACATGTTCTTGGACTCTTCGGTCTCGGGCGCGGAGCGCCAGATGTAGGCGAAAAAGTTGTGGGGGTCGCCAAAGTCGGCCCACCAGCTCAGGTAGTAGCTGTCGGTCTGCCCCTTGTAGGCAATGTCCCAGAAGGCACTGCGCTCGACCATCTGTTGCTCCAGGGTGATTCCCACCTCGGCGAGCTGGGCGACGATGGCGTCCACGATCTCGGACTCGGAACGCTGCAGAACGGTCATGCTAAAGCCGTCCTCGAGGCCCGCTTCCTCCAGGAGGGCCCTGGCCTTATCCGGATCGTATTCGTAGGGCTCGATGTCGGGATTGTAGCAGGGCAGGCCCGGCGGCATCACGGTGCTGGCCAGCTGGCCGGTCTTGATGATGGTGTCCAGGATTGCCTGGCGGTCGATGGCGTGGGCAATGGCCTTGCGCACGCGAACATCATCCAGGGGCGGCGAAAAGTTGTTGAGCTGGAAGTAATACGTGTCCAGGGCCGGCACGCTGACGATCTGTTTGCTCAATTCGGGGTCGGCCATCAGGCGGTCAAGCTCGGCGCTGGGCACGCCATAGATGTCCAGTTCCTCGTTCTCGTATTTCAGAATGCCGGTGGCTTCGTCTTCAATGATGATGATCTCGACGACGTCCAGGGCCGGACGGCCCTCGTAATAGTCCTCGTTGGCTTCCAGGACCAGTTTTTCACCGCGGACCCAATCCTTGAGCTTGAAGGGGCCGGTGCCGGAGGGGTGGACCAGGTAATCGTCGCCCCACTTCTCGACCTCTTCTTTGCACAGGATGCCCAGCGATGGGGTCACCAGCTCGGCCAGGAAGGCGCCGTAGGGCTGGGTCAGGTTGAACTGGACGGTGTACTTGTCCAGGACGACGATGCCGGGCACGTCGTCCGCGTTGCCTTCGAGCCGCGCGTCGACGCCGTCGATAAAGGCGCCGAACATGGCTGCCGGCGAAGCCATCGCCGGATCGTACAGGCGCTCGAAGGTGAACTTGACGTCGTCGGCCGTCAGCTCCTGGCCGGTGTGGAACTTGACGCCCTGGCGGAGGTGGAAGGTGTAGCTCAAGCCGTCATCCGACACGTCCCAGCTCTCGGCCAGGTCGGGATAGACGTCCAGGTCACCTTCGTAGCCCAGGCGCACCAGCGTGCTGTACACGCTGCGGGCCACGCCGTACATGGCCAGGCTCATCTCGGCCTGGGGATCGACACCACTCAGGTCCTGGTCCAGAAGAGAACCGTCTCGGAGGACCTTGGGTTCGGATGGCTCTTCGGCAGCGGGTGCCTGGGTGGGTTCTTCAGCAGCGGCCGGGGCCTGGGTCGCCTCGGCCGGTGGGACCGCGGTGGGCTCGGGCGTCGGGGCCGGGCCGCAGCCGGCGAGCAGGGCAAAGGTCAACATCAGGGCCAACAACGCGTAAAGTGTCCTTGCTTTCATTTTCCCCTCTCCTTGTAAAAGACTATCTGATGGACGCTCAACCGATTCTGCCTGTGGCTATGGCTTGACCTCCTTTCCTTTGGTTCTCGGCTGTGCCATGCGGACCGGCCAGGAGGAAACTCCTGGCCGCCGGCGCGGCTTCAGGGCCGTCTCGCCCCCTGGAAGAGCTGTGTCCAGCGGGGTTCATCCAGGGACGAGATCTGCACGACGGGGCGAAGGTGCGTCGTGGCGTGGACGAACTGCCCGTCGTCGATATAGATGCCCACGTGCGTGATGCTGCTCTCACCGAAAAAGAGCAGATCGCCGGTCTGCAAGTCTTCTCTCGCGACGGATTGCAGGCCCGGCTGGCTGAACTGCATATCGGCGTCGCGCAGCAACTCCACGCCGTTGAGGTGGTAGGCGAGCTGGGCCAGGCCGGAGCAGTCGATGCCCCGCGCCGTGGTGCCGCCCCAGAGGTAGGGCACCCCCAGGAAGCGCGTGGCCAGATCCACGACGTCTTGCCCGGTGCCCCGCGGCCAGGGCGTTCCAGCCGGCAGGATCGTCACGTCGCCCTTCTGGATCCAGCGCATGGCGCGGTCGGGGAGGACGACCCGCAGCCAGGTGTCTTCTTCGGCCTGCATCTCCAGGCGGGCGCCAAGGGGGGCGGTGTACACCGGGGGGTGGGCAGAGACGCTGGGCTGGAGGTAGACGAGCCCCAGCAGGCTGACCACTTCGGCCACCTGGCCCTCGGAGGCGTAGGGCGCCTCTCCCGCACCGTACCGGCGCACCGCCGAGGCTTCGATCCAGCCCTGGTACAGGTCGGGCAAGCGCACATAGTACCAGTCCTCGCGCGTCTCCCAGATGGCGACCTCCGTGCCGACGATGGCCTGGGTTACCATCTCCACGGCCTTGCTGGGCTCCCTGTAGACATTCGCTACGCCGACAGTCACAACTCCCTTGTCTTGCATCTCTTGCTCCGTTGTTTCGCTGGTTTCTACCACTTCGACCGTCGCGGTCGCTGCCGCCGCTACCGTCGCCGTTGGCACGTTAGTGGGCGGGGGTGCGGTGGGAGGCGGGGTCGGCTGCGCGCAGCCAGCCGCGGTCGCCAGAAGGGTCATCGTGGCCAGTGTGTGCAAGAGCCATCGCACCTGATGAGCCCTTGCCGTCGTTACCCGCTGTCTATAAGACATTGCTACGTGCCGATACGGGGAGAATTGCTTTTGCTCCCCCCAAGAATCACTCGCCATGGCCTGGTCGAGCCTGCTCCTGATCGCATCGTCATCGTCGCTTTCCCAGACTTGTTGACACCTAGAGTATAACCCACTTTCGACAGAGACGCAAATCTGCGAGCGTGCGCTTGGAAGGACCTACAGGCAGCCTGGACAGACGGCCGCTTTCGGGCTAGAATAGAGACGAGGCCGGGCCGCACGACAGGCGGCAGCCAGGGAGGGAACGTGAGCGAGCGAGAACGACCGATGCTGACGGTGGACGCCGTCCTGGTGGCGCCCCTGGGCGCGGGGCGCTGGCAGGTGCTCCTGATCGAGCGCGGCCGCCCGCCGTTTCAGGGAACGTGGGCGCTGCCCGGCGGCTACGTGGAGCCCCACGAGCCGCTGGAGGCGGCTGCGCGCCGCGAGCTGCGAGAGGAAACCGGCCTGGAGCCGCGAAGGTTGGAGCAGCTTCGGGCTTTTGGCGACCCGGGGCGCGATCCCCGGGGCTGGACGGTCAGCGTGGCCTACCTGGCCGTCGCCGGCCAGGAAGAGGCCAGGGGCA
The DNA here is from genome assembly GCA_012514775.1 of Anaerolineaceae bacterium. The sequence goes on from JAAYZQ010000118.1 coordinate 24,806, forward strand.
TGCGGCCCGCCGCCGCGGACGACGCCGCCGGCGTCGCCTGGTTCGACCTGGACGATCTGCCGGAGCTTGCCTTCGACCACGCCGAGATCCTGGCAGTGGCCAGGGCCAGGCTGGCGGAAACCGGCGGCTAGCAGCCTGTCGGAAAGCCGTTCGTAGTGCGCGCTTCAGCGCGGTTCTTGGGCGATGAATCGCCCACTACGAACCGACAAGCGCAAGCGCCTCTCCGACAACCTGCTAGGTGGCCCGCGCCACCTGATCCTTTTCGCTCATCCGGCGCAACACCCACTTGTTCACCTCGGCCGCCACGGAGGGCAGCAGGATGAGGGGCAGCATCTCGAGCCAGTCCGTGAGCGTCAGGAAGGTCGTCTCGAAGATGGGATCCAGGAACGGCACGTAGATGATGGCCATCAGAATGGCAAAGGAGGCCAGCACCGCCCACTGCATCCACTTGTTGGAGAACAGGCCGATGGCAAACACCGAGTAGCGCTCGGAGCGAGAGGTGTAGGCCCGCAAAAGCTCCGAGATGGACAGGGTGGCAAAGGCCATGGTGCGGGCGTGAGTTTCACCCCCCGGCATGCCCAGGCGGAAGGCGGTGAGCACCGCCGCGCTGATGGCCACGGTTTGCACGACGATGCCCACGATCATCTCGCGGTTGATGATGGGCTCGGTCACGGGCCGCGGCCGCTGCTGCATGATGTCGGGATCGCCCTTTTCCATGCCCAGGGCGAGGGCCGGGGCGCCGTCGGTGAGCAGGTTCAGCACCAGGAGCTGGATGGCCACCAGGGGCAGGGGCCACCCGGCGATCATGGCCACCAGAAGGATGGTGATCTCGGCCATGTTGCACGAGATCAGGTAATAGACAAACTTGCGGATGTTGGAGTAGATGATCCGCCCTTGCTCGATGGCCGAGACGATGCTGGCATAGTTGTCGTCGGTGAGGACCATGTCGGCTGTTTCCTTGGTGACGTCGGTGCCGGTGATGCCCATGGCCACGCCAATGCTGGCCCGTTTGAGCGCCGGGGCATCGTTGACACCGTCGCCTGTCATGGCCACGACGTGGCCCCATGACTTTAGCCCTTCGACGATCTTGACCTTGTGCTGCGGCGAGACGCGGGCATAGACCGCCACGTCCTGGACGACCCGCTCGAACTCGTCTTCTTCCATCTGGTCCAGCTCGGCGCCCGTCAAGCAGCCATCCCCTTCCTGGAACAGGCCGATCTCTTTGGCGATGGCCATGGCCGTGTTCGGATAGTCGCCGGTGATCATCACCGTGTTGATGCCGGCCCGGCGCGCCATGTCGATGGCGGGCTTGACCTCGGGGCGGGCAGGATCGATCATGCCCAGGAGGCCGATAAAGGTAAAGTCCTTCTCCCACTCTTCGGACTCGGGGTTCTCGGGCACCTCTTCCAGGGGTCGAAAGGTAACGCCCAGGACGCGGAGGGCGTTGGCCGCCAGCGATTCGTTCTCGTCCAGGATGTTGCGCCGCCGCTCATCGGTCAGGGGGCGGATGGTGCCATCCTCCAGCACGGTGTTGCACAGGCCCAGGACAATGTCGGGCGCGCCCTTCATGTAGGCCACGTAGTCGCCGTAGCGCGGGTCGGGATGGAAGGTCGTCATGCGCTTGCGCTCGGAGTCAAAAGGAATCTCGGCCAGGCGTGGGTACTCTTTCGACAAGGCGTCCTTCCAGTAGCCTGCCTTGGCGGCGGCCACGACAAAGGAGCCTTCCGTCGGATCGCCGGCGATGCGCCATTGCCCCGTGCCGTTCTCTTCGATCCGCTCCAGGCGGGCGTCGTTGCACAGCAGCCCGGCGCGCAGCAGCAGGCGCATGCCGGGGTAACCCTCCAGTCCCACCTGGTTCGATTCTTCCAGGAACTCGCCCTCGGGCTTGTAGCCCTCGCCGCTGATGGTCAGCAGAGTGCGGTCCACGTACATCTGGACGGCGGTCATCTCGTTCTGTGTCAGGGTGCCTGTCTTGTCGGAGCAGATGGCCGTGGCCGAGCCCAGCGTCTCCACGGCGGGCAGCTTGCGGATGAGGGCGTGGCGCCGGATCATCTCCTGCATGCCCAGGGCCAGGGAGATGGTGACCACTGCCGGCAATCCCTCGGGCACGGCGGCAATGGCCAGGCTGACCGCCACCATGAACATCTCGACAAGGGTGGGCACGGTCTCTTCCATGCCAAAGTAGGAGCCCGCGCCCTGGGCAAAGAGGACGCCCAGTTGCGTATCCCGCACGACGCCGATGATGCCCACCAGGGCGCAGATGACCAGGGTGGCGATGCCCAGGGTCTTGCCCAACTGGTCCAGCTTGACCTGCAGGGGCGTCTGTTCCTCTTCGTAGGTTTGCAGCATCTCGGCAATCTTGCCGATCTCGGTGCCCATCCCCGTGGCGACGACTACCCCGGTACCGCGGCCGTAGGTGAGCAGCGTGCTCATGAAGGCCATGTTGTCGCGGTCGCCCAGGCCGGCCTGGAGGGACAGCACCTCGCCGGCATCCTTGCCCACGGGCACCGATTCGCCCGTCAGCGACGCCTCCTCGATCCGCAGGTTAACACTTTCCACGAGGCGCACGTCGGCGGGCACAAAGTTGCCCGTCTCCAGGATCACCACGTCGCCGGGCACCAGCTCGGGCGATGTCACGGTGATCAGGTGACCGCCGCGCAGCACACGGGCGTTGGGGGCCGACATCTTCTTGAGGGCCGCCAGCGCCTCTTCCGCCCGTCCCTCCTGGACCACACCCAGGACGGCGTTGAGGATGACGATGGCCATGATGGCCCCGGCATCGACAAACTCGGTGGTGCTGCCCGTGCGGCTGAATTCGCGCCAGCCCACCAGGGCCGAAACGATGGCGGCAGCGAGGAGGATCAGAACGAGAAACTGGTTGAACTGATCCAGCAGCCTCCGCCAGAAGCCCCTTCGTGGCGCTTCCTGGAGCTCGTTGCGGCCGAACTCGGCCCGCCGCTGGCGAACCTGATCCTCGGACAGGCCCGTCTCGAGGTCCGTTTCGAGGGCGGCCGCCACGTCCGCAGTGCTCATCGCATGCCAGTCTTGCTTTAGGGAAACCATTGTTTTGCCGCACTCCTCAGGAATAACCGGGCTTCCATGCCCGGCAAACCAGCGTATTATACCAGCAGTCGCCACGCCGGGCAATTTGACGCATTCTCGTCGCGAAGGTTGATGCAGAGTCGGTCCTGTTGCCCGGATCGCCGAGCGCCGGCCCGGCGTTTCTGTCTACAGGCAACTTGCCGAGCTGGC
>JAAYZQ010000119.1 GCA_012514775.1 Anaerolineaceae bacterium
CACGAGATGTTGTCCTTGAGGATCGTAGTCGCGCGTGGATCGAGGGCCTCGGCCATGCCGGCCAGGTCGCAGACCCTGCAAAGGTCGTCGAGCACGGTTTCGGGCTGCGTGTACAGCAGGGCAACCCGCGATCTGGTCGTCATGGTCATCGCACCTTTCTTTGGACGTAAGCGGATGATAACGGAGAAGCCCGCGGCTGTCAAGATCGCGGCCGCGGTGGTTACGGCTGTTGTCTTGTCTCTTGACCGCCGCTGGGATCGCCGCGCACCACACCAGCTCGGTAAGCTGCGTGTGGAGAGAAACGCCGAGTCGGCGCTCGGCGATCCCAGGCAAGCGGTGAATGTGGTCGCGTTTCCCTCCAAAGTTGACGTTCTGGCTGGCATCGTGTAAAAGTTGTGGTATAATTCCGGCGCCGTGCCTTGGGCCGGTGTGGGCACGTTCGACCTCGTACCGGACTTAAGGCCGGGCGGGGACAGGTGCCTTCTCCTCACAGGCCGGAGACGAAGGGACCGTCCGGTGGAGGGCAGGGTAGCAACGCGGCGGGGCCGGCATATTGCGTAGCCAAGCTCGTGCCGCTGCGGCCATCTGCGAGCTACGAGTTTGCGGGACAACAAAGAGGAGGATCCAATGGCCATCGCATTTTGTCCTGACTGTGAAGAACCCGTGCGCGTGGCAACGCCGAAGCTGGGCCAGCGGGTTACGTGCGAGAGCTGCGGGGCGGAACTGGAGATCGTGGACGTGTCGCCCCTGGAGCTGGATTGGGCCTACGACGAACCGTCGGACGACTGGGAAGAAGAGGAAGAGGAAGAGGAAGAAGAGGTCGACGACTGGGACGACGAGGACGATTGGGATGACGACGATTGGGATGAAAAAGACGACGACGAAGAGGTAGAGGAAGAAGAGGAGCCCTGGCATGAGGACGGTCGATAGCAGCGCTGAAAGCGAAGGAGACGTGCAGGAACCTCCCGGTACGAGCGGTCCTCCGCATCCCTGGGAGGACGTTCCCCTGGAAAAGTGGCAAGACTGGCGCTGGCAGCTTGCCCACCGGCTCAACACAGTCGAAGAATTATCGAGGGTCATCCGGCTGACGCCGGACGAGATCGAAGGTCTTTCCGCACCGGGCCACTTTCGGGTGGACATCACCCCCTACTTTGCCAGCCTCATGGACGCCGGCGATCCCCACTGCCCCATCCGCCGGCAGGTCATCCCCACCGGCCGGGAGCGGGTGCCCTACACGGCCGAGATGGTCGACTCGCTGGCCGAAGACGCCCACTCGCCGGTGCCCGGCCTGGTGCACCGCTATCCCGACCGGGTGCTGATGTTGGTGACGACGCAGTGCGCAAGCTACTGCCGCTACTGCACCCGCAGCCGCATCGTGGGCGATCCCGGCGCGCAATTCAGCCGCCGGGACTATGACGCGCAGATCCGCTACATCGCCGGCAATCCCGAGGTGCGCGACGTCCTGCTCTCGGGCGGCGACCCGCTGACGCTGCCGCCCGCCATCCTGGAGGACCTGCTGCGGCGCCTGCGGGCCATCCCCCACGTGGAGGTGCTGCGCATCGGCACCCGGGTTCCGTGCTTCTTGCCGCAGCGGATCACGCCCGAGCTGGTCGAGATGCTTCGGCAATACCATCCCCTGTGGATGAACATCCACTTTAACCACCCGAAAGAGATCACGCCCGAGGTGGAGGTGGCCCTGGCCCGCCTGGCCGACGCCGGCATCCCTCTTGGCTGCCAGTCGGTCCTGCTGGCCGGGGTGAACGACTGCCCCAACGTCTTCAAAGAGCTGGTGCACAAGCTGGTGCGCAACCGGGTGCGGCCCTACTATATCTATCAGTGCGACCTGGTGCACGGCGCGGGCCACTTCCGGACGCCGGTGGCCGTGGGCATCGAGATCATCGAGTCGCTGCGGGGGCACACCTCCGGGTTCGCCGTGCCGACGTTTGTCATCGACGCACCCAAGGGTGGGGGCAAGGTGCCGGTCATGCCCAACTACTTGGTGAGTCAGTCGGCCGACCGGGTGGTGGTGCGCAACTTCGAAGGGTTCATGAGCGCCTATACCCAGCCCGAGACCTACGAGCGCCACGACGCGGCCCACTGCTCGTCGTGCCAGCGGCAGCGCGCCGTGCACGACGAGGATGGGCAAGAGGGAGTGGCGGCGCTGCTCCACGGCGAGCAGGATGCCATCGTGCCGGAGGGCTTTGACATCGCCCACCAGCGGCTGACCCGCATCCGTTGGGCGCCCATCAAGGCGCGCATCGCCCTTCGCGTTGCTCAGGACCCTGCCCTTCGCGTTGCTCAGGACCCTGCCCTTCGCGTTGCTCAGGACCCTG
>JAAYZQ010000012.1 GCA_012514775.1 Anaerolineaceae bacterium
CCGTTCTGATCCCAAGTATACTCGACTCCACCCGCGCTTGTCAAGCGGTTGGCGTCGTCGTAGACGTACTCGGTCACCGCGCCGCTCACACCCTTCTTCAGGCGGTTCCCGACCGAGTCATAGGTGTAGGTGTACACCTCGCCAGTGGAGTACGTGGCCGAGGCGAGACGGTACAATGGGTCGTAGTCGTAGCTGATGGTCGTCGTGACGACAACTGCTCCCTGGCCGGCGACGGTGACGTAGCCGCTGCGGGTCAGGACGTCGGTCGCACCGCTGGCCGTGTCGGTTATCCACTGGGTGACGGTGTAGACCCCCGGCAGGGTGTAGGTGTACACCGGCGAGGCCAGGGTGCTCGTCACGCCCGTGCCAAACGCCTGCCCGGCCAACACTCGCGTGAGCCAAGACTATCTTTCGCCTTGAAAGCCAGAAGCCAGAAAGATGAGTTTTTCAGAACCAACCACGTTCTAGCACAACTCGTCCAAGATTGCAAATCCGACGAGCCGCCGTGCGCCACAGCCGTAGGGAGGAGGTCAGAGAAGCCCACTTCACGAGAGCGCCAAAGATACACTTCCAATCGATCCAAGTCGACGATCACCCTGGCCGGGACGAGAGAATCCAGGCCCAGATTTCGACCACCATCAAGACGCCTGAAGAAGCAGCCCGGTTAACGCCTCTCTATTTAGACAGGGTCCGCCAGGCGCCCCGGTCCTCACACCACCCGTGGCACCCGGGCCAGGATCTCGCTGACGACCTCATAGTTGATGGTGCCCAGCCGCTCGGCCACGTCTTCGGCCGTGATCCGCTCGTCTCCCTGCTCGCCGATGAGCACGACCTCGTCGCCCTGGCGCACGCCGGGGATGTGGCTGACGTCCACGGTCGTCTGGTCCATGGACACGCGGCCGACGATGGGCGCCCGCCGGCCGCGGATGAGGACCTCGCCCCAGTGGCGCGGGGCACGGCGAAAGCCGTCGGCATAGCCCACGGGCAGGACGGCGATGCGCTCCTCGCCGGCGGTCTGGTAGCTCTTGCCATAGCCCACAAAGCTGCCTGGCGGCAAGGCCTTGACCTGGGCCACCTGCGTCTTGAAGCTCAGGGCCGGCCGGAAGTCGGGCGGCAAGGGCACCTCGGCCGAAGGCTGCAGGCCGTACATGGCGATGCCCAGGCGAACCATGTTCAGGTGGCTTTCGGGCAGCGCCAGGATGGCGGCCGAGTTGGCGGCGTGCACCAGGGGAACGTGGACCCCGGCCCCGGACAGGGTTTCCAGGACCTGCCGAAAGCGAGCGAGCTGCCAGCGGGCGTAGGCCAGGTCGCTGTCGGCGGTGGACATGTGGGTAAAGATGCCTTCCAGGACCAGGCCGGGCAGCGCGCGCAGGTCGGCCACAAAGGCGGGCACGTCCTCGGGCAGGAGCCCCAGGCGTCCCATGCCGGTGTCCACCTTGACGTGGACCCGCACCTCCCGGTTCAGCTCGCGGGCCGCCCGGCTCAGGGCGCGGGCCACGTCCAGGTTATAGACCGTGGCCGACAGGTCGTGCAGCACCAGGTCGCGGGCCTGCCAGGCCGGGGTATAGCCCAGAACCAGGATGGGAGCGGTGATGTCCACCCGGCGCAGGGCCGCCCCTTCGTTGATGCTGGCCACGCCCAGGTGAGAGGCACCGTTGTTGAGCGCCGTCCGGGCGACGCGGGCCGCGCCGTGGCCGTAGGCGTCGGCCTTGAGGACGGCCAGGACCCGGACGCCGGGGCCAACGTGCCCGACGATGCGCCGCACGTTGTGGGCGATGGCCTCCAGGTCCACTTCCAGCCAGGTGGGGCGGCCGGGATGCAGCAGCCGGACCTTGCTCCAGCCGGCCGTCTGCCGCACGAGGAGGCGGGGCGCCGCCTCGGGGTCGGCCAGCAGCCCGGCCACCACCTGTTCCATGCGCGACTCGACGGCGCCCTTGACCAGGACCGTGTCGCCGGGCGCCAGCCGGCCGGCCAGGCCGCGCAGCGTGTCCTCGGCGGTGTAGGTCACCAGCAGGCGGTCCGCGGGCAGGCCGGCGGCCTGCGCCTCTTCGGCCACGCGCCGCGCCGCGTCGCCCTGCGCCACCAGCAGGTCCACGCCGGCGGCGACGCGCTCGCCAACGCGCCGGTAGGCCTCGGCCTCCACGCTGCCCAGGTCGCGCAGATCGCCCAAGACGGCCACCCGCCGCCCGGAGTGAAACAGATCCAGGACGTCCAGGGCCGCCAGGGTCGAGGCCGGGCTGGCGTTAAAGCTGTCGTCCAGGACGCGCGCCCCATCCCTGCCGGGCAGGGGGTTGAGCCTGCCGGGCAGGGGCTTCATGGCCGCCAGGGCGGCCAGCGCCTCCTCCAGGGGCACGTCCAGCGCCAGGCCGGCGGCCACGGCGGCCAGGGCGGCATAGGCCGCGGGCCGGCCCAGGAGCGCCAGGCGCACGCGCAGCTTGCGGCGGCCCCCGTGGTGACGGCGGCCGGGCAGCGGAAAAAAGTCCTTGACGAAAACGGTGACCGACACCCCCGTCTCGTCGGCCTGGACGTTGCCCGCCACCAGGTCGGCGTCGGGGTCGAGGCCGTAGGTGATGGTGTGGGCCCGGGTCCGGGCGGCCATGGCCCGGACCCGGGCATCGTCGTAGTTGAGGATGGCCACGCCCCCCTCGCCGGCCGGGGGCAGCGCCTCCACCAGGCGGCCCTTTTCAGCAGCGATGGCCTCCAGCGAGCCGAGGTAGGCCAGGTGCGTCTCGTTGACGGCGGTGACAATGCCCACGCGCGGCCGGGTCAGGGCCGCCAGCTCGCGGATCTCGTCCAGGCCTTCGCAGGCCATCTCCAGGACCGCCACGCGATGCTCCGCCGCCAGCCGGCCGAGGGCAATGGGCAGGCCGTAGCGGTCGTTATAGTTGCCATAGTTGGCAAAGACGGGGTGCCGGCGCGCCAGGACGGCGGCGACCATCTCCTTGGTCGTCGTCTTGCCGCTGGACCCGGTGATGCCCACCACGTCGGGCCGGTGCTTTTGCAGGACGAACCGCGCCCAGTCCACCAGGGCCTGGCGCGTGTCGTCGATGAGCAGGCAAGTGACGCCGAGCTCGTGGAGGTCAAAGGGCCGCTGGCAGAGGACGCCGGCCGCGCCGCTGCGCGCCGCCTCCAGGACGTAATCGTGGCCGTCGCCCTTGTCGGTGACGACGGCCAAAAAGAGCTCGCCCGAGTTCAGCAGGCGCGTATCGTAGCAGAAATCGGAAAACTCGTCGGCAAAGACCGGCCCGTGGAGGCTGCCGCCGGTGGCGGCGAGCAGATCTTGCAGATAGATCAAGTCCGCTCCTGCTCCTGGCGCTCATGCTCCTGGCGCTCCTGCTCATGCTCCTGGCGCTCCTGCTCCTGGTCCACGCGCTCCTGCTGCAGGCGCTCCTGCTCCAGGCGCACGTCCTCGATGGTCGGCACCTCGGGCATGGGCGGCGCGATCTCGGCCCAATCGATGACCGGCATCTCTGGCGGCTCGGGCATGGCGATGGGCGGTTGATCAAAGTCAGCCGCGAACAGGCCGCTGCCGGTCACCTTCAGCTCGGGCATGGGCAGGGGCTCGGGAAAGTCGGCCGAGATGGCCCCGGTGGCGACGGACATGGGTTGGGCAATGACCGTCTCTTGCCGCTCCACCCCCTTGCCGATCTCGACGTGGCCCACTTCAATGGTCGTGATCTGGATGGGCTCGTCCAACTTGGACTCGGCCGGCGGCGGGGGCTTGCGGCGTTGGGGCACCCCGGGCGGCGCCTTCAGGACAGGCTGGCTCGGTTCGGGAGCCCTGCTGACCGGGGGCGGCGTGGGCTGGCGTCGCTCGGGTGCCCGAGCCGTGGGCTGGTCGAGCTGGGCGCCGCACTTGCGGCAAAAGCGCCCCGCCTGGTTCGGCGTCCCGCAGCGGGGGCAGGTGCGGCCCTCCGTCTCGGCCGGCGCCGGCTGCGCCCTGGCGGTGAGGCTCACGCTGCCCAGGGCCGCCAGGAAGGCCTTGACGTCGGGAAAGCGATCCGTGGGGTTCGGCGCCAGGGCCCGCACCAGGACGGGGTCCATGCCAACGGGCACATCGCGGTTAAAGCGACTGGGGGGCAGGACCTCGCCCTTGACGACCTGGGGCGGCCGCCCACTCAGCAGCCGGTAGAGGATGGCCGCCAGGGAATAGACGTCGGTGCGAGGCGTGGCCGCGTTGCCCGCCGCCCGCTCGGGGGCGATAAAGGGCGAGGCCTCGCCCTGCCGGCGGACCCCGACCATCTCCATGAGCTCGCTGAGGCCGAAATCGCCGACCAGCACCCGGCCCCTGTCCTCCACGATGATGCTCTCCGGGGTGAGGCTGCCGTGGACCACACCCTTGTTGTAGGCATGTTCCAGGGCCCTGCCGGCCTGCATCACCAGGTCGGCCGCCGCCGCCACGTCCCACTGACGGTCGAGGACCGCGGCCAGGCGCTGCCCGCTTTCCACGGCCCGGGTGACGATGTAGGGCATGCCCGCCCGGGCGCTTGCCTGCCGCACGCTCACAATGTTGGGATGGTTGAGCTGCCGCAGAGCCCGGGAAAGGGCCTCGAACTGCCGTGCGCCCTGCGCCTCGCCGCGCAGGAGCCGCGGCAGGACCTTGATGGACACGGGCTGGTTTGTATCGGGATCGTGCCCCGAGAAGACGACATAGCCCTCCTGCTGGCCTTGCAGCTTGACGGACTTGTAGCCCTCTGCGATCTGTCGAACGAGGTCGCGCATTTTCCACCTCCCGGCAATGCCGCCGGCCAATCGGCCCCTGAGGCCGCCTATCCCTCGCGGACCTCGCCCACGAGCCAGTCCAGGTAGGGCGCGCTGCCGCCCACCAGGGGCAGGGCGATGGTCTCGGGCAGGTCGTAGCTGTGCAGCTCTCTCACGCGCTGTACCAGGTCGTCCAGGACGTCGCGGCGGCTCTTGACCACCAGCAGCCATTCCTGGTCGCGCTGCACCTCTCCCTGCCAGCGATAGATGGACGCGATCCCAGGCACGACGTTCACGCAAGCGGCCAGCCGCTCGGCGACCAGCGCCGTGGCAATGTCCTCGGCCTCTATTTCCGAGCCGGCGGTGATCAAAACCAATAAGGGTTCCGACATGGCGTCTTCCTCCACGCCCCTATTGTATCATACTCGGGCGGGGTGTGTAAAGGCCCCTGTCCGACCGGTACCCGACAGGACCCTGACTAGCGGATCTCGACCCGGCCGTCGGGGTAGAGGAGCAGGCCGTGCTCGCCCTCGGTCCGCTGGTCGGTGACCCACAGGACCAGGCCTTCGGCGGGCTCGCGCAGGGCGGGGCGCACCAAAAAGACCTGCCCGCCGCGGTGCAGCTTCTGGCCGGCCTCGTAGGCCGCCCGCGCCGTCTCGTAGTCGATGTCGAGCCGGGCCCAGGGCCCGGAGTCAGGCTTGGGCACGCTGTTTTTTCCCCTTTCTCCGGCGCGGGTTGCGCATGAGGCTGCGATAGAGCTCTTGCATCTCGGCGGTGCTCAGGCGCTTGCCGTGCTGGAAGTAGCGGATGGCCACCTGGCCGATGGCCCACGTCCCCAGGCCGGCTATGGACCCGGCGACGATCCAGCCCGGGCCGGGGATGAGCTTGGCGCCCTGCTGGGCCAGATAGCGCAGGGCCACGCCGCCGACGATGGTGGCCGCCATGGTGCGCGCCCGCTGCACGCTGATGGGCTCGCCGTAGATGGTCGCCACGCGCAGCACCATCTGGGCCTGGACCGCCAGGAGAAAGGGAATGTCCAGGCCGGGGATGGGCTCGGCGCCAATGACGGCGTTCCACACCGCCGCCTGCCGCACGACGCTGTTGGCCGCCTGCTGACGATAGCCCGGCAGGGCGCGCCCCAGGGCCACGGCCAGGGACGGCTGGGCGTCGACGAGCTGCGGCAGCAGGGTCGTGGCCACGTTGGTGCCCTCCTTGGCCGAGATGGGGATGATGCCCGGCTCGCCGAGCTTGTCGCGGGCGTCGTTCAGCACCCGCTCCTGGTCGTCCTTGCCCACGAGGTCCATCTTGTTCAGGGCGATGACCACCGGCTTGTCGGTGGCCTTGAGCTGCTGCAAGAGCCCCAGGTCGGCCTGGCGCACCCCGGCCATGGCGTCGAGCACCAGGACGAGGACGCTGGCGCCGCGGACCGCCTCCAGGGCGATGCGGGCGCGATCCACGCCGCGCACCTCGCCAAAGCCCGGCGTGTCGACCAGGGAAAAGGGCCCCCACTCCTCGTACTGCGTGGCCTGCGTGGTCCCCGGCACGGCGCCCACGGGCGACACCTCCCTGCCCTTGAGGGTGTTGAACAGGGTCGACTTGCCCGAGTTCACGGGCCCCACGATGGCCACGCCGGTCTGCGCTTCGGCGGCCACCTGGCGGGCCATCGCGTCCCAGTCGAGGGCGTCGAACAGGCGCCGGATCTCGACCAACGTCGCTGGCAGGCGGGTCCTGCCCGCGGCCTGAGGGGCAACAGATTTTGTCGTCATTCCTTCGATTCCTCGTCGGCGCGAGCCAGCCGCTCGCGCAGGATCGCCAGCAGGTTCAGGATGACCAGGACGGCCAGGCCAAAGGCCGCCGCGTCGCGCCAGCCGGCGGCCAGGGCGGCCAGCAGCACCAGGCAGCCGGCGAGGTCGGCCAGGAGCAGGTCGCGGACGTTGCCCTTCACAGGCTGAACCCCAGCCCCCGCTCCTTGAGGCTGACAAAGCGCTGGCGGCCGATGATCAGGTGGTCGAGGACGTCGACGTCGAGGAGCTTGCCCGCCTCGGCGATCTGGCGGGTGACGGCCACGTCCTCGGGGCTGGGCGTCGGGTCGCCGGAAGGATGGTTGTGGGCGACGATAATAGAGGCGCAGTTGTAGCGGATGGCCTCGCGAAACAGCTCGCCCACCCGGATCAGGCTCGTGTTCAGGGAGCCGACGTATACCGTCGGCCATCCCAGGACTCGATTCTTGGTGTCCAACATCATGACGCGCAGGTGCTCCTGCTCCAACAAGCTCATCTCGGACATTAACAGGTTGGCCGCGTCGGCAGGCGAGCGAACCTGGGGCCGCTGCTCCGGCCCCTCGACCAGCAGGCGGCGGCCCAGCTCCAGGGCTGCCTTCAACTGGGAGGCCTTGGCCGGCCCCAGCCCCCGGGCCGCCATCAGCTCCCCCACGCTGGCCTGGGCCAGGCCCGACAGGCCGCCAAAGGTGGACAGCAGCCGCTGCGAAACGCGCACCACGTTCTCATCCTTGACGCCCGTGCCCAGGACGATGGCCAGAAGCTCGGCCGAGGCCAGGGCGGCGGGTCCCCTGGCCAGCAAGCGCTCGCGGGGCCTGTCGCCCTGGGGCAGATCGATCATCCTTGGATTGTAGCGGTCGTCGACGGTCATTGGCTCGGCTCCTGGCGGCGTTGTCCAGCGTCATTGTACCCCAGGGAGCAAGCAGTGTCAAACAGGGGCCAGGCGCCTCCCAGGCGCCAGGATAGGGCCAGAGTTGCCATCGCGCCCGGAATGTGTTAAAATCCCCGCGGTACATGCCCGAAGGGGGGCCATAGCCAGCCGAACGCCCGAGGGGGGAGCATGACGAACGATCAGGTCCACAGATTTCCGTGCCCCAAGTGTGGGGCTGAAGTCAATTTCGATGCAGCCACGGGGGCTCTCCTCTGTCCCTATTGCGGCTACAGCACCACCGTTCCCGTTACCGAGCAGCAGATCCAGGAGTACGACCTGGAAAAGGCCCTGAAGGAAATGCTCGCCGCCCCACAGCAGGTGGGCTATGGCGAAGGCAAGCGCTCCATCAAGTGCGAGAGCTGCGGCGCGGTCAACACCATCGACGACCAGGTGATCTCGACCGAGTGCGCCTTCTGCGGCTCGAACCAGGTGGTGCCCCAGGAGCAGGTGGCCCAGGTCATCAAGCCCGAGTCGCTCCTTCCCTTCCAGGTGGATCGCGCCCGGGCGGTGAGCGAGTTTCGCCAATGGCTGGGGCGCGGCTTTTTCAGGCCCAACCCGGTGAAAAAGATTGCCAAAGAGGCGAACGCCAGGCTGCAAGGGATCTATATGCCGTTCTGGACGTTCGACACGCTCACGTCGTCGTCGTGGCGGGCCGAGGCGGGGCACTATTACTACGAGGAAGAGACCTTCTGGGCGACCGACGACAAGGGCAAACGCGTGCAGCAGACCCGGAAGGTGCAAAAGATCCGCTGGGTGCCGGCGTCGGGGCGGCTGCAGCTCCCGTTCGACGACGTCCTGGTGCCTGCCTCGCAGAACATTGACCGGGGCATGATCGAGCGCATCTACCCCTTCGATACCAAGGTGCTGGTGCCCTACGAGCCCAAGTTCCTGTCGGGCTGGGGCGCCGAGGCGTATACCATCGACCTGCGCGGCGGGTGGCAGACCGGCCAGGAGATCATCCAGGCGCAGGTGCGCAGCGCCTGCGCGCAGCAGGTTCCGGGCGACACGCACCGCAACCTGCAGGTCAAGACGGCCTTTTCCAACATGACCTACAAACACGTGATGTTTCCGGTGTGGATGGCCTCCTACCGTTACAACGACAAGGTCTATCACTTCCTGGTCAACGGCCAGACGGGCGAGGTGCAGGGCGAGGCGCCCATCAGTTGGATCAAGGTCGCCGTGGTGGTGGCCATCGTCGTCATCATCGCCGTCCTGGTCATGTGGCTCATGTCGACGGCGGAGGGAGAAGCTGCCGCTGCCCTGAACCTGGCGCGGCTGCTCTTCTGGGCCTGATTTGATTCACCATTCCTACTCTCAAATTTGACAGAAAATCGGGTAGTGGATATAATGTCAATTTGCGGTTAGAAAAGGCCGTAAATTGATTCTGTGCGCCTGTAAGAGTCTACCTTGATGTCAAGCTTAACAGCCGATTTTGTCCTCAACGGCTTTGTGTTTGTCTTCCCGTTCCCACAACAGGCGTGGATGGAGACAGCCGGGCGAGCACGTCGCTTGCACCCGGCCAATAGCCAAGGAGTAATGTGAATGTCGAGCCAACCGCAGCGTAAATCGTATGCACGAATTCCAGACGTGTTGCCGTTGCCGGATCTCATCGAGGTCCAACTGGAATCGTATGGATGGTTCCAGGATGAGGGATTGCGCGAGCTGTTTGACGAGATCTCGCCCATCCAGAGCTTTAACGGCAACCTGGAGCTTCACTTCCCTGGTTTCAACCAGGAGGTAAACGAAAAGCTGGGGCTCACCTATCGGTTCGAGGAGCCCAAATACTCGCAGCGGGAATGCCTGGAACGGGACATCACCTATTCGGTGCCCCTTTACGTCCGCGTCGCCCTGTGGAACAAAGAAAGCGACGAGTGGACGACGCAGGACGTGTTCATGGGCGATTTTCCGCTGATGACGGAAAACGGTACGTTCATCATCAACGGCGCCGAGCGCGTGGTGGTCAGCCAGCTGATCCGCTCGCCGGGCGTCTACTTTTCGGTAACAGAAGACCGCATCACCGGCCGCGAGCTGTGCATGGCCAAGCTCATCCCCAACCGGGGCGCCTGGCTCGAGTTCGAGACGGCCAAGCGGGACATTCTGTCGGTCAAGGTCGACCGCAAGCGCAAGCTGCCCCTCACCATCCTGCTGCGCGCCGTCGGCTATGGCACCGACGAGGAGCTGCGCGCCCTCTTTGAGATGTCCGACACCATGCCGGATCATCCCTACATCCAGGCCACCATCGAGCGCGATCCGACCAAGACCACGGAAGAGGCGCTCGTCGAGCTGTACAAGAAGCTCCGCCCGGGCGACCCGCCGACCCTGGACAACGCCAAGAACTTTTTACAGTCGCTGTTGTTCACGCCCCGGCGCTACGACCTGGGCCGCGTGGGCCGGCACAAGCTGAACAAGCGCCTGGAGCTGAACGTGCCGCCCGACAAGCGAACCCTGACGCCCGAGGACCTGGTGAAGGTCGTCGAGCGCATGATCCAGATCAACAACGGCGTGGAAGGGCCCGACGACATCGACCACCTGGGCAACCGCCGCGTCAAGACCATGGGCGAGCTGATCCAGAACCAGTTGCGCATCGGCCTGCTGCGCATGGAGCGGGTGGTGCGCGAGCGCATGAGCATCCGCGAGCCGGAGCAGATGACGCCCATCTCGCTCATCAACGTGCGGCCCGTGGTGGCCGCCACGCGCGAGTTCTTTGGCGGCAGCCAGCTCTCGCAGTTTATGCAGCAGACCAACCCGCTGGACGAGCTGACGCACAAGCGCCGGTTGAGCGCCCTGGGCCCCGGCGGCCTGCGCCGCGAGCGCGCCGGCTTTGACGTGCGCGACGTCCACCACTCGCACTATGGCCGCATCTGCCCCATCGAGACGCCCGAAGGTCCGAACATCGGCCTCATCGGCTCGCTGGGCACCTACGCGCGCATCAACGAGTACGGGTTCATCGAGACGCCCTATCGCAAGGTCATCCACACCGTGCCCAACCGCAAGGAGCGCCTGGTGGGCAAGACCATCCGGGAGCAGATCGTGGACCCGGACACGGGCGAGATCGTGGCCCAGGCCAACCAGCGCCTGGACGAGGCCACGGCCGAGCGCCTGGAGGGCCTCTTTGCCGAGCTGCCCGAGATCAAGATCCGGCCCATGGCCATCAATGACATCGTCTACCAGTCGGCCGACGAAGAGGACCGCTACACCATCGCCCAGGCCAACGCCGAGCTGGACGAGGAAGGCCAGTTTGTCCACGACCGGGTCTCGGTGCGGCGCATGCAAGAGTTCCTGGAAGAGTCGGTATCCAAGGTGGATTACATGGACGTCTCGCCCAAGCAGATCGTCGGCGTGACGGCCGCCCTCATCCCCTTCCTGGAGCACGACGACGCCAACCGCGCCCTCATGGGCTCGAACATGCAGCGCCAGGCGGTGCCCCTGGTCCAGCCCGACGCCCCCCTCGTGGGGACGGGCATCGAGCGCCAGGTGGCCATCGACTCGGGCCAGATCGTCGTCGCCGAAGAGGAAGGCGAAGTGCTGAGCGTCACCGGCGACCAGATCGTGATCCAGGGGAACGACGGCCGCCGCACTTACAAGCTGCGCCGGTTCCAGCGCTCCAACCAGAGCACCTGCCTGGACCAGCGGCCCATCGTCGTCAAGGGCGAGCACGTCAACAAGGGCGACGTCCTGGCCGATTCCTCGTCCACCGAGATGGGCGAGCTGGCCCTGGGCCAGAACGTCCTGGTGGCCTTCATGAGCTGGGAGGGCGGCAACTACGAGGACGCCGTCCTGGTCAGCGAGCAGGTGGTGCGCGACGACAAGTTCACCTCGGTGCACATCGAAAAGCACGAGGTCGAGGCCCGCGACACGCGGCTGGGCCCCGAAGAGATCACGCGCGACATCCCCAACGTGGGCGAGGACGCGCTGAAGGACCTGGACGAGACGGGCGTCATCCGCGTCGGCGCCGAGGTCAACCCCGGCGACATCCTGGTGGGCAAGATCACGCCCAAGGGTGAGACCGAGCTGACGCCCGAGGAAAAGCTGCTGCGCGCCATCTTTGGCGAGAAGGCCCGCGAGGTCAAGGACTCGAGCCTGCGCCTGCCCCACGGCGAGCACGGCATCGTCGTCGACGTCAAAGAGTTCTCCCGCGAGGAGCACCGCGACATGCCGGCCGGCGTGGAGAGGACGGTGCGGGTCATGGTCGCCCAGCGGCGCAAGGTGACCGAGGGCGACAAGATGGCCGGCCGCCACGGCAACAAGGGCGTCATCAGCCAGGTCGTGCCCCTCGAAGACATGCCCTACCTGTCGGACGGCACGGCGGTGGAGTTGATCCTCAACCCCCTGGGCGTGCCCGCCCGCATGAACATCGGCCAGATCCTGGAGACCCACCTGGGGTGGGCCGCCAACCGCCTGGGCTTCAAGACCGTGTCGCCCGTGTTCGACGGCGCCGACGAGGACGAGATCCAGGCCGAGCTGGCCCGCGCCTGGCTGATGGACCGCGCCTGGGACGTGTTTGTGTCGCGCGCCTGGGAATGGGCCATCGAAGCCGAGGTCGTACCCGAAGAGGTGACCGCCGAAGAGGTCATGAGCTTTTACCTGCTGCAGTGGCTGGCGGGCAAGAACGTGGACGAGGAGCGCCTGGTCCGCGATCACGAGTACGTCCGCCAGGTGGTCATGCAAGAGTGGCTGCGGGAAAGGGGCTACGACCCCGAGCAGTTGATTTCGTTCAGCTTTGACCTCGTCCCCATGGCCGTGCGCCAGAAGCGCCGCGAGCAGGCCCGGGTGACCTGCCTGCGCGAGTGGCTGCACTTCATGGCCGAAGAGATGGAGAAGCAGGACCGGGCGTGGCCCGACGGCCTGGAGCTGGAGCCCGAGACGGACGACGCGGTGACCCTCACTGCCCTGAAGCTCAGCCGCGCGACGGGCATCCCGATGCCCATCGCCGGCAAGATGATCCTGTACGATGGCAAGACGGGGGAATCCTTTGACCAGCCGGTGACGGTGGGCATCATCTCCATGATGAAGCTGGCGCACCTGGTCGAGGACAAGGTCCACGCCCGCTCCACCGGCCCCTACTCGCTCGTGACGCAGCAGCCCCTGGGCGGCAAGGCCCAGTTCGGCGGGCAGCGCTTTGGCGAGATGGAGGTCTGGGCGCTGGAGGCCTACGGCGCGGCCTATACCCTCCAGGAGATGCTGACCGTCAAGTCGGACGACGTCCAGGGCCGCACCAAGACCTACGAGGCCATCGTCAAGGGCGAAGCGATCGTCGAGCCGGGCGTGCCCGAGTCGTTCCGGGTGCTGGTCAAGGAGCTCCAGTCGCTGGCCCTCTCCGTAGAGGTCCTCGACGAGGAGTCGGAGGCCCTGCACTTTGGCAAGGAAGAGGACGAGGAGCCCCTGCCCGACCTGGGCATGGGCCTGGACCTGGTGAACCTCTAATTCCGGATAGACAGGACCTGGCGGGCGGTATCGCCTGCCAGGTCCTTTTTTGTTGCGGCGACCGAGCGGGCGCAGCCCGCGCCCGCTCAGTCGAGGGGGATCGTCTTGATCACCGTGTTGGTCGCCCCGTCTATGACCGTCAGGCTCCGGCTGCCGGCGTTCCCCACGTAGATCAGGTTGCGCTCCACGTCGACGGCCACCCCCTGGGGAAAGTCGCCCACGGCGACGTCCTTTACCCAGGCGATGGACGCCGGGTCGTCGCCGTCGCGCAGGATGCTGACGGTGTCGTCGCCGGCGTTGGCGACGTACACGTATCCTGTCCGCGGGTTGACGGCAATGCCCTCCTCCGCCCCCTGGCCCACGCCCAGGTCGGCGATCCAGCCGGCATTGTCCGCCTCCAGGATCATGACCTTGTGGTGCAGGACCGTGGTCCAGCGGCCGAGGTGCCACTGGATGGCATAGGGGTCGAGGACGACGACCCGCTGGTTGTCGGGCGCGGTGACAAAGAGGTGTTCGGTGGCCGGGTTAAAGGCGACGACAAAGGGCACCCGCGCCGGATCGAGCTTGACGATCTGCGGGTCGAGGTTCGGCTGGTTGGCCTGCTGGATGGCAATGAGGCCGGCATCGCGGGCGGCGATGAACAGCACGTCGCGGGCGGCGTCCACGTCGATACCGTAACGTCCCTGGGTGGCGTGCAGCCGGCTGTAGTAGTGCAGGAACGTGTCCGAGTGGCTGTCGACGGCGGCCGCGCCGTTGTCGCTCTCCAGGTGGTTGGTGACGTACACCCGCGCGTCGCCGGGGTCGGCCGCGGCCTTGCACGCCTGGGCCCCCACGTAGACGTCGGCCAGGCGCGCATAGTCGGTGCCGCGGATGGCCGTCAGCGTCCACGAGTTGAGGTTGGCGGCATAGATCTTGTTGGTGGTGGTCACCACGGCCAGCCCCAGGGGATGATCGCCCACGGGGACGGACGTCACCACGGCGCCCGCGCCCTCGGGATTGACGACCAGGACGGCGTCCTTCTCGGGGCTGGCGACAAACACCCGGTTGGTCTCGGGGTTCACCTCTACGTCGGACAGAAAGGCGGCGGGCTCCGGGGTGGCCGGCGGCTCGGGGGGCTTGGGGGGAGGCGTGGGCTCCGGGGGCGGCGTCCACGTCCATTCCCGGGCGATGAGGGGCAGGTAGCCCCGATACTCGCAGGCAGGCAGGAGCACCGGCGTTTCCTCGCCCGACCAGTTGTTGTCCAGGTTGCACTCGACGGCGCTGCCGCCGATGCGCACCCAGTTGTAGAGATAGTCGCCGCTGCCGCAGGCGTCGGGATCGACCCGGACCCAGAAATTGAGCTGCCCGCCGCTGCCCACGGCCACGTCGCCCACGGGGCGGGTGTAGGTGCTGCCCCCCGCGTGGGTCCAGTCATAGCCCACGTAGGTGGTGCCGGCCGGCAGAGTCTCGGTCAGGACGACGCCCGCCGCCGGCCGCCGTCCCAGGTTGAGATAGGTGATGGTGTAGGAATAGACGTCGCCGGGCCGCACCGGCTCCCAGTCCTGCTGGGGCTCTTGCCAGAGGAACTCTCGGTCCGCGGTCCCGTCGCCGCCGGCCTGCAAGCCCTCGTACCGCTCCAGCAGCTCGAGGGTCTCCCGCGACGGCGGCGGCCCCACGTGGTCGTGCTTGACGACCCGCAGGTCGGCCACCAGGGGCATGGGCATGACGTGGCTGGCGCAGGCCTGGCCCGAGACGCCCGAGCCGGCACAGGCGACGTTCTGAATCTGGGTCACCGTCTCGGGCACCGCGGCGCGCACCTGCACCGCCAGGTGGACGCTGGCCGAGGCAAAGGGCGCCAGCTCGCCCACGTTATAGACAACCTGCCCCGCGCCCGCCGGCGCCCAGCCCATGCTCGCGAGGAAATCGGTATAGGCGGGCAAAGTATCGGTCAACGTCACCCCGGACACTGGCGAGCCGGTGGGGTTGGTGACGGTGATGGTGTACAGAATTTCGTCGCCGGGAAAGGCGCAGGGCAGGTCGGCTTCCTTGGATATGAGCAGCGACGCCGGGCAGACGGGCGTCTGGTCATACGAGACGTTGTCGGCGGGATCGAGATCCCCTTCGGCCCCGCCGACGCGCACCTCGTTCTCCAGCGAGAGGTCGGGGGGCAGGCCCGCGACGCGGACCACCATGTGCGCCACCCCGCCGGCGTCGGGCGGCAAGGTGCCGACGGCCCGGGTGTAGACGTCGCCGCCGGCGTGATTCCAGCCCGTGCCCGCGTAGCTGGTGTACGCCGGCAGGGTTTCCGTCAGGACGACGTGCGTGGCCGTCTCCAGGCCGGTGTTCACGTAGGCGATGGTGTAGGTGATCAACTCGCCCACGCCCTTGCACTCGTCCTGCTGGGCCGCGCGCAGCGCCGGCGCGAAGCGCTCCAGCAGCCGCAGCTTGTCGCCCACGGGCGTGGTGCCCACGTTGTCGTTCTTGACGACCACGAGATCCGGCAGGCACTCGAACCCGGTGGTAACGGTATACACGTTGTCGGCCGGGTTGACGTCGCCGGCCCACAGCCCATCGGCCACCCGCACGACGTTGGTCAAGACCACGGGGCAGTCCAGGCCGGCCTTGTCCAGCTCCAGCAACAGGGGCACCTGGACCGACTGGGCGGGAGACAGCGCGCCGACGTCGTGGGTGCAGATCCCGCCCGCGCAGCTCCACGTATCATCCCGCGGCTCGGCGCCGGCGGGCAGAACGTCGGTCAGGATCACGCTGTTGGCCGCCGTGGCGCCCACGTTGGAAACCGTGACGGTATAGTCGACCCAGTATTCCTTGTGGGGCCCGATCAGCAGCTCGCCGCCTTCCTTGACGACGGCCAGGTCCAGGCAGGCGACCACGGGCGAGTCGCCGGCGGTGGTCCACGAGTTGTTCGACAGATCGTCGTCGGCCACGTCCGAGGTCACGCTCACGGTGTTGGCCAACTGCCCGATGGCGCAGGCCTCCTCTCCCACCGAGAGGGAGAGGCTGAACTGGCACGAGGTGCCGCCCGGCCAGCTCGCCCGCTCCCAGACGACGGAGGGAGAGGTGGCGCTGCGGACCAGGCCGCAGGCGGAGGCCGTATCGGCGAGCCAGGTGGTGCCCGCGGGCAGGTCGTCGGTGACGACCAGGCCTGTGGCGTCGAGCCCGTTCAGCTCACTCACGACGACGGTGTAGGTCACCACGTCGCCCGGCAGGACGACCTCGCCGCTGCCCTCCTTGTACACCGCCAGGTCCACGGCCTGGAGCGCCAGGACGTCCGGGAAGGAGAGGGTGCCGCAGCGGTCGAGGACCGAGACGTGCACCGGCCCGGGAATGGTGGTGGCGGTGTAGGTGAACTCGGCCTCGCCGCCGGCCAGGGGCGCCGAGGCAGGGGTGAGGGCAGGGGGGCTGGCGCTGGCCTGGAGTACGTAGCCGTCGGCCAGGGTATGGCCGGCGCCACCCATGGCCACCGTGACGGCCGCCGTGCTGCTGCCGTCGGCGGGCAGGACGGCAGGCACGGCAGCGACGGACATGCTGATGGGCGGGGTATAATCTACGTTCCCGACGAAATCGGCGGCGAGGGGCGTGTTCGTGCCGAACCAGTTGCCCTCCGCCGGCAGGAGGCCGGTCCACTGGTTCTCGATCTCGCCGCCGCCGTTGCCGCACACCACGTTCGAGTGCAGCGCCAGCGGTGTGTAGTTCGGGCTGGCGAACAGGAGGCCCTGAGTGCCGTTGCCCGACACCTGGTTGTCGACAAAGGTCAACGCCGACTGCGCCCTGGCTTGCAGCCCGTTCCCGCCATTGCCCGCGATCTCGTTGGCGGTCACCTCGTTGAGGCTGCCGCCATCGAGGACGAGGCCGTGGCCGTCGTTGTCGAGGATCTGGTTGCCGGAGATGAGGTTGTACGAGCCGCCGCCGTTGGTGGCGTCGGCGATGAACCCCAGGCCAAAGCCTCCGTTTCGCTCGATGACGTTGTCGCTCACGGTGCTGCTCTCGCCGCCCGTGGCGCCGGCGGCCATGAAGCCGATGCCGTAGCCGGCGTTGTCGTGGATGTGGTTGCCGGTGATGCTGCTGTGAAAGGCCTTGCGCAGGTGCAGACCCACCTCGTTGTCCCACACCTCGTTGTTGGTAAAGGTCAGCCAGTCGCCGATGCTGTGGACGGCGCCCCCCGTGCCCATGTCGCCGCCGTCGCCGTTGTGGTGCAGCCGGCAGTGATCTATGACGTGATTGTCCGAGTCCTCCATCCGGATGCCGGTGCCGGCGTACGAGATCTCGCAATAGCCGAGGACGCCGAGGGGAGTCGAGCCGCCCGTGGCCGTGGCGAACGAGATGCCGTCCCAGAAGCCGGGAGCCGGCGACGAGCTGTCGGGCCCAAAGACGATGGCCTGGGCCGCGGTGCCCGTCGCCTGGAGCTGGCCGTTGGCGACGTGCAGGCCCGTTCCCGCCGCAAAGCGCACGACGACGCCCGGCGCGATGGTCAAGATCGCGCCGTCGTCCACGGTCACGTCGGCCGTGACGAGGTAGGGGCTGCCCGCCAGGCCCCAGGTTGTGTCCGTGATAATGGGTCCGCCTACCTCGGCCAGGGGAGCAGCCTGGGCGGCAGCCGGCCCGGCAGGCCAGGCCACCAGGAGCACGAGGCCGGCCAGGAGCAGGGCCGGCAGCGCCACGCAGGCGTAGATTGTAAGCAGGTGGAACGGGCTCGGGGAGAGCCGCCCGGAGAGAGCGCGGAGTTGAGACATGCTTCACCTCGGTGTCGAGAGCCAATGGCCAGAC
Organism: Anaerolineaceae bacterium; assembly: GCA_012514775.1. The sequence continues at coordinate 17,599 of JAAYZQ010000012.1, forward strand.
TCGGCCTTCGGTGGACAAGGAGACTTGCCTGCGGGGCAAGCCTATCTCCATTATATGATACACGGCACGGGCGCGGTATGCTCTTTCGAGAGGATGTTGCAGGGTAATTCCCTTACCCCAGGGGTGTAGACCGCGGGGCACGCCGCCGGGGCCGGCGCCCGGAGCCCGATCCCTATCACCGGCAGCTCGTTGGTGCACCTGCCGGCAATGGCCAGCTTGACGAAATGGGGTGTTAAGGGTATGATCTGCAGGAAATCGATCGGGCGAGGAGAAGGTGGCGGGATCGACCGTGCGGGCGCGAACGATAGGGTTGCTGGCCCTGGCCTTTGTCCTGGGTCTCGCCTACGCGACCTGGCTTTCGTCCAGCATGCCCCCGTTGGAGGACGGAGGGACCGCCGCACCGGGGGCTCCGACGTCCGGTCTATCCCGGCCCACCCGCACGCCCCGCCCCACGCGGACGCCCCGGCCGGGGCCCACGGCGGAGCAGAGCCCGACGCCCAGCCCTACGCCCGCGCCGTTCAAAGTGGGCGTCGTGGCGGGCCACTACCAGAGCGACGCGGGAGCCGTCTGCGACGACGGGTTGCAAGAGGCGACCATCAACCTGGACATCGCCGCGCGGGTGGTGGCCATCCTCCAGTACGAGGGCTATGACGCCGAGCTGTTGCCCGAGTTCTCGACCAAGCTGGAGGGGTACCAGGCCGCCGCCTTTGTCTCCATCCACGCCGACTCGTGCGTCGTGCCCGAGGCATCGGGGTTCAAGGTGGCCCGCGTCAGCCGCAGCGCCATTCCGGAGGAGGAGGACCGGCTGGTGGCCTGTCTCGTCCGGGAATACGGGCAGGCGACGGGGCTCCAGTTTCACCAGGACAGCATCACCTTTGACATGACCGAATACCACGCCTTCCACGAGATCGACCCCTTCACCCCCGGGGCCATCATCGAGCTGGGGTTCATGGCCGCCGACCGGGAGCTGCTCACGGAGCGGAGCTACGAGGTCGCCCAGGGCGTGGCCCGGGGCATCGCCTGCTTCCTGGAAGGGAACTGAGCCCCGCTACCAGCGGTCGCGAGGCACGGGTGGAGGCGGCGGCGCCACGGCCCGCTCGCGGGTCATGGCGAACTGGGTCACCGCGCCCAGCAGGGCGAGCACCAACCACGCCAGCAACACCACCAACGACGGCAGGCCCGGGAGCAGTTGGCCGGCCTGGACGGCGTCGCCGTACAGCTCGGCGGGCGTGGTGCTGGTGCCCGCCAGGAGCGACAGGGCGCCGCTGACCACGGCCCAGGCCCCGAGAAAGGCCGTGGCCAGGATGAGGACCACCCGCTGCAGGATGAGGGCAATGATGCCCACCACCACGGCGACGATGATGACCACCAGGGTGGGCATGTCGATGCCGGCGGCCACGCCAACCGCGTCGGCCAGCACGGCCCCCGCCGCGGCCCCGACGACGAACACGCCGAGGAAATAGAGGAGCGACATCAGCACCGCGCCGAGGATGGCGCCGACCACCCCGCCGACAATGACCCACAGCAGTTGTCCGTCGGCCAGGTTGCCGGCGACCGTGGCGCCCACGTAGGCCCCCAGCACGAGCCCCCACAGGGCAAGCATGAAGCGAAAGATGCGGTAGCCGAAGAAGCAGTTGAGCAGGCCGAAGGCGATGGTCAGGATGGCGACCAGCACGGTCCCACCGGCGCCCAGGTCGAGTACCTCCAGGAATTGCATGTTCGATCTCCCCCTCTCGTTGGCTGGTGGCCGATGGCAAGCTGCCACCCGGCCGGGATCAGGCCTCCAGGAGCGCAGGCGGCGCCAGGCCCGCCCGGGACTGCAGCCGCCGGACCGCCTCGGCGACGATGGCCGCGGTGCGGTCGATCTCGGCGGCGGTGGTGCCCCGCCCCACCGAAAAGCGCACGGTGCCCATGGCCCACTCCACCGGCACGTCCATCGCCCGCAGGACGGACGAAACGTCGACCTCGCCGGCGTGGCAGGCGGCCCCCGCCGAGGCTGCCACCTTGTCGCCGATGGCCAACAGGAGGGTGTTGGCCTCTACCTCCCGGAAGCTGATGCTGAGGGTGTTGGGCAGGCGCAGCTCCGGGTGCCCGTTGAGGCGTACGACATCCTCTCCCAGGGCGGCGACGAGGCCGTCGTGGAGCCGGTCGCGCATGGCCCGAAAGTGCTCCTCGTTGGCGGCCAGGTCGCGGCCCGCGATCTCGCAGGCCTTGCCCAGGCCGACGATCTCCAGGACGTTTTCGGTGCCCGGCCGCAGCCCGCCCTCGTGCCCCGCGCCGTGGAGCAGGGGCACGAGCCCCACGCCCTCGCGCACGTAGAGGGCGCCGATGCCCTTGGGGGCATAGACCTTGTGGCCCGCCACGGAGAGCAGGTCCACGGCCAGGTCATCGACCCGGACCGGAACCTTGCCCACGGACTGGGCGGCATCGGTGTGTATCAGGGCGCCGTGGTTGTGGGCGATCTCGGCCAGGGCGGCGATGGGCTGCACGGTGCCCACCTCGTTGTTGGCGTGCATGACCGTTACCAGGATGGTCCCCGGCTCGATGGCCCGCTCCAGGTCGGCGGGGTCCACCAGCCCCTGCCCGTCCACGGGCAGCACGGTGACGCGAAAGCCCTGGTCCCGCAGCCAGTCACAGACGTTGAGGACCGCCGGGTGCTCCACGGCGGTGGTGATGACGTGGTCCCCCCGCTCGCGCCCCGCCAGGGCAGCGCCCTTGATGGCCAGGTTGTTGCTCTCGGTGCCGCCGCTGGTAAAGATCACCTCGCCCGGCCGGCAGCCCAGGAGGCCGGCCACCTGGGCTCGCGCCTCGTCCACGGCGCGGCGGGCGGCCACGCCGTAGGGATGGCTGCTGGAGGGGTTCCCAAAGCCTTCGTACAGGTAGGGCACCATCGCGTCGGCCACTTCGCGGGCGATGGGCGTGGTGGCATTAAAGTCCAGGTAA
>JAAYZQ010000120.1 GCA_012514775.1 Anaerolineaceae bacterium
CAGCGCCCGCCCGGGACGTTGAAGGAAAAGTCGCGGGCCGTCAGCCCTAGCTCGCGAGCCTCGGGCGTGGCGGCAAATGCCTGCCGGATGGAGGTAAAGGCGTCCGAATAGGTAGCGGCGTTGGAACGGGGGATGCGTCCGATGGGGTGCTGGTCGATGGTGATGACCTTGTCCAGGTGTTCCCAGCCCTCGATCTCCTCGTGGCTGCCGGGCGCCTCGCCGGCCGCGTAATAGCGCTGGCGGGCGGCCCGATCGAGGATGTAAAAGATCAGCGATGACTTGCCCGAACCTGAAACGCCCGTTACTGCCACCAGCAGCCCGAGGGGAATGCGGGCCGTGATCCCCTGGAGGTTGTGCTGGCGCGCCCCGCGGATGATCAGTTCCTGGCCGTTGGGCGTGCGCCGTGCCGCGGGCAGGCTGACGCTCAGGCGGCCGTCCAGGTAGGCCCCCGTGATGGAGCCTGGAGTGCGGGCCACTTCGGACGGCGGCCCAGCCGCGATCACCTGGCCGCCGTCCTGGCCGGCGCCGGGGCCGATGTCTACCACGTAATCGGCCGCGCGGATCAGCTCCAGGTCGTGCTCGATGACCAGCACGGTGTTGCCCAGGTCGCGCAGCCGGCGCAGGAACCTGATCAGGCGCAGGGTATCGCGCTGGTGCAGCCCGATGGTCGGCTCGTCCAGCACGTACAGCACGCCTGTCAGCCCCGAGCCGAGCAGGGCCGCCATCCGCAGGCGCTGGGCCTCGCCGGCCGACAGGCTGGGTGAGTCGCGCTCCATCGTCAGGTAGCCCACGCCCACCTCCACCAGCCGGTCGAGGCGCTCGTTGAGATCGACCAGGATCGGCCCGGCCACGAGCATCTCTTCGGCGCTCAGCCGGGCCGGCAGCCCCTGCGACCAGGCCGCCAGCTCGCTCAGGGCCAGGCGCGAGAGCTCCACGATGCCTCGGCTGTCCACGGTCACTGCCCGGCTTTCGGGGCGCAGGCGCGTGCCCTGGCAGTCGGGGCAGGTCTGGGTGACCAGGTAGGCATCCATCTTTTCCCGGTAGCCGGGATCGGTGATGCGCTCGGCGTAGCGGCGCAGCAGGTTGGTGGCGATCCCCTCGAACCGCCCCTGGCTGACGGTCGCGGGCGGCTCGACGCCCGGAAAGTGCCGGCCAAACTGCTGGCTCTCTGCGCCGTAGAACAATAGGTCGCGCTGGGCTGCCGGCAAGTCCTTGACCGGCCGCTCCAGGTCAAAGTCAAAGCCGTAGTGCCTCCCTGCCGCCGCCAGCGTGTTACAGTTGTGGCGCAGGTAAGGTCCGTCCCAGCCGAGCACCGCACCGCCGGCCACGCTCAGCTCCTCGTTCACCAGGCGCCGCAGGTCGGCCTGGTGGAGCTTGCCCAGGCCCGTGCAGGTGGGGCAGGCGCCGGCCGGCTTGTTGAAGGAAAAGTTGGCCATTCCCATCTCGGGGACGGGTGCGCCGCAGTGGGGGCAGGGGAAGGTCTCCTCCGGGCCGGCCGGCTCGTCATTGCCGTTGACGGCACCTTCCCAGTCCGTGTCCCCTGTGTCATAGGCCGGGGCGACGTCCCGCCCGCAGGTGGGGCAGGGGCGGTGTCCCAGGCGGGCAAAGAGCACCCGCACGTAGGTGTATACGTCGGTGGCGGTGCCCACCGTGGAGCGCGGGCTGTGGTTGGTCAGCCGCTGATCCACGCTGATGGACGGCGATAGCCCGCTGATAGAATCCACCGGCGGTTTGGACAGCCCGTAGGGCGCCATGCCGAGGGATTCAAGATACTGCCGGGCGCCTTCTTTGTTCAGGATGTCGAACCCCAGGGTCGACTTGCCCGACCCGGATAGCCCAGTGAGCACCACGATCTGGTTCTTGGGAATGTCCAGGCTGATGTTTTTCAGGTTGTGCAGCCGGGCGCGACGAATGCTGATTTTCGATTGCATAGCACCTCCTGCCGAAAAAGTGTATCGAACCAAAACAATCGTGATCCGAGTTTGCACGTGTAGCTATTATACAACCTTGGTGTGCTAAGGGAGGGTTTGCGATCCCAATCCGGTACGGTGCTCGCTGCGCGCCTCAGTCAGATTCCCGGAGCCTGGCCAGGATTTCCTCGATGAGGGCGACGGCCTGCCTGGCACGTTCTTCCTGCTCGGCCAGGGTAGAGAGCCAGCGGTCGGCCGCGGTCAAGATGTCGGCTTCGCCGGGTGTGGGAGTATCCAGCGCGTGGCGCAGTTCGCGGGTTTCGCCCCGGTCGAGCTGCCGGAACATGCGAAGCATGGCCATGTGGCTGTAGCCGGCCTGGCCCAGCATGCGGATCACCCGCAGGCGGCCGATCTCTTTCGGCCCATAGCGCCGGTAGCCGCTGTGGGGGTCACGGGGCACGGCGATGAGCCCATTGCGCTCCCAGTTGCGCAGCATGTCCGCGGTCACGTCCAGCAGGCGGGCGGCCTGGCCGATGAGCAGGCTGCCCGCCGCTTTCGGGCTGCTTGTGGCCGGGCCAGTCTCCGAAGGCGCCCAGCGCTCCAGCAGGGTTGCGGCCACGTCCGCCTGGCGCTGCTCGGCCTGCACCAGTGCCAGGTGGCGGTTGGCTTCTTCCAGGGCGGCCTGCATGTCGCCCGTCACGGCTGCCTGAACGACCCTGAGCGCCGACTGCCGCAGCCCCCGTCCGGGATACGCGGTGATATAGATCAGCCGGGCCAGCTGCAAGCAGTCCAGGTGATGCCGAGTAAAGAGGCGGTAGCCCGACGGGGTGCGTTCCACGGGCGGGAGCAGGCCCCAGTCCACGTAGCGGCGGACGGTGTTGGGATGGACGCCCACGGCGCGGGCCAGGTCGGAGGTGCGTAGAAAGGGCCTGTCCATGTCCGGGGACCTGCCGCCTGTTTCACCCCACCCGGGAAAGGGGCAGCACCGAGCCGCCCTGGGGCAGGACCAGGATCGACGCACCGGCTCCCACCGCTGCCGTAGCTGCCTGCAGCGCGGCGTCGACCCCCACGAACGGCACCATGCCGCAGCGGCGCACCAGCTCCGCGGGCAGCGCCGACACCAGGTAGACCGCTGCCCGCTTGAGGACGGCGGCCATGGCCGCCGCCTTGTGCCCGCCCAGCACAAACTCTTCCTGGATGCGCGCCAACAGCTCGTCGGGCGACGCGCCGCCGGTCATCCAGCTTTCAAAGGTCCCGTTGCCCATGCCTTCCGGGCACTCGGCCACCAGGATGACGACTCCCCCGTCCTGCACGCCATAGGCCGCGTTGTCCAGCGCCTTTTGCGCCTGGTAGAGGTTCACGTCTTTGGGCGATCCCCCGGCGCTGACCAGGACAATGCCCGCCCGGCCGTCGATGGGCACGATGCCCCGCTGGGCGACCATCCGGCAACCGGCCCTGTGGGCGGCAATGGGATCCCCGGCCACGGCGTCCACGATGCGGTGCTGCCCGTGGTCCTGAGCCTGCCGAAGGGCGTCGACCACCACGTTGAGGATCCAGGCCGGCCCCGCCAGGGCCGCCCCCTCCTCTATATCCGCTCGCACCGGGTTGCCCTCAAGCCGCCCCGCCGCCGCTTCGGGCCGGACCATCATGGCGTGGTTGGCGTTGACGGCCGCCCGCGAGGCACAGCCGGGCAGGATGGCCTTGGCACCCCCGGAGCAGCCGGCAAAATAGTGCAGCTCCAGGTTGCCCAGGCAGACGCGCAGGCCGGCCTCCACCACCGCCCGGAAGATCTCCACGGGGGTGCCCGCCGCGGTAACCCCCAGCCGCACCGTGTCGTCGGGGTCGTGGTTGAGGACCCGCACGCGACGGACCACCTCGCTGCCCACAGCCGTTTCCATCTCGGGCCCGGTCATGGGGCGGTGCAGCCCCAGGGCCAGGACCACCGTGATGTCCGCATCTGCCACGCCGGCGGCCGCCAGCTCCTCCAGGACCGGCGGCAGGAGGCGCCGGGAGGGACAGGGTCGCGTCAGGTCGCTGGTGACGATGGCCACCGTCTGTCCCGGCCGCGCCACCTGGCGCAGCGGCGGGGCGCCGATGGGCTGCGCCAGCGCCTTCCGCAGCAACTCTGCCTCGGGGGCGGGCTCGCCGGCCGCCAGCGGCACGATGCACTGCGCGCGGGCGGCGGGCAGACGCACCGGCAGTGTTCCGTGCCCATAGGCCAGATCCAGGTTCAGGTTCAGGGTTTCTTCTCCTTGGCTTCTCATTGACCGGCCTCTTGCTCTGCCGCTTTCTGGCGTCGGGCGGCCCTCCGCAGGGCCTCCACCACGGGCAGCTCCTGGCCCGACAGGAAGCGCACCATGCCGCCGCCGGCCGTGCACACGTAACCCATGCGCTCGCGCACCCCAAACTGGCCGGCGGCCGCCACGCTGTCGCCACCACCGATGACCGAGTAGCCGGGCGCATCGGCTACGGCGGTCCACAGCGCCCGGGTGCCCTCGGCGCTCGCGCGCTGCTCGTAGATGCCGGCCGGACCATTGACAAAGATGGTGGCCGCCTGCTCGATCTCGGCGACGTAGCGGGCCACCGTCTCGCTGCCGATGTCGACCAACAGCTCCGCCGCCGGCAACTCCTCAACGCCGATCTCGACCCGGCCGTCCCGATCGACGGCGAAATCGGACGGGTAGAGGATGCGCTCTCCGTAGGTCTCGAGCAGGCTCCGCGCCCGCGCCACAAAGGGCTCCAGCCCCTTGTCACGGATGAGGCCCTCCGTCCGCTCGCCCAGGCACCGGCCGAGGGCCATGAGCATCACCTCGCCCGTCAGCCCGCCGGTGAGCACGCGGTGGGCCGTGCCTTGGTGCAGCACCTGCTCCATCATGCTAAAGGCGTCGGCGATGCGGCTGCCGCCCAGCAGGTAGACGCACGGCTGCGCCGGCGACTCCTTGATGCGGGTCAGGGCCTTCAGCTCGTCGACGAAGAGGCGCCCGCCCGCCGCCGGCAGGGCCTCCGCCAGGCCGACGAGGGAGGGCGCCGAGCGATGGGCGGCGGCGATGGCCTCGCAGACGAACAGGTCGGCCAGGGGCGCCAGGCCGCGGACCAGCCAGGTGCCCGCCATGTCCTGCGGTGTGAGCTTGACATAGTTAACGAACGTCGAGACCTCTTCCGTCAGGTAGCGCACGTTGTCCAGGAGCACCAGCTCGCCGCTCTGGAGGGCCCTGATGCGAGCGATGGCCGCCGGACCGCAGACGTCCGCGACAAAGCCCACCGGCCGGCCCAACAGCTCGGCCAGCCGCTCGGCGTGGGGCGCCAGCGACACCAGGCTGCGATAGTCCTCGGTGTCCCCCTGGTGGGCCAGGATGGCCGTGCGGGCCCCTGCCTCGGCCAGCTCGCGAATGGCCGGCACGCTCTTGCGGATGCGGTTGTCGTCGGCCAACCCGCCCGTCCGGTGGTCGATGGGCGAGTTGATGTCGACGCGCAACAAGACCGTCTTGTCCCGCAGCTCGAAATCGTCCAGGGTCAGAATGCCGGATTCCACGTTCGCTTCCTCCCGGGCTGGTCGCGTCTAGCGGCCCGCCACCATGCCCAGGTATTGGTTGGTCAGCGCCACGGCCTCCAGGCGGTCGGCCTGCAGGCAGAGCGCGGCGCGAATGCCGTCGATGGTCTCGGGGATGGTCACCGCCTCTTGCGGGATGTTGATGGCGAACAGGATGTCGTCGCCGCTGGGGCCAATGCACTCTTCCCAGACCGCAATCTCGTACATGTCGCCCCGCTTGTTGCCCAGGTCTCGGGCGTACTTGAACAGCGACGTGTTCGAGTTAAAACCGTCGGCGATGCGCACCACGCGAATGCGCGGATGCTCGCGAAATAGCTCGAGGAGCCGTTCCTTGCCGATGGGCTGCTTGGGCGTCGCGACGATGCTGATGATGTGGCCGTGGGTCACCGGGGTGTGGACCAGCAGGCCGGTGGCGTTCACGTGGGGCATGATGCTCATCAAGTCCACCGCCTGGTGGTTGGGCACCTTTTCAACCTGGAGCACGTCCACCAGGCCGCGGTGGGTGTCGGCCGGGTCGGCCACCCGCCGGATGATGGTGATGGCCACCTTTTCCACGCCCACCTCGCGGTCGATGGCGTCCACCGCCCGGATGAGCCCGGTGGTGTTGCACGACGTGAGCTTCAGGAAGCTCTGGCCGATGCCCTTCTCATAGTTGGCATAGCCGTGAAAAAAGACGTCGGCTACCTCGTTCTTCTCGCCGCCCTGGAAGATGGCCTTGACGCCGTGCTTGACGTAAAGCTCCTTGTTCCGGGCGCCAACGCCGCCCGGCGTCGAGTCCAGGACGACGTCCACCTGGCCCAGTAGATCCTCGAAGGAGCCGGCGACCGGGATGCCAAGGCGGTCGAACTCGGGCCGGCGGTCCATGTCCACCAGGTAGAGGGGATAGCCCATGCCGCCCTCGTGCATGGCCCGCACCGACAAGGTCGGGGCCACGTCAACGATGCCCACCAGTTCCATGTCCTGCTGCCGGGCCACGCCATCTGCCAGCCGCGTGCCGATCACTCCGTATCCTACCACTCCGACTTTCGGTTGCATGTTCGTCTATCTCCTTTGCTGCGGGACTAGATCTCGCCGCGCACGAGCCGGCGCACGCGATCCGCGATCTTTTTCTCGTCGATCATAATATGGTCTTCCATGTTGCGGGCAAAGGGCGGTGGCACCGAGGGCGAGCAAACCCTCTGGATCGGTGCGTCGACGTAGCCAAACGCCCTGTCGGCCACCTGGGCCGCGATCTCGGCAGCAAAGCCGCCTCGCTCGGGCGCCTCGTGGGTGATCACCAGGCGCGACGTCTTTTTCACGGAGTTGACGATGGTCTCGATGTCGAGGGGGAACAGGGTGCGCGGATCGACGACCTCCAGGCTGATACCTTCCCTGGCCAGCAGCTCGGCGGCGCGCAGCGCCTTGACCACGGTCATGGACGTGGCGACGACGGTGCAGTCGGTGCCTTCCCGCTTTACGTCGGCAACGCCAAAGGGGATGGTGTATTCCTCCTCGGGCACGGGGCCGGTGGTGTTGTACAGCAGCTTCTGCTCGATAAACATCACCGGGTCGTCGAGACGGATGGCCGTCTTGAGCAGGCCCTTGGCATCGTAGGGCGTGGAAGGCATGGCCACGAGCAGGCCCGGCACATGGTGGAACCAGGCCTCCAAGCTCTGGGCGTGCTGCGCTGCCGACGAGCGGCCGGGGCCGCCCTGGGTGCGCACGACCATGGGCACGCTGGCCTGGCCGCCCGACATGTAGTGCATCTTGGCCGCCTGGTTGGCCAGGGGATCCATGGCAAAGGTCGAGAAGTCGATGTACATCAGCTCGACCACGGGCCGCATGCCGGTGATGGCCGCGCCAACGGCCGCGCCGGTGAATCCCAGTTCGCTGATGGGTGTTTGGATGACGCGGTCGGGAAAGAGCGGCGACAGGCCCAGGGTGACCTTGTAGGCGCTGCCAAAGGGGTCGGCAATGTCCTCGCCCAGCAGAAAGACGCGCTCGTCGCGCTCCATCTCTTCCCGAAGGGCTTCTTTCAGTGCATCTCGATAGCTGATTTCGCGCATCATCGCCTCCCCTATAGCCCCTGCGGGCCGCCGTCGAGCGGGTTCCCCGCGTGGTCAAAGTGGACATAAATATCTTCCAGGGCCGCCTCGGGCGGGTTGAGGGGGCTGGAGCGGGCATACTCTACCCCTTCCTGCAGCTCTGCCTCCACGCCGGCCCGCAG
>JAAYZQ010000121.1 GCA_012514775.1 Anaerolineaceae bacterium
CGAGCCTGCCCCGGCCCTCCACAAGGGTGATGCCCACCTCCGCCAGCAGTTGTTCCGTGCCCATCCGCAGGCCCTCGACGAGGAGGTCCTTGCGGTCGTGGAGGGCCGCCAGGTTCAGCTCGGGCTCGGGGAGCCCAAGGCCGAACCGCCCGGCCTTTTGCACGCAGCGCACCATCTGCGCGGCGGTCATCAGCAGGGTGAGGGGGATGCACGCCTTGTTCATGCAGTCGCCGCCATAGTGGCCGCTCTCCACGACGGTGACCTTGCCGCCCAACTGGGCGGCGCGCATAGCCGCGGCAAAGCCGCCGGCGCCGCCCCCCACGACGACCAGATCCTGCACCTCGGACATGGCTAGCCCTCCCTGCCGGCAAAGATCAACGCCGGGTGCTCCAGCAGCCCGACCAACGTCTGAAGGAATTGGGCGCCCGGCGCGCCGTCGACGATGCGGTGGTCCACCGTCAGGCTCAACGTCATGACGTCGCGGACCAGCAACTGGCCATCGACCAGCGCCAGGTGCTGGTCGATACGGCCCACGCCCAGGATGGCGACCTCCGGCGGGTTGACGATGGGCGTGAAGGCGTCGATGCCATACATGCCCAGGTTGGTGATGGTGATGGTCCCGCCGGTCACCTCTTCCACGGCGAGGGCGTTCCGGCGGGCGCGCTCGGCCAGGTCCTTCACCCTGTCGCCGATCTCCAGGAGGGTCAGCCGGTCGGCGTTGCGCACGACGGGCACGATAAGCCCGTCCTCCAGCGCCACGGCGACGCCGACGTTAAGCTCGGTGGGCATCGCGATCTCGTCCCCCTCCAGCCGGGCGCCCAGCAGCGGATGCTCCTGGAGGGCGACGGCCACGGCCTTGACCAAAAAGTCCGTGTAGGAGGGTTTGCGCCCCCACCGGGCACCGAGGGCCTCCCGCGTGGCCTTTAGCTCGGTCACGTCGGCCCGGGTGCTCATGGACACCTGGGCCATGGTCGACAGGCTGTGGACCATCTGCTCGGCGATGGCCTGGCGCATGCCGGCAAAGGGCAGGCGCGAGGGCAGGGACTCGGGCCGGGCCGGGCCCGCTTCCAGGACGCGCAGGACGTCCTCCTCGGTGATGCGCCCTCCGGGGCCCGTGCCCTGGATCGTGGCCAGGTCCAGGCCCTCCTCTTCGGCCATGCGCCGGGCCAGGGGTGAGGCCACGATGCGCGACTGCTCCTCGTGGTAGCGCCGCACGTCGTCCTCCGAGATGCGGCTGCCCGAGGGGCTGACCCTGGAGATGTCCACGCCCAGCTCTTTGGCCAGCCGGCGGGCTGCCGGCGAGGAAGGGGCCCTCTCTTTATCGGGCGGAGCCTCGCCCCTCGTCTCTGCAACCTCGGGCTTGGCCGGAGCCGGAGCCGCAGCGGGTGCCCCCTCCGGCGGCGGCTCCTCGATCTCGACTTCGGGGATCGCTTCGCCGGCCGCGGTGACCCAACCGATCACCTGGCCTACCCCACGGACATCTTTGGGCCTGGCGATGGGCCGTAGAATGCCACCGGCCGGCGATTCCACCTCGTAGGTGATTTTCTTGCTCATGACGACGACGATGGGCTCGCCGGACCTGACTTCCGCCCCGTCGTCCTTGAGCCACTTCACGACGGTGCCTTCGCTCATGGCCATGCCCAGCTTGGGCATGATTACCTTGGTGGCCATACCTCACTCCTCGGCGACTCGGGTTCCTGTTGCCGCTTAACGGAAGAGCGCGTCGCCGCTCTTCATCTCCAGGCCCGGGTGGTTGTCAAAGCGCACGACGCCCACGGCCGCCCTGTCTCCGACGGCCTGGGCCACGGCGGCGGTGCCGGCGTGGCCGAACCCGCCGCACAGCTCGATGGCGGCAATGCCGCCCTCCACCAGCTCCCGGCAGACGTCCACTGCCTGGGCATAGTCCTTGACCGCCACCGCCGTCAGCTCGACCTGGGGCGTGACCACCGTCTGGCGATGGACGCCTGGATCGGCGCCTGGGGCGACAAATACGAATGCTGCTTTCAGTGCCATGGCTCCTTCCTCCTTCATCGGATGTCTTTTCGGGGCGGAGCGGCCCGTCGCCGTCACGACGGCTCGCCGCCCCCGGACGAGATGGGGGTGCGCGCCACGAATGCCTCCGGATGGTGGAGCACGCCCCGCTCGCTGGCCTGGCGCAGGCACGCCTGAACGTCCACGACCCGTGGGCCGTCGCCCGACAGGCGCACGCTGACCGCGTCGCCGGCGCCCACCTCCATCTGGCGCTCGCCGTCGACGGCGATGGTACAGGCGGCGGACTCCAGGGCCACCTCTTCCCCCAGGGAGATCAGGCGGTGCTCCCGGACGCGCACGGGGATCACCAGGCCGGGGCTGACGGGCGCCAGGATGGTCTGCCCGCCGTCGCCCAGGCGGATGTGCATGCCCAGGGGGTCGTGGGCACCGATGTAGTGCAGGATGCCCCCGATGCACGACAGGCCCAGGTTGTGCGGTTCGGCCTGGGCCAGCACGATCTCGCGGATGCGCGCCGGGTCCCAGAGGGCGCGGCTCCCGACGAACAGGTCGCTGCTGGCCGCCACGTCCACCAGGGCCAGGTCGACCATCTCGCCGTCGACGTACACCTCCAGCCGCTTGGCGCGGTGGCTGACCGCCTCCACGTCCACCAGGTTCCGGGCGATGAGCCCGGCCGCCAGGCCCGCCACGGTGCTCTCGACCATGTTCGGAAACACGTTGTTGGTGCCGGTAGAGATGGCGATGAGGGGAATGCTGCCGCAGCCCTTGGCCACGGCGCGGTTGGTGCCGTCGCCGCCGACGGTCAGGATGCAGCCCACGTCGTGCTCGCAGAGGAACCGGGCGGCAAAGGTCGAATCCCGCTCGTCGGCCCACACGTTCATAGGCACCTCCACGACGTCCAGCGAGACGTGGAGGTCGCACATGGCCCGCTCCACCAGGCCATAGTAGTCGGGCATGAAGAGCACCTGCTCGACGCCCAGGGCATCCAGGGCCAGGAGCGCGCGCTGCAGGATGTGGGCCTTCTCGTGGTTGTCAAAGACCGAAGCGTGCGCCACCAGGCGCCGGATGTCCTTGCCCGATGCCGGGTTGGCAATGATCCCTACGGATTTCATAGAACCTCGCAGATTGGCCGTCCCACGCCTGCCGGATCGCGCGCCGCGATCCGGCAGGTGCGGGGTGCCCGGCCAGGTAGCCCCGGGCTCAGGCCATCACGGCCCTTACGGCCTGGACGATGGCCGCCGGGCCGGGAATGTAGACGTCCTCAAGCGCCGGGCTGAAGGGTACCGGGGTGTGGGGCGCCGTCACAACCTGGGGCGGCGCGTCGAGGTAGTCAAAGGCCTGCCGCGCTGCCAGGCTCACGATGTCGTTGGCCACGCTGCAGCGGGGCGTGTCCTCGTCCACCACCACCAGCCGGTGGGTTTTCTTGACCGATTCCAGGATCGTGCCCTCGTCCAGGGGAGATAGGCTCTGGGGATCGACCACCTCGACGTCGATGCCGCCGTCGGCCAGTGTGGCGGCCGCCTCTTCGGCAAAGACGCGCATGCGGCCGATGGCCACCACCGTGGCATCGCTCCCCTGGCGCGCGATCTCGGCCTTGCCCAGGGGGATGACATAGTTGTCCTCGGGCACCGGCCCGCTGGTGTCGAGGAGGACCTTGTGGACAAAATAGATGACGGGGTCGTCGTCGCGGACCGCGGCCGACATGAGGCCCTTGGCATTGTAGGGCGTGGAGGGCACCACGACCTTGAGCCCGGGCATGTGGGTAAAGACCGAATAGAGACACTGGGAGTGTTGCCCGGCCGCGCGAAATCCGGCGCCAAAGAGGGTCTCGATGACCATGGGCACCTTGGCCTTGCCGCCGAACATGTAGCGCAGCTTGGCGCCCTGGTTATAGATCTGGTCCATGCAGACCCCGAAAAAGTCCACGAACATCAGCTCGGCGATGGGCCGCAGGCCCGTCGAGGCGGCGCCGACCGCGGCGCCCATGATGGCTGACTCGCTGATGGGCGTGTCGCGAATGCGCTCCCTGCCGAATTCCTGGACCAGGCCCCTGGTCAGGCCCAGGTCGCCGCCCCAGGCCTCGTCGCCCTTTTCCTCCAGGTGCGTGGCCGCTCCCCCGGCAATGTCCTCCCCGATCATGATGACATTGGGATCTCGGCGCATCTCCAGCCGAATCGCCTCGTTAAAGGCTTCGCGGAACGTCAATGTCCGGCCAGTCATGGTTCGACCTCCTTATGGGTAGCTTACATAGACGTCGGTGAGGCATGCCTCGGGGGACGGATAGGGCGCCTCCTGGGCGGCTGTCGTGGCCTCGTCGACGACTGCCCGGGCGCGGGCATCAATCTCTCCCAGCTCATCTTCGGTCACCAGGCCGCGATCGAGGACGCGCTTGCGGAACTGCAGGATGGGATCCCGCTCCCGATTCCTGGCCCGCTCTTCCTCGGTAAAGTAGCTCAGGTTGTCGCCCTGAAAGTGGCCGTAGTAGCGAAAGGCCTTGCATTCGATGAGCGTCGGGCCCTCGCCGCGGCGGGCGCGGGCGATGGCCTCCTCGGCGGCCTCGATGACGGCGAACACGTCCGTTCCATCGACGGCAAAACCCGGGATGTCGTAGCCTGTGGCCCGGTCGGCAATGTCCCGGGCGGAGCAGTGGTAGTGAGCCGGGGTCGTCTGGGCGTAGCCGTTGTTTTCGCACAAGAAGACGACGGGCAGCTTCCAGATGGCGGCCAGGTTCATCGACTCGTGCATGGTGCCTTGCTCGGAGGCGCCGTCGCCAAAGAAGCAGATCGTCACCTGGTCGGTGCCCTGGATCTTGGCCGTGAGCCCCGAGCCGCAGGCCAGCGGGCCACCCGCCCCGACGATGCCGTTGGCGCCCAGCATGCCCTTGGTGACGTCGGCGATGTGCATCGACCCGCCCTTGCCGTTGCAGGCGCCCGTGGCCTTGCCGAACAGCTCGGCCATCATGGCCTTCACGTCCACGCCCTTGGCGATGCAGTGGCCGTGGCCCCGGTGTGTGGAGGTGATATAGTCCGAATCGCTGAGCAGCGAGCACACGCCGACGGCGATGGCCTCCTCGCCGGCGTACAGGTGGACAAAGCCCGGAACCTGTCCCTCGGCGAACAATTGGGCTGCCCGATCTTCGAACTCGCGAATGAGCTTCATCCGCTCATAGATCCAGAGCAGCTTTTCTTTACCGATCTCAGCCATGGAGTTCCTCCTTTCAAGATCCTGCGATCGATCCACACGCGCGGACGGCCCATCGGTCCGCCCATCGGAGGGTGGCCTCGACCGTGCCACCCGTCCGCATCGATGGCTTGCAAACAAAAAAGGAGTACAGCGTACAAGGTTATGTACACGTACTCCTTAATGCCTGGCAAGCACCCCTTTTCTCCTCCCGGGAAAGCAACCGCCCACGTCTCCCCTTGACCGGGTTCCCATCTCCGGAACACACCACGAAGCTACGATGCAGCCAACTCTATTTTACATCGCTTTCACGAGAGAGTCAAGAAACGGCCGCGCGCCCTGGGGGGCAGGAGGGCAGGCGCGAGACCTGCCCCTACCCCCATTGTAGGGGCGACCCTTGCGGTCGCCCTGGGGCAGGCGCAAGACCTGCCCCTACCCCCATTGTAGGGGCGACCCTTGCGGTCGCCCCCGGGCAGGCGCAAGACCTGCCCCTACCCCCATTGTAGGGGCGAACCCTTGCGGTCGCCCCCGGGCAGGCGCAAGACCTGCCCCTACCCCCATTGTAGGGGCGACCCTTGCGGTCGCCCTGGGGCAGGCGCGAGACCTGCCCCTACCCGGCAAATGCGACGGCGGCCACGGCGGGTGGCGCCCGCCGTGGCCGCCACCCGCCTGCGGACTGTTGGTTATCCGCTCAGGCCGCGGGGATCCACAGCTTCCACCCGGGCCTGATAAAGTTCGGGTTCTCCAGCACGTGGAACGTCGGGTCCTCGGCCGCGCGGGCGTTGGTCCCCTCAAAGATCTGGCGCCAGAGCTGCCCGTTGCCATAGAATCGCTTCGCCAGGCCGCTCAACGTGTCGCCGGGCTGGACGATGTACGCCTCGCCCTCGCCCGCCCCGGCCGGGGCGGCGGGCTCTTGTTCGGCCGCGGCCGCCGGCACCTCGACGCTGACGGCAGCGCTCGCCTGCTCCGGATCCGCCTGGCTGCGCGCGGCCAGCTCGTGGACCCCCTCGGCCGACTGGTAGGCCAGGCTCCAGGTGCCATCCTCCCCGACCTGGGCGGTTCCCACGACCTCGCCGTCCTCCAGGATCTCGACGGTCGTCCCCGGCTCGGCGGTGCCGGTGAGGGTGATCGTGCCCGTTGCGCCGACCCGCGGCTCGTCCAGGACCGGCGGGGCAGCCTCTGCCGCGCCCTCGGCCGCGCCCTCGACGGACACCTCCACGACGTCGGACTCGTTAAGTATCTCGCCGGCGTCGTCCACGGTGCGGGCCACGAGCTGGTACTCGCCCGGCTCCAGGGTGCCGCTCCACGACCATGTGCCATCAGCGCCGACGGTCGTCTCGCCCAGCAGGGTGTCGCCGGCCCACAGCTCTACCGTGGCGCCCGGCTCGCCGGTGCCCGACAGGCTCAGGCCGCCCTCCGTGTCCAGCTCGGGCGGGTTGATGGCCGGCAGCGC
>JAAYZQ010000122.1 GCA_012514775.1 Anaerolineaceae bacterium
ACCCGGGCCGGCACCTTGTGGCTGGCCAGCACCATCTCGATGCGGTCCGCCTGAAAGTGCAACTGCCGCCGCCGCATGGACCTCCCTCCTTCCCTCCGCCCTAGCCCGCCGCCGCCACGGCCTCCCGGCTGCCGGGAAAGGCCACGACCCGGCCGCTGCCCACCTCGGCGGCCGCCGGGCAGGCCTCGAAGGCCGGCTGGCGAAGGGAGCACTCGGCGCAGGCCTGGGGACTGTGGATGGGCATCACCCGGGCGGCGCAGGCCGCCCGATCAAAGCGGAGCTCCGCCGGCCCGTCGTCCCACAGCTCGGTGCGGCCGTTGTAGCGGACGACGAGGGGGGAGGGGGATGTGAGGCGCAGGGAGAAGCGCAGGTGCTGGCAGTTGACGGCCCGGAAAGGGCATTGGCGGCAGACGTTAGGCGACACCTCAGCCTGCCCCTCGACGATCTTCTTGCAAACAATACGCCCGTCCCTGGAGACCGTGCGGTGCTCGCAGGGAGCGGCCGGGGTCAGGCTTACAGCTTGACCGACATCGGTGCCCGCTGGCCGGGCAAAGGGCAACGTGCGAACCATCCCTGCCTCCCAAGAGCGAAATAGAACATGCGTTCGAGTGTCATTATACCCGAACGCATGTTCGATGTCAAGAGGGCAAGTTGCGACCTCGCCAAGTTTTAACGTAGCTTATGTTTCTCCTTGCGCCAGCCTAACAGTGAAGGCTCGCCGGGGGAGTAGCCGACTTTGCAACAACTCTGCTACCAACAATTATCCGCGGCGAGCGCAGGACCAGGCAGCAGGGTTTGCGAGAATGCCCGCACCTCCAACCCCTCCCCTGCGACGGGAGTTGACTCCCCCTTCCCGTGTCGGGAAAGGGGCCGGGGCGTTAGCTGCCCTCTCCAAACACCGCCCGCCGCAACGCCACCCACGGCAGCAGCGCGCAGCGCAGCCGGGCGGGGCGGATCTCGGATTGGAGCTCGGCCAAAAAGTCGTCCTCGCCCATGACGCGCAGGGCCTCCAGGGACCGGCCCTCGACTACCTCGGCCAGGATGGAGGCGGCCCCCAGGCACAGGGCGCAGCCGCGGCCGTCAAAGCGCGCTTCGCCCAGGCAGCCGTCGACGATGCGCACCTGGAACGTGACCCGGTCGCCGCACAGGGGATTGTACTCCTCGACGGACAGGACCTCGCCCACCGCCGCCTCGCCATCGGCCAGCAGCCCCTTGTGCCGGGGATGGCGGTAATGGTCCAGCAGCCGCTCGGTGTACATCTCGCTCATCGCGGCCCCTTGTCCCGGAGAAAGCCCCCGCTCTTGCCGTTCTTGACCGCCACCACCTCGGCGATGATGGCCAGCGCAGTCTCCTGGGGACTGCGGCCGCCGATGTCCAGGCCGATGGGCCCGTAGACCCGCTCCAGATCCTCGGGCGTGATGCCCCAGCTCGCCATGCGTTCCCCGCGCCCGGCGTGGGTCCCGCGGCTGCCGATGGCCCCCACGTAGGCCGCG
Organism: Anaerolineaceae bacterium; assembly: GCA_012514775.1. The sequence continues at coordinate 1,494 of JAAYZQ010000122.1, forward strand.
GGCGTCTTGAGCACGGCGGCCAGGGTGGGCTCGTCGATCTTTGGGTCGTGGGTCAGGAGCACGACGTAGGTCGACTCGTCCACCGCCAGGTGGGCCAGGGCCTCGTCGGGCCACTCCTGGAGCACCTCGTCGGCCTCGGGGAAGCGCTCGCGGTTGGCGAACTTGGCCCGGGGATCGGCCACGATGACCTCGAAGCCCAGCTCCTTGGCAAAGCGGGTGAGGTGGATGGCGGTGTGTACCCCGCCGATGACGATCATTCGCAGGGGCGGCAGGAACGCCTCGAAAAAGACCTCGCGGTCGGGCCCGAGGGCCTGCACCACCCCGCGGTCGCTGCGCGTGGCCAGGATTTCCCGCGCCGCCGCGGCCAGGGCCTCGTCCGTCGCGGCGGGCAGCACCTGCTGCCGGCCCACCAGGAACGACTGGCCCATGCCCTGCCCCACCAGGACCGTGGCCAGGACGACGGGCTCCTTGGCCGCCGCGGAACGGGCCAGGACCTCGGCCAGCGCTGGGTCCAGCCGCTGGACAAAGACGTCGATGGTCCCGCCGCAGGCCAGCCCCACGTCCCAGATCATGTCCTCGGTGATGCCAAAGTGCAGCAGGCGGGGCGTCCCGCCCTGCAACACGTCCATCATCTCTTCGTAGACCGTCGTCTCCACGCAGCCGCCGCTGACCGAGCCGGCCATGCGCCCCTCCGAAGAGATGATCATGCGCGCGCCCACGGGCCGCGGCGTCGAGCCCGAGGCGCGCACCACCGTCGCCACGGCCAGCTCCTCGCCGGCGGCGCTCCACGCCCTGATCTCCGGTAACAGGTCGATCATGATACCCCTTTCTTCGATGCGAGCCCCATGCCGTCAGCCTTCCTCGCGGAGGAGGGTGAGGAGGCGCAGCCCCCCGTTGCGCTTGACCTGGCGGAACGTGGCGCCCTGGCTCACCGCCCGCAGCACGCGCTCGGGCTCGTCCACGCGGGTGCCGCTCAGGCCCGCCAGGCCGGTCTCGAGGAGCAGGGGGGTCAGGGGCGTGCTGGGCCCCAGCAGCAATACAAAGGCATCGGGCCGGCACAGGCCCATCAGCTCGTCAAAGGTGTGGTTGAGGAGCGAGGTGCCCGTGAGGGCCACCACGTCGGCCCGGGGCAGCACCCTGGCGGCCTCCGAGGCCGGCAGGTCGCCCGGGGCCGGGTTGCGCTCCAGCACCCAACACTCGGCCGCCGTGGCGCGCACCCGGTCGATGAACGGAAAGTGCCCGACGATGGCCACCCGCCGGCCCGCCCCCCGCTCGACGATGACCTCTTCGGCATTGACCTCGGTATACGTCTCCTCCCGGGCGCCCAGGCGCAGCAGGGCGTTGAGGGCCGCCATGCCGATGCTGGCCTCCAGGATCCGCTCCGAGCGGAGAAGGCTGGCCAGCTCGCAGGCGCTGCGCTCCAACAGCCGCCCGGCGTCGACCACCGGTGGCCAGGGGCCGGTCTCTTCGGCGTGCAGGGTCGAGGCCAGGCCGCAGCGTGGCGGATTGCCCTCCACGACGACGCCCGTCCAGAAGGCGCCCACGACGATCTGCTGCACAGGCGCGTCCTGCCCTATGCTGTTCAATAGCTTGTCGACAATGTCCATCCTGTTCTCCTCGCGCGAGGCCCCGGTTCCATGCCCCTGGCGGCCGGCCCTATTATACCCGGAACGCCGCAGCCCGGCAAGGGCCTCACGTGACGTCGCCGCCCCGCTCGGCGGCGGTGAGAAAGCCGCCCAGGCCCAGGGCCGCGACGTCGGCCCGCTCCAACCGGTCGCCCAGCACCAGTCGGGGCAGGATCAGGTCGACGACGTTGCGCTTCATGCCCCTGGCGCAGCCCGGCGCGCACATGACGGGCAGGCCCTGCCCGCCGGGCCGGGGCAGGTAGGCCAGGGCCATCAGGTTTCCCGGCTCCACCGGCGTCCCCACCGCGGTCACCTCGGCGCCGGCCCGGCGCAAGCCGCGGAGTGTCGTGTCCTCCTCGTCCATCACCGACGTCTGCCCGGCGATGACCAGCAGCGCGGCCCCGGCTGCCAGGCGCGATACGGCGGCGGCGATGGCCTCCTCCTCCTGGTCCACGCCCTCCACCAGGTCCAGTTCGGTCCCCAGGCGCTCCAGCCTGGCCCGCACCGGCCCTTCGTAGTCCTTGCGCACCCGGGGGCGCACCATCTCGTCGCCCACCAGCAGCAGCGCGGCTCGCTGCGGCCGGAAGGGCCGCACCTCCAGGATGCCCGGCCGGGCCGACGCCAGGGCCAGAGCCCGGTCCATGTCCGCCCGCGCCACGGCATAGGGCACGATCTTGAGCGTGGCCAGGTTGTCCGTGTCCTGGCCGGGGCCCACCACCGTTCGCTGCCGCCGGGTGGCCAGGGCGATGCCCGGTATCGTGTTCAGGGCCAGGAGCCGTTCGGCGTCCACCTCCAGCAGCCCGTCGACCACCGCCCGCAGATTGATCCGCCCGCCCGTGGGCCGCGACAGGTGCATCTCGCCGGTTTTCAGCGCCCCGGCCAGTGCCTGGGCGGCCTCGTCCTCGTGGACGTCGCCCTCCTCCAGGACGGCGACCGCCACGCGGGTGCGGCCCATGGCCGCCAGCTCTGCCAGGTGCTCGTTTGTCAGGCGGATCCCCTTTTTCAAGACCCTGGTGCCCGCCTCGTCGGCTACGTTGTGCATCAAAATCGTGCCGGCCGCTTCGCCGATAGCTCGTTCTTCCAGCCGCATGGGATCTCCTTTATTTCAGCAGTATGATGCGCCGCCCGTCCACCTGGTGGACGCTCACCGGCGTGCCGTAGGTGGCCGACAGCAGCTCGGCCGTCAGCACCTCGGCCGTGGACCCGGCCGCCAGCACCTGCCCGGCCCGCATGAGGACGGCGTGCCCGGCGACGGACGACGCCAGGTTCGGATCGTGGGTTGTCAGCACCAGGGTGGTGCCCCCGGCCGCCAGGCCACGCATGATCTCCAGCAGGCGGCCCTGGTTGCCCAGGTCCAGGTGCGCCGCCGGCTCGTCCAGGAGGAGGATGCGTGTCTGCTGGGCCAGGGCGCGGGCCACGGCCGCCAGTTGCCGCTCGCCGCCGCTCAGCGTCGGCAGCGGCCGGTCCTGCAGATCGGCCAGCCCCACCCGTCCCAGCGCTTCGGCCGCCTCCCGGTAGTCGGCCTCTCCGGGCATGTCCAGCGGGCCCAGGTAGGGCGCGCGCCCCATAAGGACGTACTCCAGGACGGAAAAGTCAAAGGGGATGTGCTCGTCCTGGGGCACCAGGCCCAGCAGCCGCGCCCGCTCCGTGCGAGAGTACGGCGCCTCTCCCCCCTGCCTTGCCCGGCTCCCGGGCCACAGGGGCCGCCCGGCGATGCGGATCTCGCCCGAGCGCGGCCGCAGGACGCCCAGGAGCAGGCGCAGGAGCGTCGTCTTGCCCGAGCCGTTGGGTCCCAGGATGGCCGTCACCGCCCCCTCGGGCACGTCCAGCGACAGGTCGCGGACCACGGGATGGCCCGGGCCGTTGTAGCCGAACCACAGCCCCTGCACCGACAGGATCCCCTGCCCCGTTTCCCCATTGCCAGGCATGTCTCTCATCGCTCTCTCAACGCTCTATCCGGATGTTGCGGCTCATCATCATGGCCATGAACAGCAGGGCGCCGAAAAACGACGCCACGATGCCCAGCGGGATCTCGCCCGCCATGAGGGTGCGCGCCAGGTCGTCGCAGGCCAGGGCAAAGATGCCGCCCA
>JAAYZQ010000123.1 GCA_012514775.1 Anaerolineaceae bacterium
GACGACACCTTTGTGGCGCTGGCGGCGCCCGATCCGGACGAGTTCAGAGGCCTGTGCATTGCCATGGGAAGGCCGGAGCTGGCCGATGATCCCAGGTTCAAGGACCACCTGACCCGCCTCCGGGAGGAAAACGCCGCCGCCCTCCTGGCCATCATTGCCGCGTGGGTGAGAACCAGGACGCCCGCAGAGGTCGAGGCCCTGGCCGAGAAGCACGGGTTCGCCGCCTCGCACATCCATAATATCCGGGATGTGGTGGAGGATGAGCACTTCCGGGAGCGCGGCTTTGTGACCGAGGTCGACGACCCTGTCATCGGCCCGTTCCTGGATTACGAGTTCCCGGTGATGATGTCCCGGACCCCGCCGAGGGTCAGTTGGACCATCAGGCCCGTGGGCTTTGACAACGAATACATCATGACGAATCGTCTGGGCAAGAACGAGGACGAGATCAACCGTCTGTACCAGTGCGGCGCCCTGGGCAAATGGGCCGACGTGCGCGGGCGCCGGCCGCCTCCCGACTGGGACGGCAAAGCCGGGCTGATCATGTCGAGGGACTAGATCGATCGTTCATCGCTGCGTCAAGGAAAGGTGGCAAGGATGGGGCGCATGGAACTACCCGCTTGGGAGGACTGGATCAGGGAACGGGATGACCCGCGGCTTGCGCAGTTCCAGGCCGAGGCCCTGGACGATATCACCGTGTTGGACCTGAGCTGCAAGAGCTTTGCAGGCTCTTACTGCAGCTCCATGTTGGCCGAATTCGGGGCCGAGGTCCTGAGAGTGGAGCCGCCGGAGGGCGATTTCCTCAGGACCTGCACGCCATACGGCATCCTGCACAAGGGCGAGGGCCTCAACTACCTGTCCGAGGGCAGAAACAAGTTTCACATTACTCTGAACCTCGAAAGGCCGGAGGCCAGAGAGATCCTCAAGGGCCTGGCGAGCCGGGCGGACGTGCTGATCGAGACCTACCCGCCGGGAGTCATGCACGATTGGGGCATCGGCTACGAGCAGTTGAGCCGGATCAATCCGGGGCTGATCTTTGCGTCCATCACGGCCTTCGGACAGTTTGGGCCCATGAGCGCCAGCCGCATGGCGGACTATGACAACATCATCCAGGCCAGGTCGGGAGCACAATACGACACCAGAGAGATGCTGCCGGAGGGCAAAACCTACGACGACTGTCCCTGGGCCATTCCCACCAAGGCCGGCCCGTGGATAGGCTGGGTCCAGGCCGGAACGTCCATGGCGGTGGGCATTCTGGCGGCCCTCTACTGGAGGGATCTCACCGGGGAGGGGCAGGCGCTGGACGTCGCATCGGCCGAAGCCCTCGTCTGCCTGGAGGACTGGGCCGGAGTGTGGTACCAGGGCGCGGGAGTCGTCAACGAGCGCTTTGGCAACCTGAATACGGCCGGGTGGCTGTACTGCTTCGCGCCAACCCGCGACGGCGCCGTCTTTCTGGGTGCCCTGAGGCTGGAGATGTGGCAGGCCTTTGCCGACATGGTGGGCAAGTGGGACGAGTGGGGCGCTGCCGATTGGAAGGACCTGGCCGAGTTCTCGGAGAGGGACGAGCAGTTAAGATGGGCCTCGTTGGTCTTTGCCGAGACGCAAAAGTACACCAATGAGCAACTGGTGGCCATGTCGGTAGAGTACGCAAAGCATGGGCGCCTGGCGCCCATCACTCCGGTCGTGGCCCCCGTCTGTTCGCCCCAGGAGACCATGCTCGAAGCGAACTGGCTCGACAGGGGCATCTTTGCTCCGGTGATTGACCCTGTGTATGGCGAGGTGATCGTCGCTCAATCGCAGCACAAGATGACGGAATCGCCCATCAGGACCAAGTGGGTGTGCCGGCCGGTGGGCTATGACAACGAGCACGTCTATCTCAAGTACATGGGCTTCGGACCTCGCAGGCTGAAGGCGTTGAAACAGGCCGGCATTATTTAGTGGTCTGTCAACCGTGAATTGAGGGGGCGCCGTAGGTGAAAAAGCGGCTGAAGCCGCTACTACGAACCCAATAGGTCACGCTTGACGCAGTACCAGGTAGAGGATATGACGTTGAAGGAGAATTACGCTTAAGGAGGCAGAAATGTATTCGGGAGGGTATGCGGGCAAGATACTCCGCATCAATCTCAGCAACAAGACGTGGAAAGAAGAACCGCTGCCGGAAGAAATGGCGCGAAATTTCATCGGTGGCGCAGGTTTTGGCATCAAGCACCTCTTTGACGAGCTAGAGCCGGGCGCGGATCCTCTCGGGCCCGACAACATCCTCGTCTTTGCGCCTGGACCTTTTACGGGGGCCGGCGTCCCTTGCGCGAGCAGGATGTCGGTGACGGCCAAGTCGCCCCTGACCGGGGCCGTAGGCATGGCCCTGTCGGGAGGCCAGTTCCCCGCCGAGATCAAATTCGCCGGGTGGGACGCGATCATCATAGAGGGCAAGGCCGAAAAACCAACCTACGTCGCCATCAAGGGAAAGGACGTGCGGTTCCGTGACGCCGACGGGTGCTGGGGGACGCTCACTTTCGATTGCCAGCAGATCATCAAGAACGAGCTGCACGACCAGAACGTGCGGGTCTGCTGCATCGGTCCGGCAGGCGAGCACCTGATCAAGCTGGCATGCATCATCAACGAGCGCAGGGCTGTCGGGCGCAAGGGCCTGGGCGCCGTCATGGGATCAAAGAACCTGAAGGCCATCGCCATCCGGGGAACCGGCGCGGTGGCTGTCGCATCGGAAGAGAAATACAAAGCAGGCCGGAGCGCACTGCTCAAGGCCTTCAAGGAGAGCCCGGTCCTCTATTCCGAGTTCTCCCAGCACGGCACCCCCATGGTCACCGATCTCACCGGGGCCATGGGCGTCCTTCCGGCCAAGAACTGGACCGCAACAGGCGAGTTTGTGCCCATCGAAGGCATCGGCCGGGATGCGCAAGCCAGCCGAAAGGTGGGCAGGGAGCACTGCTACGACTGCCCTGTCGGCTGCAGCCAGCTCAAGCTCGCCAGGACGGGCCCGTACGCCGGCATCCTGACAGAGGGCCCCGACTTTGAGACGGTCTACTCCTTTGGGAGCTGCGTCGGCATCGACCAGGTCGATCCCATCATCGCCGCCGACCGGCTTGCCGACGAACTCGGCCTGGACACCATTTCCGCAGGCGTCACCGTGGCTTTCGCCATGGAGCTTTTTGAGAAGGGACTCCTTACCCTGGAGGACACCGACGGCATCGACCTGCGTTTCGGCAACGACCAGGCCCTGATGGTCCTCCTGCGCAAAATGGCCTTCCGTGAGGGCCTGGGCGACGTCCTGGCCGACGGCAGCCTGGCGGCAGCGAAAAGGATCGGCAAGGGAACGGCCAAGTACGCCATGCAAGTCAAGGGGCTGGAGCTTCCCGGCTACGACGTGCGGGCGCTCAAGGCCCACGGCCTGGGCTATGCCACCTCCTACACGGGCGCCGATCACTGCCGGGGCTATGCTTTCCAGGAGGTCTTTGGCGTGCCCATCCCCTGGGAGGTCGATCGCTTTGCCGTGGAAAACAAGGGCAAGCTCACCATATGGAACCAGGATGTCCGCACGTCGACCCTGGACTGCGCCCCCATGTGCGCCTTCCTCCTCGATATGGCAGTCCCCGCGACTGCCTGCCAGAACACGGCAACGCTCATGGAGGCGGTAACGGGATTGGCCTTTACTCCCGAGGAGGTAATGAAGGTGGGCGAGCGGGTCAACAACCTCGCCAGAGCCTTTAACGCGCGGGAAGGCTTCTCCCGCGCCGACGACACCTTGCCCGAGAGATTGATGACGGAGCCCCTGCCGGCCGGCGCCTCCAGGGGACACCTCATCAGCCAACAAGATCTGGATACGATGCTCGACGAGTACTACTCGCTGCGGGGCTGGGATGTGGAGACGGGAGCCCCGAGCCGGGGAAAACTGACCGACCTGGGATTGGCATACGTGGCGGATGCCCTGGGATTGTAGCTTCGCGATGAAGCTTACGCTCCATACCATTCTGGGGCTCAAAGAGGTGGTCGGCCAGAGGCTGACAGAGGTTGATCTTCCTGACGGAGCGACGGTGGGCGACTGCCTGACATACATGAAAGAGCGCTGGGGAGAGGGACTCTCCGGTCGCCTTCTCGATCCCGAGGGTGGCGCCGTTCTTCCTTACGTGCGGATCATGGTCAACGGCCAGGCGATCCAGTTTCTGGATGGTCTGGGGACCGTGTTGAGAGAGGGCGACGAGGTCCTCATCCTGCCGCCTGCCTCTGGAGGTTAGGGCTCCAGGGGCAGGCAGCAAACCGGCGCGAATGGGCAGCGCCTGATTGCCCGAATGGGCAGATGCACAGCCCGAGACAATAACCTGGAAAGGAGCAAGATCTTGGCAGGCCTTGATATCAACGTGGATCCGAATGTCGTCCGGCTCGAATACGAGGATGGAGTGGCGTGGGTTACCCTCAATCGGCCGGAGAAGCGAAATGCACTCAATCCGGCCATCAGCATTCGCATGCTGGAAATCCTCGACGAGGTCGAGTCCGACGATCGTTGTGGCGTGATGGTCCTGACGGGGGAAGGCACGGCCTTCTCGGCGGGCATGGACATCAAGGAGTACTTCCGGGACATGAAGGATCAGCCGCGCATCGTGAACCTCAAGGTGCGGCGGCTGAACTATGAATGGCAGTGGCGCCGGTTGCGATACTTTGAGAAGCCGACCATCGCGATGGTGAACGGCTGGTGCTTTGGTGGGGCTTTCCTGCCGGTGGTGTCCTGCGATCTGGCCATCGCCGCCGAGGAGGCGCAATTTGGCCTGTCGGAAGTCAACTGGGGCATCCTGCCGGCCGGCAACGTAAGCCGGGCCCTGGCCGAGACGATGCGGACGCGCGACGCGCTCTATTACATCATGACCGGCCAGCTATTCGACGGCCGCAAGGCGGCCGAGATGGGCCTGGTCAACGAGGCGGTGCCACTGGCCCAGCTCCGCCAACGGGTCCGCGAGCTGGCCGATGTCCTCCTGGAAAAGAGCCCCGCCGTCCTGAAGGGGGCCAAAGACGCCTTCAAGCGGGTGCAAGACCTGGACTGGGACCTGTCGGAAGACTATCTCATATCCAAGCAGGAGCAGCTCTGGTTCGTCGCCGGTGAAGAGCGTGAAGAGGGCTTCAGGCAGTTCCTGGATGAGAAGACCTTCAAGCCTGGCCTTGGGATGTACAAGAGGCCCGGCAAGCAATCGGGTGCAGGCACTAAAGGTGGTCCGAAGGAGACTGGAACTTGAATCAAGGGGAACTTGACGGAAGGCCCAGGGGTCTGAGGGCGATCTTGCTCGTCAGCGTGCTGGGGCTTTTCCTGGAGATGCTGCTTATCCGCTGGATCGGTACCGAAGTTCGCATCTTTGCTTATCTGCAGAACACGATCCTGGTAGTGTGCTTTCTGGGACTGGGACTCGGGATGTTCACGTCGCGGAAGCCGTTTACATTCCGCCAGATGCTAATCCCCCTGGCTCTCCTGGTTTTGCTCCTGGCCATACCGCTGTCCAGGCGAGCACTGGGCTATGCCAGTGAGCTGCTCAGCGTCCTGGGCGATCCGGTGATCTGGGGCGAGCTCGGCGGCGCGAACCTGGGAAAGACCGTCCTGTACGTAACGTCTGGATTGGCCCTAACAGCCTTTGTTATGATCCTGGTCCTGGATATGTTTGTGCCCATAGGCCGGTACCTCGGGCGGCTCATGGACGAGCATCCCCGGATCATTGCCGCCTACTCTGCCAACGTCGGGGGAAGCCTGCTGGGAACCTGGTTTTTTGTCCTGCTGAGCTCCTTCTATCAGCCGCCCGTTACCTGGATCGCAGTTGTGGCGGTGCTGACCTTCCTTCTGATGGGCAGGACCGAGCGCCGGCAATGGCTCAATCTCGCTCTGCTACTCGCGGTCATTGTCTTTGCATGGTTCGCCGGCAGGGAGCCGGGTTCTGTCGAGGTCGTGTGGTCCCCGTACCAAAAACTGGTCACCCAACAGCTCGAACAGGTAGAAGGAAGGGGCAGGGAGTACCTAATCACAGTCAACAACACTGGCTTCCAGGAGATGAGCGATCTGAGCGGTGTTGGCGCTGGCTCAAATCCCGGCGATTCCACGCTGGAGGGCGGCGGCCTAGGCCAGTACGATCTTCCCTTGCGTCTACACCCCAATGCCAGGAATTACCTGATCGTCGGGGCCGGGGCAGGCAATGATGCCGCGGGTGGGCTGCGGCAGAACGCGGAGCAGATTACCGCGGTAGAGATCGATCCGGCCATCATCGAGCTCGGGCGCCGCTATCACCCGGAGCAGCCATACAGCGCTCCCTCGGTCACCATCGTCAACGACGACGCCCGTTCCTTCTTTGCCACCTGTGAGGAAAAGTTTGACGTCATTGCGTTCGGGCTCCTGGATTCGCACACCACAACCTCGCTCACCAATGCCCGGTTGGATCACTATGTCTACACCCGGGAGAGCCTCGAGCTGGCTAAATCGTTGCTTGCCCCGGGTGGCATCATGACCCTCACCTTTCTGCCACAGAGACTGTACATCGCCGACCGCCTTGCCGCGGTCATGCGCGACGTCTTTGGCGAGGAGCCCCTCTACTTTGCGATACCGGTCGGGGAAAAGGCCTGGGGTTACGTCATGTTTGTGGCCGGTGACCTGCCAGGTGCGCGCGCACGCATTGCGCTAGACCAGCAATTGGCGGCCTATATGGATTGGTCCACTCAAAGGATGCCGGTGCCGCCTTTGCCATATACCACGAGGGTGGCCACGGACGACTGGCCCTACATCTACCTGGAGAGGCCCAAGATACCGATCCTCTACTTTCTCCTTGCAGGGGTGATGGTAGGGATCATGCTATTGAGCTACCGGCGCTGGGGGGTGGCCGGCTTGCTCGCGGGTTGGGGTCGCTCCCACTGGCATTTCTTTTTCCTGGGAGCCGGGTTCCTGCTGCTCGAAGTTCAGAATGTCAGCAAAGCCTCCGTCGTCCTGGGCAACACGTGGCAGGTCAATGCCGTGATCGTTTCGGGCGTACTGGGCATGTCCCTGTTGGCCAACCTGCTCGCGCAAAAGCTCCCACGGTTGCCCTTGATCCCGGTTTACGTCCTTCTCCTCGGCACCTGCCTGGGCTTGTATTTTGTCGACCTGGCCAGTTTCGCCTTCTTGCCGTTCGCCGCCAAGGCGTTGATCGTGGGTGCTCTCACCACCATCCCGGCGCTTTTCAGTGGCTATATCTTTGTGCGCTCCTTTGCCATCGTGCCACGAAAAGACCTTGCCCTGGGAGCCAACATGATCGGGTCGATGGTCGGTGCCTTGCTCCAGTCCATTACCTTCGTGACCGGCATCAAAGCGCTGCTGCTGGTGGTGGCGGGCCTTTACGTCCTCTCCCTCGTAACGAGGCCGGGCGCGGTGGCGCAGGAGGCGCGCGCCTCTGCTGTTCTTGACGCTGGTGCTTGAACTCGTCCCCACAGACTGGCCTGCGCCGGCTTGCCCGGCCGTCACGCGGGCGACAACGCTACCCGGCGGGCGCCCCGCCGGGTAGCGTCGGTCAGGATATTCCCGAGGAAGCAGAGCGGCGCGGCCGGTTAGCGGCCCTGGCGCAGGTTCTCCGCTACGAAATCCCAGTTGACCATGTGGTCCAGGAAAGCCTGGACAAAATCGGGTCGGCGGTTCTGATAGTCCAGGTAATAGGCGTGCTCCCAGACGTCTACAGTGAGCAGGGGCACCTGGTTCTTGGTCAGTGGGTTGTCGGCATTCTGGGTGCTGACGACCTTCAGCCCCCCGTTCTCGAGCACCAGCCAGCCCCAACCGCTGCCAAAGCGGCCGACCGAGGTGCCCTTGAACTGCTCGACAAAGCCATGGTAGCCGCCGAACGCCTGGTCGATCAGGCCGGACAGCTCACCGGTGGGCTGGCCGCCGCCGCCCGGCTTCATGCATTGCCAATAGAAGGTGTGGTTCCAGACCTGGGCACCGTTGTTGAATACGCCCACCTTGGCCGGGTCGTTGGCCGTACGGCGGATGATCTCCTCCAACGGCTTGTTCTCCAGGTCGGTGCCCGCTATCAGCTTGTTCAGGTTGTCCACGTACGCCTTGTGGTGCTTCCCGTGATGGAAGCTGAAGGTCTGGGCCGACATGTGGGGTTCCAGTGCGTCGGCAGGATACGGCAAGGGCGGTAGTTCAAAAGCCATCGTCATTCTCCTTTCTTCTCTCTGGTGATTGTGATTACGCGCGTGGTTTAGGAGGGGCGGCGATGCCCACCACCGCCCTGATTATAGTATACAACCGCCGGGGGCGCAACTGGACGAGCGGGTTTGGTGCAATTCAGAAAGTGAACGGCCAACTGATCCCTTCTCTGGCAGAGCGTGCGCTCACTTTGACCTCCTCGGCAGGAACGCCGGTGTCCGCTGGCGGTAGTCCAGGTACGCCCGGCCAAAGCGCAGGCCCAGGTCTCGCTCCTCGGCCATGACCATCAGGTACTCGACTGCGAGCCACACAAAGGAATAGAGCACCAGGAAGGGCGAGTGCAGCCAGAGGGCGAAGGTGAACCAGAGCACCGCCTCCCAGGCCTGTGGATGTCGGACCCGCTCGTAAATGCCGCCGTAGAGCGTTTGCTCTTTCTGGGGCACGAGCGCCTCTTTGCCCGCGTCGCGCATCCCGCGCATCATGAGGTAGACGGCGGGCAGGGCCAGGGCGGTGCCGGCGACGGCCGAGATCCAGTGAGACCACGGAAACTCCTCGGGCAGCGGCAGAGGCAAGGGGTAAAAGTAGTAAACGACATAGTTCGCCATGCCCAGGAACATGAACACCATCGACACAGCCCGGTACCGACCACAGCGGGCGTAGGCTGCAGGGCCGATCCGCTGCTCGAGGGCAGCCGGGCCGGCGCTCTTGACGTAAAAGAGGGCAGTCAGGATCGTAGCGGCAACCAAGCATACGACGTTGAGCCAGGCGATCACGTCACTCCTCCACGTGCCGGCCGCGGGCTTCTCAGGCCTCCTCGCTGTCGATCACGCCGCGGTCCAGGAGCACCTGCCGCAGTTGGTCCAGGCTGATGCCATAATGCCGTGCCAGCTCCAGGGCGTAACTGCGACCCATGGGCCGGCTCCTGACGACGCGGTACGTGCGTCGCCCGGCCATCTCGTCGGCATCCTGCGCCACCGTCGCCTGGTCGATGCGCGACGAGACCAGGCTTACCACCCGGCTGTCGCCTGCTGTCTCGGCATTGATGGCCTCCACCTGTTCCGCCAGCTCGTGCAGGTGTGTGGCAAACACGACGCGTGCACCCAGCACACGCAGGATGAGCACCACGTCGCGCGACAGGTACAGGCTCTCTCCGGCGTGGGTGCCCGATAGCGATTCGTTGAGAAGGATGAGGCTGTGGCGCGTGGCCTGCTCCAGGATCTGGCGCAGGCGCTGTGCCTCGTGGCCAAAGCGCCCCGTGCCGCGCACCAGCTCTTCGTCCGCCGGAAAGTGGGTGTAGACGCCATCCGCCGGGCTGATCCGGGCCTGGCTGCCCGGCACGAACAACCCGGCCTGGGCCAGCACCTGCATGAGGCCGATGGCCTGGGCATAGGTCGTCTTGCCGCCGCGGTTCGGCCCGGTCAGGATGGCGATCCGGCCCTCAGCGTCGAGACTCACGTCGTTGGTCACGACTTCGGCCGCCAACTCGCCGCCACCGCGCTCCAGGTAGTGCAGCGCCAGGTTGACATTGTACCCGTCGCGCACCTGGCACACGCGCTCGGCCTCGGGCAGGATCTCGGGCAGGCACACCGGCAGCCCGCCCTCCTGCAGCCGGCGGGCCAGGCGTGCCGCGCCGGCGTAGAAAGCCAGGGCCGGGCGGATGCGCACCAGCCAGCGCCGGTTGACGTGGATGTACGCTTGCAGCGCCGCCGCGATGGGCTTGCTCACCTGCTCCATGATCCGCGATAGGTCCCGAAAAAGGGGTACCAGCATCGGGTTGGCCCGGCGGCCAGGCTGCGGAATGGCGCTGCCGCCCTCGATGAGTGGCATCGTGTGCAGCGGCATCACACCCCCCTGGTCGCTGCTGCCGCCCAGCAGCAGCCGCAGCAGGGGAGCTTCGGTGAACGGCTCCTCGTTGAGCGACAGGAGCGTGGCCGCCACAGGCTGCAAGTTCTGGTCGAGGTTAACGCCGATGGTGATGCTCGTCACGCCGCGGATGGAGGCCAGCAGGGGTGGCAGCTCGCGCGCCAGGGTCTGGAAGCTGTCGCGGGCCTCGATCTCGACCGCCTGGTCGCGCAGCGCGCACAGCCCAGCCGACCTGGGCTCGCCGTCCGCCTCGGCAAAGACGCGCACCGTGGCCCGGATGCAGTCGACGTACGTCTCCATCTCACCCAGCCACCACGCCACCTGGAACAGTTCGGGCATGTCGCGGTCGGCCATGCTGTAGGCGTTCAGTTGATCTAACAGGGGCAGCAACTCCTCGATTCCGCGGGCCAGCTTCTGGTCGCGGATCAGGTCGCCGCTGATGGCCTGCCGGTAGCGGATCGCTTCGGGGTCCCGGACCGGCTCACACAGCACGCGCCGGATCAGGTCGTGGTGCTCTCGCTTGCTGCCGCTGGCCAGTGCCTGCACCAGGGTCTCGATCTCCAGGTCGTGGAGGGCATGCTCTCCCAGCCACGCACCGGCTCCCCCTTGGCCCGGGGGCCACAGCAGGTCGAGGCCGTCGTCTTGCTCCGCCTCCTCCCTCACCGCCCGGCTCGTGGCCTCGTCCGTTTCCACGACCTCGACGGTACGCTCGGCACCCAGTCGCCGCGCACCAAGCCTGGTGCGCAGGTCTCTCATTTCCCTGGATAGCTCGCGGCCCAATGCCTCCATGCCTGACTGCATATCACGGCTCCTTGAGCAATCAGGATTCACGATCCCGACAGCGGCTCGTTACCCTTGGAGTGTATGTGCCCGATTCTTGGCTAATCCCCCGGTCGCCGCCTGGCTGAACTTGCAGGCACGTATGCGTGCCCCCAAGGGACCTCGAGCGCACACCATATCGCCACCCTTGCTGAATAGAAGGCTGATGGTAACAGTATACCACAATCGAGCAAGATCGCAAAACGGATTCGGTTCCGCTTTGGAGAAGCGAGGAGAGCTCTCCCTTGAAGGCGCTGCCCAGCGCGACCTGGGGACCCGGCTCCTGCGCCCAACTCAGCCCCAAAACCAGGGTGGGCAGCAGCCCGAGGGCCAGGATGCCTGCGATTTACCTCCTTTAGTAAGATGGTTTGTCGTTATCGGCTATGGACCCCGGTACTGCCGCACCACCAGTGGCAGGTACTGCCTGTCCTCGAATGAGCGTAGGATGGCGTAGGCACCCAGCTCGGTGATCTCGGCCGAGACGAAATTGTGGGTGAGCTCCAACGTCCCGCTCAAGGGTACCCAGCGGCCAGACTGCTCGTCCCAGCGGTACAGGTCCAGTCTCGGCGAGCCATCCGTTTCGACCACGTCGGACGCAAAGTAGATGTTGGCCACCGCCGGCTGGTTGAGGCCTATGGTTCCATCGGAGCTGCTGATTTCGTAAGGGCGGCCCACTACCATCGTCCCGCCCTGCTCCCACACCGGCCGGTTGGCCGGCTGGATGCTGACCACTGGCTCGCCCTCCAGGCTACCCGCCGGCAAAAAGATCTCCATCAGCCCGTCTGCAGATTTGACCCAGGTGAGCTGGTCCGGTTCGACCGGCTCGGCGCTGAAAAAGTCCAGCGCGTGGACCACGCGCGACTGCGCATCCACGGCGCGGGCAAAGACCTGGCCCCGCAATCCAAGCTGCGGGTCCAGGGAGACCTGCCCGGTGTACTTGACGCCATCGAAGGCCAGCGTGGGCGTCAGCACCGCCCCAGCCCCCTGCCACACCTCCACCTGGGGAGCCTGCGGCAGTGGGATCGAGGCCTGCACCTCGACGATCAACGTGGTTCCGTCGCCTTGGGGCAGGGTCGAGACCTCCAGGCCAAAGGGGTCCCGCTCCAGGGTGATCGCCTGCTGCTCGGGTGCAGTCGCTTCCTGCTGCTCCGCGCCGGAAGCGCTGGGACATAAAGCCGTGGTCGTGCCGGAGGATGAGCAGAACCAGCCGCACGACTTGGACACCCGCACCGCGTCGCCGTGGTGGGCGCCCAGGATAGTAATCACCCCGGCCGTGGGGGGGACACCCTCGGGTTGATCGGATCGGGTTTTTCCCTGGTAGAGCTTGGAAGCGCCCTCGACCCAGGTATCGTAATCGAGGGCCGCCCCCCCGTCTTCCCTTATCCAACTCGTGGCAAAAGGCGCGCAGGCTTCCGATTCCAGACCGATTATGCCTGTTGCCGTCCAATCGGGAACAGGGATGGCGTCCGGGCCGGGCATGATGCTGCCCCGATCATTTGGCCGCTCCAATATCCAGCGCGGGGGATTTTGGGCATCTTTGTAGCGATCCACCACCGTGTCCCAGCACGGGCCGCCGCGCTTTTCGTGCTGCATCGTGTTGGTGTTGTGCGGGTGCACGGTCAAAGAGGAACACATCTCGGTCGTTATCCCCTGAAAGTCCATGAGGGAAGCCTGCTGATCCTCCACCGCGTTTGACGGGTCGGGATCTTTGTCGACTGTACAACCCGCTCCTTCCGAACCCCCACTTGTGTTCTCGTATTCATCATACAGATCCAGGCCGTAATGGCCAAACTCATGGATCACGGTCCGGTAAGCGTCTGGGATATCCCAGACATTAAAATCAAAAGGAGTCCCATAGGACTCAAAACGCGATAAAAACATGTGTTCATCCGTGCCCTCCCAGATGCCGCCCACGTGAGCGTATGCCCAGAGGGAATTGCTGGCATGGATGCGGGCATCGGCTTGATCCCAGCGCGCTTTCTCATCCCAGATGTCGATGACCTCGAAAT
The DNA here is from genome assembly GCA_012514775.1 of Anaerolineaceae bacterium. Next base: position 12,847 of record JAAYZQ010000123.1, read on the forward strand.
ACATCTGCCCATCGGTGATGTCAAACAGGTAATCCGAGGCGTGCCTCAAGGATGCCAGCAAATCGGTGAGGAAAGCTGTATCGGCGTCCCACTCCACCGAGACCAGCAGGTAGAAGCCGATCAGGGCGTTGTCCCGGCGCACGCGCAGCACCTGGGTGGCGCCGGTATTGGTGACCGTGTGCTGCTGGGGGTTGCCGGCGTTGTCAAAGCTGATCGAAGTGAGGTGAATGCGGTAAGCCCAATTGCCGGGCCCATGCACCCAATCGTGGTAGCCCTTCTTGGCCGGCTGGCTGGCCACCGTGTAGCGGGCCGATAGCTGGTCCCCCAGCAGCACGTTGTATAGCTGGATCGTGCCGTTGCCGTACGTCTGCCCCCGGTAGTCTCCATTCAGGTAGACGGTGGCCTCGGGCAACGTCACCCCGCTCTCATTCTCCACGATCACCGTCACCTCCACCCCGAAGGTGATCTCCCATGGGCTGGACCAGGCGCCCAGGTTGTTGGTATTATCACGAGCGCGCGCCCGGAAATAAACCGTCTGGCCGCGCGTGCCGGTGTAAGGACCGGAGGTCAACGTGGCGCCCAACCTCCAATCGACCCACGTCACGCCGTCGTTACTGGTCTGCAGGTCATAGTTCTGGATTCCGGCGTGGGCGTCGAACCCGGCCCAGCTCACCGTGACCTGGGCGACGTTGACCGCCCCAGGGCCTGGCCCGGTCATCCAGGCATTGGGCGCGGTGGTATCGATCCGGATCGGACCATAATGCCTCGCTCCAGAGGCGGCGTTTCCGGCCTGGTCGATGGCGCGCACGTGGAAGTACCAGTCGCCGCCATCGTTCAAGGGGCCGCTCTCGGCCTGCTCGGAGGTGATCTCCAAAACAGCCGGGGGCACAGCGGTGGGGCTGATGCTCCAATCCACGTTGTAGCCAGCCACGCCACTGCCGGCATCCGTTGCCCCCGCCCAGTTACATCTCACCCGGTCAAGCGATTTCCAGATGCTCTCCGGGTGCGTGGGGCAATCCCACGTGCTGGGGTTCTGCGGGGGTACCGTATCGATCCTGACTGCGTAGGCCGGGCTTTCGCCCACGTTGCCGGCGAGGTCCCGGGTGCGGAAGCGCACCTGGTTCTGGTCGGGCGCGGCCGAGTCCCGGCCGAACGCCGGGGAGGCGCTGATCACCTGGGGAGCGGTCGTACCGTAGCTACCGGTGCAGACTGCCGGCTGCCAGGCGCTCCAGGTCGTCCCGGCGTCGGTTGAGTAGCTGAACTCGGCCGTGCCAACGTCCAGCCCGGATACTGTGTCCTCTACCTGCACGCTGGTCTCGGGCGACTGCGTGTTAACCCAAACGGTGGGGCTGAAATTGGCCCAGTTGCCGGGGGGCAGTGTATCTTCCGGCTGCTCGGGGATATCCCAGAACTTGTTGCCGGTCAAAACCTTGCCTTGCAGAGGATAGGTGTAATAGATCCAGTTGCTGCTCGCGACCACGCCACCCAGCGTGGAGGAACCGACCGACACATAGCCAGCCGGGTCGGACTCGACGATGTGATAGAACTCGCACAAGGTGTAACCTGGCAGGCCATACCAGCCGGTCCTGGCGGTGACCGCGTCGGCGATCAGGACACCCAGCGCGCCCTGATCGTTGGAGCAGTAGAGCTCGACGCTCACCCCCGCCAGAGGCAACCTCTCGTCCCCTGTCATACCGGAGTAGACGTATCCCTCGAGCCTGGGGACCTGCACAGTGTGGACCTCGCCGTAGATGTCGACCCCCTCCGCGTCGTAATTGCGATAATCCTCCCACACCGCCAGCAGCGCATTCCCCTCCCCGGCCGCCAGTGCCGGGCGCATCTCGTGGCTGTTATAGATGTTGGATATGGGGAACGTATCCTCGGGCCTTGTGCCATCGTAGGCCACTCGCCGGGCGTAGACGTCGCGGTCCCAGGCTTCGTTGGCGAAATCCCAAGCCACCAGGTAGCTGCGGCTTGCCGCACTGTAAGCCACATCCGGACTGAAGCGGTTCTTATCGCCGCCGGAAGCGATGGGGAACTGACCGTCAACCAAATCTCCGCTGGCGCTCACCCGCTGGCCATAGATCTCGGATCCGTACGCTGGTGTGTAATGGTGGTCCTGCCAGACCACCAGGTACTGGGCGTGGGTGGGGTTGTAGGCCAGGCGCGGGGCGACCTGGTCTCCCTCCCAGGTGGAGACGGGGATCAGGCTGCCGGCCAGTGCGCCCAGGCCGGTCACCCGCTGGGCATAGATGCCGTAATCCTCGGCGTACGGCTGCCAGCCCTGCCAGACCACCAGGTGATCGCTGCCATCGACGGCCACCGCCGGGCGCTGCTCCTGCAATTCGCTGTTGGCGATCACGATGGGGTTACCAATATGGAGACCTTCCGGGTGCAGGCGCTGGGCGTAGATGTCAAAGTGGGCGACCTCTTCCGAGCCGCTCAGGTGTTCCCAGACGACCAGGAATTCTCCCCGGCTGGGGTTATAGGCCACCGCCGGGTGGCTTTCGATGACGCCTGTGTCAGCCACCACGATCTCGCCCCCCACACGCTCACCGTTGGCGGAAACCCGCCAGGCGCGGATATCGTGGTCGGTGGCAGAGTATTCCTCCTCCCAGACCACCAGGTATTCGTTGTAGGCAGGGTTGTAGGCCAGGTCCGGATTGAGCTGAAAAGCGGTGCTCACCGTGACGGCGATTTCACCCCCAAGGGGAGTTCCGGCGCCGTCCACCCGGCGGGCGTAGATGTCGTGGTCGCTGGCCGAGTACTCGTGCTCCCAGGCCACGAGATACTCGCCGATCGCGCTTCCATAGGCCGCCCTGGGCACAAGCTGGTCGTTGGCCTGCGTGGTGATCGGCGCCGTAGTGACCGCCCACGGCTCGGCGGCATCATCAGCCTGGCCCTGCCAGGCGAGTGATGCGGGCAGTGCCGCGCCGATCCAGAACAGCAACAGGACCACGACCCATGGCTTGCCAAAGACCGGCTTGCCGTCCATCCTTGCACCTCCTGTCAATGTGCGCCTTGGGCGCCTTTTGGGTTCACAGCGAGAGCCTCGCACAGTTGGTCACCAGGCGTTAACGATGGCGCACCACCAGCGGCAGGTAGATGCTGTGCTGCCCAACCACCACCCCGCCGCCCCAGAAGCCGCCGCCCAGGGTGTGGCCGCCACCAGAGAGCATCCCGGCGTCCGGCTGGCCGATCGTGCCCCCCAACGAGTAGCCGGCGCCCGTCGAGAAGGTCCGCCGCCGCCGTCCACCGTGTTCCAGGTCAGGTCATAGCCGTCGCTGGACTGGGCGGATACGCTGGCAGCGACAGCCAGTGGCAAAAGGACCGCCTGAACGAGCAGGAAGCCTGGTTCGCCTTTCATTGCCTGACTCCCTCCTTCCGCCGCCAGCAGACCGCGACGCCGAGAAGGGCCAGCCCACCGAGCGCCAGCCTGGAGACAGGGCGGACGCTCCAACGGCAAGTAAACTTACCATTCTTCCGCGCCCTTACTGGCCGCGTAAGATAAGGGGCAGACATTTCCGGTAGGGCACTCGCTGCATAACGAACACACCGCCGCCCCACGTTCCGGCATACAAGGTAGTAGAGGTCGCCGGATCAATCGCCAGTGCCCAAACACGGGGATTTGTCAGGCCGGCATTGATGGCGCTCCAGGAACTGCCCCCGTTCGTCCTCTTGAACACGCCATCAGAAGTCCCGGCATATAGTGTACTGGTCATCTGCGGGTCGATGGCCAGGGCACGAACATAGAGATGGGTAAGGCCGGTGTTTACCGCGTTCCAGGATGCGCCGCCGTCTGTGCTCTTGAACACGCCACCGCCAGTCCCCGCATATAGCGTAGTCGGCGTCGCGGGGTCAAGCGCCAGGGCAAGAACATCGGTATTAGTCAAACCATCGTTGGCCGGGCCCGACCACAATGGCAGTGATTCGAGTGTAGCAGGGAGGTATCAAAAGAGCATCAAAGCGGATGTGCTACAAAGGGGGTTGAGGGTTGACCTGATCTTGTTCTTGTACCTGCTGGCCGGCCAGGTAGCGGGCGCGCAGGCCGGGATCGGGGATGCGGCCGGCTTTCTCCTGCACCAGAGCCAGCGCCTCTTGCTCCTGGGCTTGGGCCTCGGCTGTGCGGCCCAGGGCGCGCAGCACGCGGGCGTGGGCCCGGTGGACCTGCTCGGTGCCGATCCAACTCTCGTCGCTGCGCGGCACGAGGTCAACGGCGCAGCCTGTGTGCTCCAGGGCCCCTTGCGGATCGCACCGGGCCAACAGGGCCAACCCCATCTCCAGCTCGCCCCACATACGGCAGACCGGCACGTCGATCTCGCAGCCGACCTGTGCCGCCTCCGTGGCGTGGGTGAAGGCCTCGGTGAGATGGCCCAGCCGCCGTTCGGCGCGGGCCAGCGCGGCCAGCCCCACGGCCAGGTAGCGGCGGGCCTTGCTCTCGCGGGCCAGAGCCACAGCCTCGGTCAGGCGGCTGTGCGCCGCCAGGGGCTCACCGCCAGCCAACTCCACCAGCCCCAGGCCGATGAGTGCCTTTGCCAGGCGCCGCTGGTGCTGGATCGGGCGCGCCCGTTCGGCGGCCCGCTCCAGCCAGCGGCGTGCTCCCGCGATTTCGCCCAGGTGATAGAGGGCCAACCCGGTTCCCACCTCGGCCGCCACGCGCCCATGTTCGGTGCGCAGCTCTCGCTGGAGGTCCAGCGCCTGCCGGAAGATATCCGCTGCGGCCAGGTACTCACCCCGGCGCAGTTCAAGGGACCCCCACTGGATCAAGCCATACGCCTCGGCAGGCCGCACACCGATGCGATGAGCCAGGTCTAGATGCTCTATCAGGTACTGCCTCGCCTCGGCCAGTCGCCCCATCCGCTGATAAGTCGCCCCGATATCCAGACCGGCCCAGGCCAAGCCGTTGGAGTCGCCCAGTGCCTGGTGGTCGGCATAGGACTCTTGCTGGCAGGCAAGGGAGCGGGCATAGTCTCCCAGGTGAAAGTGGACGTAGCCCAGAATGTGCGTAATGTGCCGGCGCGTTTCCCGGTTCTCCTTGGGGGTAATGGCCAGGGCCGATTCGAGGGCCGCCAGCGCCGGCCCCGGCTGCCCCAGGAAGTAGTGGGCAAAGCCGGCCTGGCCCAACAGGTAGCCGCGAGCCGCCGTGTCTTGCAAGCGGCCGGCAAGGGCCAGGCCCTCTTGCGCCGCGGCGATGGCTGTCTCGTACCTTGCATCCAGGTTCAGATAACGGGCCCGCAGCATCCGTGTTTGCAGCCGCAGGCGATCGTCGTCGCTGCTCTCGGCCAGCGCGGCCATTGCCGCCAGGTCGGCATCGCGACCGGCAAGACGGGCCTGAAGGTAGCGCAATCTGGCGCGTGCGGCCAGGGCCTGGCCGCGCTGAGCCCGGTACTCGGGTGAGCCATATTCGGGGTCCAGATTATCCAGCAACTCCAGGACGCGTCCCAGGTATTGCTCGGCCTCCCCCCAGGCAAAGAGCCGGCCGGCCTCCTGGGCAGCCAGGTCAAAGTAGCGCAGGGCCTCTTTCACCTCGCCCGCGGCGTCAAAGTGGCGAGCAATCTCCCCGGCGGCATTGGGCCGGCAGGCGTAAAGGCGTTGCATCGCCAGGGCCGTCCGCCGGTGCAGCCGTTGCCGGCGGCGGGGGTGCGCCTGGGCATAGATGACCTGCTGGATCAGGTGATGGTCAAACTCGTAATCGCCGTCTGATGTGCCGGCGGCTTCGCGCACCAGGCGGCGGCGCAGGAGTTCATCCAGGGCCTCCAGCGTGGTCTCTTCCTCGCAGCCCCACACCGCCCCGAGCAGCTCCAGATTCAGAACCTGGCCGATGACCGCCGCCACGGTGGCCAGGTCCCGCGCGGGAGCCGAGAGCCGCCCGAGGTGGATGTCAATGGCCTGGCGGACCGTGTCCGGGATGGGGAGATGGACCGCAGCTGTATCGTCAATCCAGCGTCCCTTGACCAAGCGCAGCATCCCGGCCTCGGACAGGGCCCGCAGGCTGGCCAGGGCGAAGAAAGGGTTGCCCCCGGTTTGCCGGTAGACCCGGGTGATAAAGGTTTCGCTGGCCCCGGGCAGCCACTGAGCGAGGGCCTGGCAGTCGAGGTGGCCCAATTCCAGGCGGATGAGCCGACCCTCCTGTTCCAGCGCAAAGGCCAGCCGGTACAAGGGGTGGGCGCTGGTGACCTCCTCGGAGCGGCAGGTGGCGAGCACCAGGGCCGGCGCGCCGGCGAGGTGGCGGGCCAGGTGGTGGAGCCAGGCCAGCACCGAGTCCGACGCCCAGTGGAAATCCTCCAGGACCACCAGGAGCGCGTTGTAGCGGGCGAGTTCCACCAGGAAGGAGGTGAGCGCCTCACAGACGCGCGCCAGTTGTTGTTCGGCCGGGAACTGCGGCGGGGGCAGCCCTTCGGCCAGCTCGGGGGCCAGGCAGGCCAGCAGGTTCACTTGCCAGGGTGGGAGCCGAGCCAGGACAGACTGCCCTCCCACGGAGAGGGCAGCCCGCAGCAGGTCGGCCAGCGCGCCGTGGGGCAGGGGATGCTCATGCTCGTAGCAGCGTCCGCAGATGACCCCGCCCCCTCTCTGGCGGATGTAGTGGGCCAGCTCCTCGGCCAAACGGCTCTTGCCGATGCCGGCCTCGCCGCTGACGAGCACCAGATGTGCCTTGCCGGAGCAGGCCTCATCCCAGAGGGCCTGTAGGTCTCGCCACTCTGCCTCGCGGCCCACAAAGAGGGGGCGCTCCAGGAGGCTGTGGTGCCCACGGGACGGCTGCGACGGCACCGGTGCGGCCTGCCGCCAGGCAGGGCCCAGGAGTTGATCGAACAGCGCCGCCGTTTGGGGCTCGGCCTCGACGCCAAGCTCGGCTTGCAGTGTGGCCCGGCAGCGGCGGGCCTGAAGCAGGGCCTCGGCGCGATGGCCCATCTGGACGTGCAGGCGCACGATGGCGCAGTAGACGTCTTCTCGCAAGGGGTCTCGATTCAGCAGTAGCGCGGCATGGTGCAGCGCCTCCTGGGCTTGTTCCCGCTGTTGGTAGTGGATCACCAACCATTCCAGCGCCGCCAGATACAGGCCCTCCAGATAGTAGCGTCGTTCTACGCACCAGTCATCGTAGAACCCCTCCAGAAAGTCGCCGCGGTACAGCTTGACGGCCACGGCCAACAGATCCGGGTCGGGGGGATGCCCGGGGGTGCCTGTCGCGGAGCGCAGTTGACTGGTAACGGCCTGCTCTAGAGCCTCCGTATCGAGCCAGTAGGCTGTGTCGGGGTTGAAGCGGACCTTTTGCGCAGTGGTCAGCACAAAGTCACCGGCTGGGAGGGCGCGGCGGATGTGCCATATCGCCGTGCTGAGGCTATGCAGGGCCCTCTCGCGAGGATGCTCGGGCCAGAAGAGGTTGGCCAGTTCTTCGCGACGATGGGCTCGCCCGCAGTGCGTGACCAGGTAGGCGAGCAGCGACCGGGCCTTTACTGTAGCGGGCGGCGGTAAGGCCTGCTCGCCAAGGCTGAGCTCGAATTCGCCCAGTAAGCGAATCTGCAGAATGGACATCGGCAGTTCCGACTGCAAACGCTATTTCAGCGGCTCCAGGCACCGGAATCTCGGGCTGGAGACAGGTCATCAAGCAGGCCGGTAACCTGGCACAGTCACCCGCGCTGGGCATAGTATATCGCATCATCGTCGACTTGACAACTGCTCTCCAATGGATCTTGGCCTGGAAAGGCAATCTGCCTTGCTTCACCACACGCCGTGTGCCCTCAGCTCCTCCATCGCGGCCTTGTGAATCTCGATCAATTGCGTGATGTCCTCGTCGGTGTGAGCCGTACACAGCAACCCATGGTTGGCAGAGATGTGCAGCCCGTTCTTGCGGTACAGCAGCCTCAGTCCAACGCTCGCGTCCGGGTCGCACTGGCGCGCATCCCGCACGCTATTGACCGGTCCACGGGTTGCGTGCATCCAGAACATGGAGCCGGCGCCGGTTGCTATCGCCGGATAGTCCTCTTCCCGAGCAAAGCGGTTGATCTCGGTCCGAAAGCGCTCTCCCATCGCGTTCATGCGCGCATACAACTGGGGTTCTCCGCTCAGGCGTCGCAGGACGGCCGTCCCGGCCGCTGTCACCAGTGGGTTGCCATTGAATGTCCCTGCCATCAGGATGGATCCCGGCTCAACGTCGTATTCCATCAGGCGCATGGCTTCCGCCGTTCCGCCCACCGCCCCAAAGGGAAGACCACCACCGGCAACCTTGCCATAGGTGCTCACATCAGGTGTGACCCCGTAGAACTCTTGCGCGCCGCCGGGGGCCAGACGAAAGCCGGTAATGACCTCGTCAAAGATAAGAAAGGCCCCGATCTGGCGGGTGATGTGGCGCAGCTCGGTCAAGAATTCCTTGCTGGCCGGAATCGTGCCACCGGCGCCCAGCACAGGCTCGACGATCACGCCGGCCAGCCGGGATGCATGACGGCGGATCTTGTCAAAGGCGGCCGGGTGATTGTAGGGCAGGACGATGGTATCCTTCCATGCGCCCTCGGCGAGCCCGGGGCTCTCGGGGATCGCTGCCGGATCCTGGACCGGTCCACACAGCTCGGCGCCTGGCCCCGGCCGGCCAAAGCTGGCGGCCAGCAGATCATGGGTACCGTGATATCCACCCTCGAACTTGGCAACCAGGGGGCGCCCTGTCGTGGCGCGCGCCAGCCGCAGCGCGTACATGGTGGCCTCGGTCCCCGAGTTGCAAAAGCTCACCTTGTCTATGCCTGGCACCATGTCGCAAATCAGCCTGGCAAACGCGTATTCGTGCTCGTGACATTGTCCGTAGTGTGTCCCGCGGGGCAATGCCTCCCGGATCGCTGCCTGGACCTCGTCGGGTGCGTTGCCGAGAATCATGACCGAGAAGCCCAGCATAAAGTCCAGGTACTCGTTGTCATCCGCGTCCCATAGCCTGGCGCCCCTGGCCCGCTTGACAACCATCGGAAACGGATCGGACAGCCGGAAGATGCTGCCCACGCCGGCCGGCATCACTGTGCGGTTCTTTTGCCAGATCGCCAGCGACTTTGGGCTCCTGGCCCGTATCTCGTCGCGGTACCCGTTCAGAAGCCCAACGATTCTCTCCTTGTCAGCCATGACAGGCCCTCCTTTTGCGTCGATCATCATTCACTCGCCCTCGGTCTCGCCCAGCCCATATCCACTCTCGATCAACTCTACCAGGCGGCGCACAAAGCGGGTCGCCGGCGAGCCATCGATGACGTCGTGGTCAAGAATCACCGTCAGGTTGAGGATCTCGCGCGGTTCGATCCGCCCCTCGACAACGGCTGGCTTCCAGGCCATGCTGCCCACTACCAGGCCGAGGGAGTGGGGAGTGGTGGTGATCCCCCACCCGCTATGGCCCTTGCCAAACATCCCAACCGCAGTCACAGCTACCGTGCCTCCCATCGACGCGCGAATCGTCGGGTCACGGCGCGTGGTCCAACTCATCAGCGTTTTGACCAGCCTGGACAGCGGCCACGGAAGGAGCATGGCAGACCGGAACCAGCGCGGCATGCCCTTGCCGGGTGGCACCGGAGCGGACTGGACGCTGCGGATCTCCTCGTGGATTTCCCGATACGTCTTTTGCTGGGCGCCCTCGATGACGTGCCCCATGAGGGTCCTCTTGTTTCCATCGGCATGTTCGACCATCAGCCCCACGTTGACGTCGTCGAACAGGACGAGCTGGTTGCGGCCTTTCAGGTAGGCCTGCACCTGTGGGTTCTCGGCCACGGCGCGGGCCAGGCAGTGGACCAGGAAGCCGGTGAAGGAAAGGGTCTCGCCGGTGAGCGCCTTGTGCCCGGCAATGATCTTGCGGGGGACCGTCACGTCCACCTCCAGCAGGCCATACATCCAGTACGTCGGCCCGGAGAGGTGGAGCGCGTTCAGCCAGACGCGGCGCCCCCGCGGGAGGTCGACGACGTGATGGGCAATTGCTTTCGCACTCATGGGGTAGTATCCTCCATGCCGGCCTTGGGGGCCATGGGTTCTCGCAGAGACCGGAGCATCAGCCCGGTGCGCAGCAAGGCCCATACGCCGGCGAATCCGCCGCTTATCCGGACGATCCAGGCCAGGTCCGGCATAAACAGGCCTATGAAACGGATCAGGCCGCTGGACCGCAGATAGCCGAGGAGCGCTGTCAGCGCCAGGTTGGGGACCAGCGGCAGCAAGAGGTGCCGTCCCCACAAGCGCCCACCGCCAGGGCGGCTTGCCGGGTCCCGGTGCCACTGGCTCAGCCGCCGCCGGGTAGCCAGGACACCGGCAATCTGCGCCAGCGGGATCAGCGGCAGCAGGCGCATGATCCACTGGACAAAGTCGAGCCGGATCGGAGGGGGCTGCTGGCCGGCCAACAGGGCCGTCATCCCCGTCCCAATCTCTTCCGTGATCATGGGCAATCCATAGGGGTCGGCGTTAAAGAGCACGACGAGGCCCCGCTCTTGTTCTGGGACGAGCGCCATGAAGGCCGAAAAGTCGGGCACGTTGCCGCCGTGGGAATAGGTCGTGGTCCCGTCCAGGTCTATCTCGAACCAGCCCATGCCGTACCGTCCCTGCGCAGAGCTGCCGTAGTCAAATCCCGCTGCTCCTCGGTGCAGCTCGTCGATGCTCTGCGCCGAAAGGATTTGCACGTTTCGATAGCGCCCCCCGTTCAGGTGGGCGATGAGGTAGTGAGCCATGTCTTCGGCGCAAGAGATGAGCTGGCCCGATGGCAGTGAGCCGCGGGGTACGGGCAGATTGGGCGCCGGGAAGGGGAAGCTGAACCAGTGGCGGTGGCCCCATGCCAGGCCGTTCTCTTGCGCCAGTTTTTTCTCCGCATAGCTGCGGCGCATGTCCAGCGGCTCCAGGATGTGTTTCTGGACGTACTCGGCGTACGGTTCGCCACCGGCAGCCTCGACGATCAGCCCCAGGACGTTGTAATTCAGGTTGCTGTACTCCCACTTCGAGCCGACCGGGCGGGTGAGCTTGAGCGTCGCCAGGGTCCGCGCCTGGCGCTCGACAGCGTCCGGGCGATCGTCCATGTCTGCCAGGCTGACGCTGCCGGCTACCGTGGGCAGGCCACTCGTCTGGTTTAACAGGTGGCGGACCGTCATGCGGGCCGATGCCTCGGGGTCTGCCACCCGGAACCAGGGCAGGTAGCGCTGCACGGGTGCATCCAGCTCGACCCTGCCGGCCTCGACCAACTGCATCACCGCCAGGGCGGTGATGGACTTGGTGAGCGAGCCGATGAAAAAGGGCGTCTGAGGAGTGGGCGCCTCGCCGCCCGGCCTGGCCCAGCCAAAGCTGCGCCGGTGCACGATCTTGTCGCCTTCGACTATGGCGAGCATGGCGCCCGGGATCTTGAGGCGGCGCATTTGCCTTTCGACGTAAGCATCGATGGCGTCATAGGCAGTGCTGTTAGGGCTCGGTCCTGCAGAGCCAGTCGCCGCAAAGAGCCCGCGGGTCAGGGCCAGCGCGGCGCCGGCGACCACCGATCCAAAGAAGAATCTCTTCAGGTTCACGTTCGCTCCTCCTATGCGTCAGGCTGCGATGAGCCATCCATAAAGTCCTGAATCGCCCGCAGGACTTCAGCCGTCCGTTCCTCGTGCGCATTGTGACCGGCCCGCTCAATGATTTCCAGGCGGGCGTTGGGTATTCGCGCCGCCAGTGCTTCTTGATGTTCCGGCGGAAACTGAAAGTCGTCGCGGCCGGCCAGAACCAGGGTGGGTACCTGGATCTCGTGGAGGCGATCCATTACGTTCCAACCCCTGAGCGACTGGCCGAACCCGAAGATGAGGGCTTCGGGCCGGACCCTGGCGCGCAGCCCCGAGACCAGCGTGGGCAGCAACTGCAAAAAGCTGGTGTGGGGGTAGTATGCTCCTCCCAGCTTGATCAGGGAGGGGAGCATCTCGCCGGGCGCAATCTGTCCGTTAAAGAAGCGCCGGGCTGTGCCCACGACATCGGGGCTGTACCCTCGTTGCGCCAGAAATTCCGGCGCCTTCTCTTGCGCCCAGCGGATGTCGCCGCACGTATCCAGCAGCATCAGGTGCGACAGGCTTTGGGGGTAGCGGAGCGCATACTCCAGGGCCACCATCCCACCAAAGGAATGCCCAAGCACCGCCCACTTGTCAAAGCCGAGCGCCTGGCGCAGCGCGTTCGCATCCGCCGCAAGGTTCTCCCAGGTCATGGATGAGATGGCCGCGCCGGTGGAGCGGCCATTGCAGCGGTGGTCATAGAAGACCAGGGTGAACCGGTCGGCGCAGCGCCGGAAGGCCAACAGGCTGGTGTGATCGGCCCCTGGCCCGCCATGCATGAGTACCATCGGGTATCCGTGTCCGACGACTTCTACAAATAGGCTTGCTCCTCGAATCGGCATGGTGGTCATCATGTCCTCTCCAATCCCTGTTACTCGGCCTGTGACTGGAGCAGTGAGTTTTCGCCTGCTGCCAGTGTCTCTTACTCGGTATAGGGACCGCTGCAGTTCACCGAGATCAACTGCAGGTTGAGATCGCGGACGAGCTCGAGCAGGCCGTGGAGTGCGGCCTGGTCGGGTAGCGAGCCCGAAAGCAGTGTCTCGTTGCCTTCCAGGTGCGTTAGCTCCAAACCACCAAACCTGTCCGACCAGTGTGGGTCCAGATGGCCCCTGATCTTGATCTCGTAGTGTTCCGGCACAGCAGCCCTCCTTGGTTCCTATCAGGCTGCAGTATAGCACGTGCCGAACAAGCCCGCATCTGCCAAACGGGATATTCGGGGGGTTATCCTGGCATCTGCCGGAAGAGAGGGGGTTAGGGAAGGATGCCCATCTGCCGGGCGCGGGCAGCCGCCTCGGTCCGGTTGGCCACGTCGAGCTTGCGATAGATACTGGCCGCGTGGGCCTTGACGGTGCCCCGGGCCACGACGAGCTGCCGGGCAATCTCCTGGTTGGTCCAGCCCAGGGCCATGAGGCGCAGGACCTCCAGCTCACGTTCGCTCAATGGCTCGATCAGAGCCCGTCCCGATGGTTCGACAGGGCTCACCACGTGGCCGGCCGGGGAGGCTTTTTTCTGCGCTGCCGTGGCGACAAATGGTCCGGCAAGGTGGGAGAGCAGGCGACTGGCATACGCCCGCAAGGGGCCGGCGCCGGCATCGGCCGGCCCTTCGACCTGGCTTTGGGCAAGCCACCGGGCGAGCAGCCCCTGCATTGGCTCGCCCTCGTGGATCAAGACCTGCACGTAATCCTCGGGCTCGGCCAGAGTCAGGGCTTTTGTCAGCGCCAGAAGGGCCTGTTCGGAATCGTCGAGCGCCTGCCTGGCAAGTGCTTCGAGGACCAGGATCTCGATGACTCGGCCCATCCTTCCCGCTGATCGGGCCGCCACCTGCATCTGTGACAACAAGGCGAGGGCTTCGCCGGGCTTGTTCAGAGCCAGGAATACCCTTGCCCGCGCGATGTGCGTCAACTCGTCATCAAACCGATATCGATCGTCCGAGCGCAAGCGCTCCCCCTGGGACGCAGCCCAGCGGCTTGCGGCCTGCCAATCTCCGTGAGCCTGCCAGAGATTCACCTGGGTCATCTCGACTACCTGGTGGGCCTCGGGGAAGACGCCCCTCGTTTGAACGATCTGGGCCGCCTTTTCCGCGGCTTCTGTCGCCTCGCCCAGGTTCGCCCGGGCCAGGTGGATTCGCGCCAGCGTGGCATAGGCCAGTACCCAGTCGTCCGCCTTGTCCCAGAAAGGAAGCTGGGCCAGGCCCTCTTGCACGTGAGCCAGGGCAGCCTCCAGATCGGTCCATTCACACAACAGGTCGGCCATCCCCACGTTTACCAGGGCTCTGGCGCCGAGGTGTTGCTCGCTCGATCCGGGGATGGATTGGGCGGCGGCCTGGTACGTGTCATACGATTGTCTCAGCTTGCCCTGGATGGCGTATAGTCTCGCCAGCACGCAAGAAGCGGCCACGGTGTTGAGGACGGCACCGGCGGCCATGCCCGATCGAATCACCTCCTGCAGGTTCGAGCTGGCGTTGTCATAATCACCCGCCATAAAGTATTCATATCCGAGGGTGATGCGTGTGTCCAGTTGCAGAGCCAGGTTGCCGGCCGGGACGCATTCGCGAGCCAGGAGGCAGAGATCGATGGCACGCTCCACGTCGCCGCGCATGGCGGTAACCCGGCTCTTGACGTAGGCCAGGAACCCCTGCAATGAACGAGCTTCAGGCGCTGCACCCAAGGATTGAATCCGCTTTTCGGCCACTTCCAACAACCGATCTGCCCTGTCCAATTCGCCGAACCAGGAGTGACTGTAAGCGCTATAGAGGCACAACCAGGGCCGGCGAGCCACCAGGTCAGGGCTCAGCCTGCCTGTCCAATAACGTAGCTCGGCCTGTTCTCCCTGGTTCACCAAGTCGATATAGTTCTGTTCGATAAAGCGCTCAACCCGTTCCTCGTCCGAGGCCGCGGAGGCATGGTTGATCGCCTCCAGGATGGAGCCATGGTGCGCATGCCACTCGGAGGCGCGGACGTGCAATTGAGCAACCCCTTCCGTGCCAATCGACCTCTTGAGTTGCGTACGGAGCAGGTCGGCAAACAGGTGGTGATAGCGATACCAGATCCGCTCGTGATCCAGGGGCACCAGGAAGAGATTGGCCCGTTCCAGGTACTCCAGGGTGGATTGAGAAGCGGATCTCCCGGATTCGGGGAGAGTGCCCGGCTCCCCGACATCCCGAGCAGCGATCAGGGCGTCAC
>JAAYZQ010000124.1 GCA_012514775.1 Anaerolineaceae bacterium
GCACCTCCCGACGCCGGAGCACACCTGCACTGCGCGCACACTTGCCCGGGGCAGCGCCAGGGGGCGCAAGTGTCGGGACGGCGCGACGCAGGACGGTGTGCGGCCCAAGCGCAGGCGGGCCGGATCGCGCCGGGGGAGGGGTGTTGGCCGGGGGAGAGGTCGGCTCTTTGACAGGGGATGCGCTCGGTGTTATACTCCGGAGGACGCAAGGCAGGGCCGCGCTCCCACACCTGGCGCGGGCTACGGAAAGGCGAGGCACGCATGAAAGCAACGACCAAGGGTGATGGCGGCAGGAGCCGGCTCTGGCAGGCAGCCTGCCTGGGGCTGCTGCTTATCCTGCTCGTGGCACCGCCGGCGCTGGCCCAGGAGCCAGGGCCCACTCCGACCGAGGACCGGCTGGCGGCCCCCGAGATGCCCGCCGAGCCCGGACAGGCGGACCTGGGGGCCATGGTCTATTACCTGGTCTGCATGTCGTGTCACGGCGACCGGGGCCAGGGGCTGACCGACGAGTGGCGCTCGGCGTGGGCGGAGGGCGACCAGAACTGCTGGCAGCCCAAGTGCCACGGCGCCAACCATCCCCAACACGGCTTTGAGCTGGTGCGCTACGTGCCGCCGGTGGTGGGCGAGAGCGTCATGGCCCGCTACGAGACCGCGGCCAGCCTGCACGCCTACATCAGCGAGCGTATGCCGTGGCAGGACCCGGGTGCCCAGACCGAGGAAGAGTACTGGCAGGTGACGGCCCATATTCTGCGGGCCAACGGCATCGAGACCGGCGTGGAGGAGTTGGGGCCGGAGAACGCGGCCCAGGTGCCCGTGGCGGCAGCCGCCCGGGGAGAGGCGCCCGCACTCCCTCAGCCCACAGCCCTGGATCTGCCGCCGCCCCACCCCACGACCACCAATTGGCCGGTCATCGCCGCGGCCCTGGTCGCGCTCCTGGCGCTCATCCTCGCGTGGGCTATGTGGCGCAGAAGGCAGGCCCGCTAACCCGCCGAAAACACAAAGGGCGCCAGGGCAAAAACCCTGGCGCCTCCCCACACCGGATTCTCGATTCCGGTCTCTTGTGCCGGTGACCTACGCCACGAGCCTGGCCCGCAGCGACCGCGCCCAGTCGCGGATGGCATCCCAATCGCGGTAGTCGCCCGCGGGAGCCTTCATGGCCTTCATCATCAGGCGGGCGACGAGGGGCAGCTTCCCGGGATCGAGGGCCCCGGCAAAGAGGCCCACGTCCACAGGCTGCACCGTGGGCACCTTTTCCCGGACGGCGTCCAGGTAGGCGGCGACGGTGCAGCGATTCTCCTCGGTGGGCTCTTTCATGGTCAGGCAGACGACGAAATAGGCCACGGGCACCCGGGCCAGGGCGTCGGCGTTGGCCTGCAGAAAGGCGAGGGCCTGGAAATGCACCTGCCCGGCGCGGATGGCGCTGCCCACGACGACGGCATCGTACGAGGCCAGCCCGGCGACCTCTTTTACCGGGCGCACGTCCACCTGCGTGCTCTCCCCGGCTGCCAGCTCCTGGCCGATGGCCTCGGCGACGCCGGCCGTGGCGCCGGCAAAGGTAGCGTAGGCTACGAGAACTTTCATGTTCGTCCCTCCCCTGGATGTCCGCCGGGCCTCGCGCGACCCGGGCTGCCCTCATCCTACCACAGGCCGGGCCGGCTGCCAAGTGGCAGCGACTGGACGGGGAGGGCGAGGAAATCCCTCACAGACGTCCCGCAGCCGCCGTCCCCCTGGCGACGGCGGTCAGGTCGAGGACCGAGTCAAAGGAGCCGTAGGGGTTCCGGACCTGGTCGTCGGCGTACCAGTCGTTGAGCCACTGCTGGCCGTCGATGAGATAGCGGAAGCGATGGCGGCAGCCGGCCTTCAGCTCGACGACGACGAGCCAGTTGGCGCCCTCACCCTCGCGATGGAGAGGCGTGGCCCGGGCATCCCAGCCGTTAAAGTCGCCCACCAGGCTCACCTGTTCCGCCGAAACAGATTCGGGCAACTCGAAGGTGACGCGGACGAGGCCTGGCTGAGACGACGGCGCCTTTGTGATCATCACGGCACCTCCTCGACGGCGCCCACCTCCTCCAACTGCCGAAAGAAGTCGAGGAGATCGGCCGAGGCAACGTCCGCGGCCACCTCAAACTCGGCCACGACCGCGTCGCACACGTCGGCCAGGCGCCGCCGGCCGTCGATGAGCTCCCAGGCAAAGGCCGAGACCTCGTTGAGGGTATAGATGCTGGCCGCCTCGCCGGGCCGCTGTCGGGCGGGCACCAGCATCACCTCGCCGGCGATGCGCCGCGTGGCGAACAGGGGGTTTCGGGCAAAACGTCGCTGTAAGGAATCATCTGGCTGCATCGTAGTCTCCATTGGGTTGGGGCGGCGGCTGCCGCCCGGGTCAGCGATCGCGGACGATCATCGGGAAGAAGGTAGGAAAAGTCAACGCGAGTCCCTGGACGTTTATCGCCGAGACACCGAGGACACAGGCTCCTGGCCCAGGCAGTAGACGAGGAGGTCGCGCGGTTGGGCACCCGCCTCCAGTCCGGCCTCCAGTGCCTGGCGCGCTCCGGCCGCGTCGCTCTTGTGGTCGGCCAGGACCAGGGACACGAGGACGTAACCCTCGGCGCGGGCCGGGTAGCGGTTGTTCCAGTGGCGATAGATCCGCAGCAGGTCGTCGGTGGCGGGGGGCGGCTCCTGGCCGGTGAGGCGCCGCAGGGGCGGCAGCCAGGGCCCGTAGCGAGTCATTGGATCCTCGACGTCGAGGGCCACGCTCTGCTCCAGGGCGTCCACGGCTGCGGGCTGGTGGCCCAGCCAGGCGTGAAGCCGGCCCAGGGTGCGGTGCACCTGGCCATCGGCGAGGCGGGCCGGGAGGCCCTGCTCCAGGAGGGCCGCAGCGCGGCCCATGGCCGCTTCGTCCACGGGCCCGCCTGCCTGGGCGGCGGCCAATGCCCGGTGGGCCAGGAGCGAGCCCGCATTCCGGGCGGCCAGGCCGGGCCACAGAAGCAGGCCAAGAGCCAGCACGAGCGCCAGCCCCGCCAACGGCAAGAAGGGCCAGACGCCTGCCGGCCGCAGGCCAGGACCGCTATCGGCGTCCCGCAGGGCCACGGCCATGCCCAATCCGAGCAGGACCCAAAGGAGCACCCCGGGCTTGGTGGCCCACGGCGTGTCCATCAATCCCGCGGCCAGGTAGGCGGCCACGCCCGCCGCCGTGCCCGCCAGGAGCGCCCGATCCCCGGCCGCGGCGCTCCGGCCCTCGGCCCAGATCGTCGCCAGGCCAAAGGTCAGGATCAGCCACAGGAAGGCCACCAGGCCGGGCAGCCCCAGGTCCAGGGCGAGCTGCAGGTAGAGGTTGTGGGCGTGGGGCTCGGGGCCGATGATGAACCCGGTGTAAAAGCCGCTCTGCACCAGGGGAAAGGCATCCAGGCCGATGCCGGTGTAGGGCAGGTCGCGGACCATGGCCAGGGCCCGGCTCCACATGTCGAGGCGCAGCACCACGCCCAGGCCGGCGGGATGGTCGGGCGACAGCGAGATCACGGCCAGGGTCTCGGGGCCGACGACGGCCACGGCGGCGGCGACCAGCCCCAGACCCAGGGGCAGGGCCAGCAGGAGCCAGCGGCTGCGCCAGGCGGCCAGCACCACCAGCGCAGCACCCATGCCCAACACGGCCTGCAGCGACTGGCACAAGATGGCCACGGCCGCCATGAGGAGGGCCACGGCCAGGCCCAGGAGCCGGCGCCACGCCCCGCGGCCCAGGAGGGCCAGCGCCAGGGGCACGGGCAGCAGCACGGCCAGGGCCATGCCCATGACCCGCGGGTTAAAGAGCCCCCCGTCGCCCGGGTCGCGCAGCAGGGGCGGCAGGGCCTGGTACAGGAGCAGGCCCATCATCCGGGCGTTCAGCCAGTCGCTGCCCAGGAGGGTGAGAAGCGCCAACCCGGCCCCGCCCGCCAGGAGCAGGTCACCCGCCAGACGGCGGGCCCGGCCGCCGCGCAGGCAGTTGGCCAGGGCATAGTACAGCGCCAGGCCCAGGATGACCGACCAGAAGCGAGGCAGTCCCACGGCCGGATCCGTCCCGACGGCCAGGCCGGCGCACGCCGCCAGGAATAGCAGGGCCAGGGCGCCGTCCAGGGGCGTGGGCACCGAGAGCCGGCCCACCGCCAGCAGCCGGGCCAGCCACGGGAGCAAGAGCAGCCCCGCTGCCAGGGGCGACCAGCGGCTGGGAAAAAGCAAGAAAGGCGCCGCCAGTATCGTCCAGATCAGCGCGAAACCGGCGACGCGGCCCGCCAGGTACTTGACAAGGGCCGGCTTGTATGCTATATTGACCTGTGAATCCATAGCAGTACCTCAAGGAGTCGAGATGATCTCAACGGTGACGACAACCACGGTAACCACGGTGACGACAGCCACAGTCGCTGTTATCGCCGGCCTTAGCCTCCTGGCCATCATCCTCCTGCTCGGCCTGTTGATCTCCAAAGAAGTTGTAAGCGCTGGCGAAACTCCGCGCCTCCAGGCCCTGAGCCGCGCCCTGAACGTGGCCATCATCCCCCTGCTGCTCGGTTTTGTGCTCATCGCCGCGGTCAAGGTCATCGAGGTGCTGCACTAGACGGATTCATCCTTTCGGTCGTCTATTGATAGGGGCCGTGCCTATAGGCACGGCTCTTTTTTTGTACGATGATGGCGAATAAAAGAAGCGAACGAACCTGTCCCGATTCGTTCGCTTCGCGGTGGCTCTACCCCACCAGGTAGGGCATGATCAGGAAGAGCATGACGTTGGTCAGGCCGTGGGCCAGGGTGACGCCCAGGAGGGAGCGGGTGCGCTCCACGAACCAGCCAAAGAGCAGGCCGACGGCCAGGACGAACAGGACGTCCACCACCGACTGGTAGCCGATGTGCATGGCGGCAAAGAGAAGAGCCACGTAGCCCAGCCCCCACCGGCCCAGGGCCTGGCAAGCGGCTCGCTGCAGCAGGCCGCGAAAGACCATCTCTTCCAGGAGCCCGGTGCAGATGACCAGGACCAGCGCCGGCCACCACGCGTCGCTCAGGGCCAGGGAGGGGGCCAGCGGCTCGGGCCGCAGGATAAAGTACTCCAGGGCGCCCAGACCCGCGCCGCTCAGCCCGAAAAGGACCTGCAGCGGCCAGCGCCGCAGGGTCATGCCCAGCTCTCGCCAGCGGTAGCCCAGCACGGGGGCGGCCACGTAGGCGGCCACAAAGAGGGGGAGGCTGGTGATCAGGTACCAGTACAGGATGGGAAACCGGGTGAGGGGCAGCGACAGGCTGAGGATGCGGATGAGGGGCGCAAAGGCCAAACCCAGGAGCAACGCTCGCAGGCCACCGGCCTCGGCCCGGGCAATCTGCACAAAAAGGGCGGCCAGCATCAGGCAGTGGAGCCCCAGCCCCAGGCGCGGGTCGGCAAAGGCGGTCAGCATCTCGGCCAGGGTGACGGCGGCCAGGTAGCCCAGGGCAGCCAGGCCCGGCCGGCCGCTCCCCAGGTGGGCCCGCAGCCAGCGCTGCCACCGCGGCGGCGCGCCCTCCCGCCCGGAGCTGACCAGGACGGGACGCGCCCCCTGCCAATCCACCTCCTCCGCGGCCGATGCCAGCGCCGGGGCACCCCCGTTGAGCGCCATCACCCGGGCCACGCACGCCTCGTGCTCCTCGCCCTCGGCCACGCCGGCCAGCCACAGCCAGGCATCGACGTGCTCCTCGTCGTGCCGGACGACGCGCCGGAACAGCTCCCGCGCCCGGCCCCGCTGCCCCGAGCGGGCGGCGGCCACACCGTCCCGGAACCAGAGCTCCAGGGAACCCCCGCCGGCGGTCATGGCCGGCCCTCCTCCACGACATTGATCCACAGGCGCAGGCTGCGGTACGGCTCGGCGCTGTCGTCGCGGTAGAGGTAAAAGTGGACCTGCTGGTCGTCGCCGGCGCGCGGCAGGGCATAGTCCAGGGGCCCCTCCCAGACCTCGCCGTCCTGGAGGAGGAACGGGCCGGCGGCGCCGATGCGGTCGTCGCCGGTGCGGATCTCGATGCGGTAGCTGGCCGCCAGGCCCTCGCGGTTGGCAATGCCGCCGGTGACGCTCAGCGCCTCGCCGGGAGCCGCCTCCCGCGGATAGCTCTCGGCCAGGCCCTCGGGACCCAGGATGTAGAACTCGGTAAAGTGCTCGCCCGGCTTGGGCAGGAGGATGATGGCCGCGGCCGAGCCGGCGGCCAGGAGCAAGGCGCCGGCCAGGACGCCGTACAGGATCCGCCCTGCCCGGTCCTGGGCCGCCCACCAGCCCCCCACGTCGACCTCGACGGCCAGGACGGGCCGCTCTTCGGCGGGCAGCCGGCGGCGGCGCAGCAGCGCGGCAATCGACAGGGCAGCGATCACCAGCCCCTCGCCGGCGACGATGGGCCACAGGCGGATGCCCCACGGCAGCCAGTCCAGCACCAGGGCCAGGGGCGGCACGACGGCCACGCTCAGTCCGAAGGACAGGGCCAGGCGCTCGGGCCCGTCCAGGTCGGCGGCCCGGGGAAAGAGGGCGGCCTGCAGGGCATAGCCGGGCACGAACAGGACAAAGGCCAGGCCCAGGAACAGGCGCACCAGGGGCAGGACGGCGGGCAGCCCCTGGACGTCAAAGGCGATGAGGGCCAGGAGGGCGGCGCCCGCCAGCCCGATGATGGCGAACTCGTTCTTGAGGGTCATGCTCCTCGTTTGTGAACCCCGGATCGGGGACTCGGACATGGTCATCGGTAGCCGGCGACGTGGAGGGCCAGTTTCAGGTATTCGGTCCAGGTGTCTCGCTGGCCGTCGACGGTCCGCCACCAGCTTTCCGGATCGTACCAGGAAGGCTCGACGGGCCGCACGGCAACGCCGATGCCGCTGCCCTCCAGGGCCTGGCGGAAGCAGAGGCGGGCGCGGCGGGTGTGGTGGGGATCGGTGACGA
>JAAYZQ010000125.1 GCA_012514775.1 Anaerolineaceae bacterium
ATCTCGTCCACCAGGTGGCGGTACAGCGTCTGCCCGCCATAGCGCTCGAAGGCTTTTTCGATCTTGTTGGGCAGCATCTGCGCCCCGCCGGCGGGATAGTACACCCCGCCGATGTGATTGTCCAGGAACATGGTGGCTGCCAGGACGGCCGGGGTCTCGACGGCAGTGCAATAGCAGTAGGCCGAGCACAGCTTGTCATAGAAGTCGAATATCTCGGGCGTGGAAAAATACTCCTCCAGGAGGGTCCACGTGCTGGTAGAGAGCAGCTTGCGCATCTTGAGCATGCCCAGGGGATTGCTCAGCAGGCTGCGCAGCCCCTGCCGCGCCGAATATTCGGAAGGAGGGACCACCACCTCGTTCTTGACGACAATGTTCTCGTACAGCTTGTACAAGGCGGCATAGAACGCGCGGATGTTTTCCTTTTCCGCGGGGAACAGCCGGCCAAGCTCCTCCACAAAGCGCGGCACGTCCGGCCAAAACACCACCTCCCTGCCCTCGATGGTCATCCGGGCCAGAGTAGGGTGCGCCACGACGTCGATGGGCTCCTCCAGCTCGTTCATCAGGAAGCGAAACGGCTTGAAGCCCTTCTCGCCAAAGCCATAGAGCATGGCCGTTCCGACGTCAAACACAACGCCCTGGCGCTTGAAAGACGTGCACGAGCCCCCCGGCTTGTCCTGCTGGTCGATCATCAGCACCGACAGGCCGCGCTTGGCCAGCAGGCTGGCCGCCGCCATCCCACCCAGCCCGGCGCCGACGACGATCACGTCGTATCGATCCCGCAGTACGGCATCTTCCAGCAATCTCATTTGACCATCACCTGGTATCCTTTCGTGTATCGACCGGGGCGATGGCGCGCCCCCCTTTGGTCGACCGGAGGATCCTCTTGGCGGCCAGCTTTCCGGTCAGCACCGCCACCGGCGCCCCACCGGGCGAAAAAGACCAGTGCCCGGCCATCAGCAGGTTGGGAACGGGCGTCTCCACGCTGCGCGCGATGCGAAACAGGCTCGTCCGCTGAAAGGCCTTCTCGCGCTCGTAGCTCCAGCCCATGATGGCCCCCTGAAAGTTCGACGTGCGCCGTTGCAGCGTATACGGCGTCGCCGTGGCACACAGCTCGACGTGATGGGACAGGCCGGGGATGAACGTCTCCAGGCTGGCGACCATCTGGCGCGCAAGCTTCTCGCTCAACCGGCGATAACCCTCGCTTGGCTTCCCGCCGTCCAGGCCCCAGTTGTGTGCATAGTGCCACGAGGTCAGCGCCGAGAGGATGAGGCCGGTTTTTCCCCTGGGCGCCAGGCTCGCCTGGCGGAGGCAGGGCACCGAAAGCTCCTGCGGCACGCGGGCAAAATAGTCCTCGCGGTCGCGATCCGCTTCCCCAATGCCGGTCAGATCGGGGGCGTAGAACAGGTGCCCGCACCCCTGCAGGTTCAACTGCTCGACCGGGATGTCCAGTCCCAGGAAAACGGCAAAAACCGAATGGGAGGGATCGGCCGCCAGCAGCTTCCTGGTGAATGACGGGGAGACAGCCGCCGCGGGCATCAACTCCGTGAAGGTCTGGCGTGCATCGCCGGCGGCCACGACGTGCGATGCGCGCAGCTCGGTTCCGTCGGACAGCGCGACACCGCTGGCGCGCCCGTGCTCCAGGCAGATGCGGGCCACCCGGGTGTTCAGCAAGATCTCCCCGCCCGCTGCCTCGATTGCTCCGGCCAGGGCCGTGGGCACGGCCTGGATACCATCCTCCGGGTAGTAGTAATCCAGGAACATGCTGAAATAGGCCAGGCCAAACAGGGCGCCGGTTCCGTCGGGAAAGAGATGGCTCAGCAGGTTGACCAGGGCCGGGTTGGAAAGGCGCTTGCCCAGGTAACGCCGTAGGGGAGCACGGACGTGCATGAGGGTCGCCGGGAGGTGGCCAAGGGCGGCGAGGCGATCTTTTGGCCGCGATTCGGGCGCCGCTGTCTCGCCGGGCAGCTCCTCGAAAGAGGAGCGCACGAGTCCCACCAGCGCGCCGAGAAGATCCCCGATGTGCAGCACATCGTCCAGCACCTTCTGCAGGCCATCCCTCTGGTCGGGAAAGTGCCCCGCCAGGAACTGGAAGTATGCCTCAACGTCCGCCAGGCTCCGGATGGGACGCACGGTTTTCTCGGTGATCAGCGCCACAGGGCTCTTGTGCAAGCGCACCTGCGACAGCAAGCCAAGCTCGGCGAGCATGGGGATCAGAATTCCGGCATTCTCCACGGCCTTGATGCCGCCGTCGAACAGGTAGCCGTCCTGCCAGAACGAGTTGAACAGGCCGCCGACCTGCCCGGCCTGTTCGCACACCAGCACGCGGGCGCCGCCTCTGGCCAGGTACGCCGCTGCCGTCAACCCCGAGATGCCCGCACCGATGACAATCGCATCGTAATCAGCCATGATCCTCCCTACCATAACCTTGCCCGTGGACTGGCCAGGGATCGGCCTTTCCAGGTGAGGCCGCCGGTGAGGCTTAGCCACATCGAACGAAAGGCCACGACCTCCATGACAAGCAGTGTGACGGGATAGAGGGCCGCCGGCGCCAGGGGCAGACCCAGGCGGCGATAGGAGAACAACCACAAGACCAGCGCCAGCGCGATGCAGCCCAGGACGGCGGCGAGTGGCACATCCAGTGCCGAACCCAGTGCGTAGCGGCCCAGATCGTAGACTGGTTTCAGGAACAGCACCAGCAGCCACAGCCAGGCGAACAGGTAGGGCACCAGCCGGAAGCCAAAGGCGGCGAACAGGTTTTTGGCAAAGCCTGCATACGCCTCCCGGCCGCTCCGGTACATGCGGCAGGAGATGAGGTGCGCCACTTCCATCATGCGCCAGCGGTAGCCCATGGCCGCGAACCGCCTGGCCAGTGCCAGGTCCTCCGGGATCGAGGAGCGGACGGCCTGGTGGCCGCCGGTCTCCTGGTAGGCAGCGCGCCGGATCACCAGCACCTGCCCGATGGCGCAAGCCAGCGCCGGGAGCTTGACGCGGTAGGCCAGCGCCAGCGGCGTGAAGGAGTACATCACCCAGGAAAAGAATGGAACCAGCAGTTTCTCACCCCACGTCAGCACCTCCTGCCGTGGAAAGCCGCTCATCAGATCGGCGCGCTCGCCTTCCATGGCAGTCACCACCACCCGCACCGCTCCGGGCCGGTGAAAGGTGTCCGCATCGGTGAAAAAGAGCAGGTCGCCGGCTGCCTGTGCCGCGAGCTGGGCACAGGCCCAGTTCTTCCCCGACCAGCCTGCCTCCAGTGGCCGGCCGGCCAGCACCTTCAGCCGCGCGTCGCAGCCCGCCAGCGCTTCGAGGATCGCGCGGGTCCGATCCGTGGATTCGTCGTCCAGGGCCAGCACCTCAAAATCCGAGTAGTCCTGCGCGAGCAGCGAGCGGATGCAGCGCTCGACGTTGCGTTCTTCGTTGCGCGCCGGCACAAGGATGGAGACCCTGGGAAACCGCGCCGGAGCAGGGTGCCGAAGCGCTCGCCGCATGGTCCGCGTGTTGCTCAACACAATGGCGATCAGGATCGCCTGAAAGATGAGGATGTCATAGATCGGGTCGTGTACCAGGAACCGGCTCATCCGTCGCCGTCCCTCAGGTCGAGAGCCGGCTCGCAAGCCAGGGACGCAAGTGAGGTCGCCGGCCCAGATCCCCGCGATGGGTCCAGGCCAGGATGACGTACTGGCCGGCCAGCACGGCCAGGAGCAAGGGGTCGGGCATCCAGGCAAGCAAAACGACGCCCAACCCAACGACGGTCAGCAACACGGCCCAGCCGCTCACGTCGAGCAGCGCGGTCCAGAAAAGGACCAGCAGCAGCGCCGGCAGGGGCACGCGCCATAGGGTCAGGCCGATCCATACGCCAAACGAGACGGCAAGGCCTTTTCCACCTCTGAAGCGAAGGAAGGGCGAAAAGGCGTGCCCCAGGAGGGGGGCCGTGGCAATCAGGTACATGGGCAGGCCGCAGATTCCCAGGTCGAAGTAGGCCACTCCCACCGGTGCGGCTCCCTTGCTGACGTCGAGCATCAATGCCAGCAGCCCGGGCAGCGCGCCGCCGGCCCGAAAGGCATTGGTCGCACCGGGGTTGCCGTCGCCAAAGCGCCGCACATCTGTCCGGCAAAAGATTCTTCCCAGCCAGACGGAGAACGGGAGCGAGCCGCACAGGAAGGCCAGCAGGATCAGCGCAAGGGAAAGCGCCATCGACGTCACATGGTTCTCCGACGACAGATTCCCTGGAGGGTTGGAGCACGATGGGAAGACAGCGCGCTCCAGGGGGTCCCTGCCAGAATTATATCAGACAACAGAATGGGCGTCAACCAGGTTTTCGCGGTTGGCCGCGCTTGCTCTAGAGGGTACCCGGGATCTCAACGTCCCGCGACGTACTCGGGTGCCACGCGGCAAGCCCGTGTAGGAGCGCGTGACACCTGACTCGAGCCTTGGCGAGAAGCTCAGGCTGGGCTATCCTGGGCCGAGCATCCTCTCTTTTCTATGGCGTCCCATGCCCACGGCGCCCCACAACGTCGAGATCTTTTCGGTCTCTTAGCCCAACCACCTGCCAGCCATGTACCCGGCGAGGCTCACGACCACGCTCAAGACCGTCCCCCAGATCATGTCCACGACCGTGACGAGGAGGGGCCAGTCTCGGATGGTGGCGAGGTTGGTCAGGTCGTACGTGGCATAGGCGATGAGACCGAACAGAGCCGCGCGCCAGAGGGTCGTCACGAGGGAGCCGGCTTGCAGCCCCGGCAGGACCGCGAACACCAGGATGCCAACGATGAACAGCAGGTAAAAGACACCCGCTGCCAGCCAGTTGGGGCTGGGAGCCATGAGAAAGCCCAGGTGCTTGCTATAGAACGTGCGTGCCACCAGGCCCAGCCAGGCCATGTCGATGATCAGGAATGCCACGAGCGTAGCGAGATACAGTTTCAGATAGTAAGCCATGTTTCGCTCCTGTCTTCTCCACCGGCGCCAGAGCTCCAGCCCGTGATAGACCCCTCATAGTTGCACATTCGCGAATCGAGCGCAGGGCGCGCTCCAGGAGTCCCCTTCGCTATTATATCGCACAACAATGCAGGTGCAAATCGGCGGCTCAGAAGAGCGAAACCCGGCAGGAATACGATCACAGTCACGTTGTGAGCACAGCTTCTGGCAGGGCATCCTACCTTGACTCGGTTAGAAACCTATAAGAAATCTTTGCGATACCTTGACAGGATGGCCACTTGAGGATATAATTTCCATTGACGCCAGGCAAGAGCCTACGAGCAGGGCGCCGGCGTGTCCCCTGCGGAAGTGCCGATGGAGAATAAAGTGACCATTAGGATAGTAACGGACAGCAGTTGTGATTTGCCGATAGAATTGGTGCACAGGTATGGGATCAGCGTCGTGCCGATGTACATCAACGTCGGCAAGAATAGCTACATGGACGGCGTCGAGATGACCCACGAGGAGTTCTACGAAGGGCTGCCCCATTTCGACCATCATCCCACGACTTCGGTCCCCGGTCCCGGGCGATTGGTGCAAGAGTACGAGCGTCTTGCCGACGACGGCGCGACGGCCATCGTATCGATTCACATCGGCAGCGCCCTGAGTGCCATGGTGGGAATCGCCCGCCTGGCGGCACAGGAGACCAAGAAGGTACCCGTCACTGTTTTCGATTCGGGACAGTTGACGTTGGGCATCGGCTTGCTGGCCCTCACCGCAGAGAGGGCAGCGGCCGAGGGCCAACCCTTGAGCGATATCGTCGCAGCCCTGGAGGACCAGGCCTCTCGCACCCATTGCATCGCTGCCCTGGACACCCTGGAGTACCTGCGGCGGAGCGGCCGGCTGAGCCGTTTTCAGTCCACCCTTGGCTCCGTGCTCCAGATCAAGCCCCTGCTCAAAATGCATTCCGGGGAGTTCGATATGGAGCGGGTGCGCACCCAGAATCGCGCGACCGCCAGGATGATGGACTATCTGGCCCCCCTGATGCCGTTCGAGAAACTGGCCCTGGTTCACACCCACGCACCGGAGAAGGCACACCTCCTCCGCCAACTGGCCTCGCACATGTTTCCTGGAGGGGGAGAGCCAATGTACGCCGAGGTCACGCCCATCATCGGCACGCACATCGGCCCCGGGGCGGCAGGCTTTGTGGCCATTGAGGCCAGAAACGGCGTCTAGAGCCGTCAAGAGGAAGGCAAAAAGGGCGCCTGGTGATGGACGGAGGGTTGGGAGCGGCCCTTGGCTCCTGGGCCGCTCCCGGCCCATTGACCTCTATTCGGCAGGATAAAAGTACAGGTCCGTCGGCTTGAACTTGCTCAGCCGTCGGAACCGGCCCTTGATCTTCATCCCGATCCAGTCGGTGCTGGCCTCGGCGGGGTCCACGCCCACCAGGCGCGCCAGGAAGAGGGTGTTTACCCCCGGAAACTCGACCTGTACCAGGACGTAGGGCGTCTCGGGCAGAAACTCCTCGCTGCCAAAGTGGCACACGGTAAAGGCGTGCACCGTACCCTCCGCCGGGATCTCGATCCACTCGGTCTCGTTGCCCGTGTACATGTCGTGGCCGCGAGGCGTGGCATAGGTATAGCCCGTCTCGGGATCGCGGTTGGCGAGGAGGCGCCCGTTGCTCAGGCCGGCAAAGAACGGCGAATCCTGGGCATAGGAATGGAGATAAGTTATACTGTAAGGCTGCTCGATAAGTATCGGCGCCATCTTCTTGAGGCCTGCCAGGGCAGCCTCGTCAAGCTCTCCGGGGAACGGCACGGTGTGCAGCACGTAGCCGCCAAAGGTCTCTTCCATTTTGTCGTTGGCCATGTCAGTCCTCCTTCTCCAAGATGCTGACCGTGACATACGTGCCCGTCCCTGCGTGACTGTGGATGGCTCCCCGTTTGGCGTTGGCTACCTGCAACGTCCCATCGCCAAAGTGCTTGTCGATGGTGTTCTGCAACTGCCAGATGGCAAACACGGCCTGCATCAACCCGGTGGCACCCACCGGGTGGCCGCAGGCGATAAGGCCGCCACTGGGGTTGACCGCGCACGCGGACTCGTCGGGCAGGTCCAGCCCGTAGTCGACGCTGGGCATGAAGGCCTTGCCGCTGGCGGCAAAGGGCCCGCCCTCGCCGTAGCGACACAGGCCCATGTCCTCGTAGGTCTGAATCTCGGAGCTGGTATAGGCGTCGTGCAGCTCGACAAAGTCGATCTCGCCCAGGGGATCGTGAATGCCGGCGTTCTTGTAGGCTTCTTTGGAGGCCATGCGGCCGGCGCGGAAGGAGTGCACCCCCGGGTAGCGAAAACCTCGCGACCACAGATCGCGGTAGTAGGCATGGGTCTCGTCGGTGTCTTCGTTGGGCAGCATGTTGTACTTCTGGAAGTCGTCGTAGCTCTGATGCGGGCGGTCGGCCATGCGCATGGCGTCGGTGCCGCGGCCGATGCCAGAGACCACGACGCGGGGGATTCGCTGGCCGCCGGCCTTTTCTATCCTGGCCAGGCCCTCCTCGCTGCACAGCACGGTGGCCGCCGCGCCATCGGACATGACGCAGATGTCCAACCGGGTCAAGGGCCAGGCGACCATCGGCGCATTGCGCACGTCGGCGATGGTGAGCTTCTCTCGCTTCTGAGCGTAGGCGTTATGGTAGGCGTTCATGTGGTTCTTGACCGAGACGTGGGCCATTTGTTCCGGGGTGGTGCCAAACTCCTTCATGTGGCGGGTAACCATCATGGCATAGTAGCCGGAATAAAACCCGCCGACGGGATAGTCAAAGCTCACGTCGGAGGCCAGGGCTATGAACTCGTTGCCCTTCCACGTCGCCACGTGGCTCATCGTCTCAAAGCCGTAGGCCAGGCAGACGTCCATGTAGCCCGAGGCCACGGCCTTCCACGCCTCCTGGAAGCAGATGCCGCCCGTCGCTCCCCCACCTTCCACGCGATGGCTCGGTTTCGGGCACAAGCCCAGGTAGTCCTGAGCCATAATGGCAGCCATCAGTTGGCGGGCAAAATGATCGGAGAAATAGGAAGACACTGACCCATCGACGATCTCGACAAACTGGCGATGGGACAGGCCCAGGTCGGCGATGGCATAGTCATATGCCTCTTTGACCAACGCGGGAAAGGTCTTGTCGGGGCGCGCCTTGGCAAACTTGCTCACCCCACCGGAAACAGCATACACAGGTCGCATAGAGTGTGCCTCCTTCTTGTCCGTCCTGTCTACTACGCTTTCCTATCCACTGTGGGTTGCCTGCCGCAGTTCGGTACCTTGCGCACGGGCCACAAGAGAACGTCATGCGCCTGGGGCTGGAGAACGCAAAACCGCCCGTCCCACTCCCTACGGAGCAAGACGGGCGGCCCTCACGGAGGAGCGGAACGCACCTCCCTGCCAGCAAGCCCAACGACGGCCCATTTGCATTCAAAGCCCAACGGTGGGTACGCCACCCTGCACCTCCCTGAGTCGATCTCCACCGATCACTGGGACACCGCCGATCCTTTTGCTCCCCCACTATACCACAACTCGCCGCCACAGGCAACCGGCGACAGAACAGGTGGCAGGGCCGTGCGAAGGCCGCCATCCTCTGGGATCGCCGAGCGCCTGTTCGGCCCCTGCTTTCATCCTTCGCAACGCCCCAGCCCCAGCGCCAGGTGCGGCGGAATGCGGGACCTCAAGCAGCAACGCCGGCGCTACAGCTTGACGCCGCGCCGTTCCCATATTACACTGGACCCCAGATCGTAGTTCGACAAGGTGGGCTGTGAAGGCCTCTTACCACACACCGCACGCTCCGGCCCGCCGCGAGCCACCTGGTTGGCATCCCGGATCAAGCGAGTTGAAGCGCAAAGACAGGAGCTGAGAGCATGAGCGCACCGGAAGTAACCACCATCGGGCAGGGCCAGGCAGGGCCAACGCGCGGCCAGCGCATCAAAAAAGACTACAACGAGGCTATTCCATCCATCTGTATCGAGCGAGCTGTGTGCTACACGCGATCGCACCGGGAGACCGGCGGCCAGCCGCTCATCGTCAGGCGGGCCCGGGCTTTCCAGGAAGCGTGCGATCACATCCCCGTCACCATCTACCCCAACGAGTTGATCGTCGGCAATCGGGGAGGAGAGAGGCGTGCTGGCTGCGTGAACCCCGAGGTGTCGTGGCGTTGGGTCGAAGAAGAGATGGATCGTTTCGAGATCCGCGAGCAGGACCCGTATCGGATCACGGCCCGGCAAAAAGAGGTGCTGCGCAACGAGGTCTTTGCCTACTGGAAGGGCCAATCGCTGGAGGAGGCCTACCTCGCCCGGCTGCCCGACGAGACCGCACGCGTTGTGGTCGACACCGGGGTGGTGGACAATGACTCCAAGTGGCGCGCCTACGTGGGCGAGATCACACCCGACTTTCAAGACGTGATCTTTCCGCAGGGCTTTGCCGGGATCCGGGCCGAAGCCGAGGCGCATCTCCGCCTCCTGGAGCCCACCAGCGCCGAGAACCTGGAAAAGATGCACTTTTATCAGGCGGCCATCATCACCAGCACGGCGCTCATTCGCCTGGGCGAGCGCTATGCTGAAAAGGCCGAAGAGCTGGCCCGGACGGAACCGGACCCCACGAGGAAGCAGGAGCTGCTGCGCATCGCCGAGAACTGCCGCTGGGTCCCCGCCAACCCTCCCCGAACCTTCTGGGAGGCGATGCAGATGGTGTGGTTCGTGCAGGTGGGGCGAGCCATCGCGGAAAACGCCGTGGCCCTGAACCTGGGGCGCTTTGACCAGTACATGTTTCCCTACTACCAGCGAGACGTGGCGGCAGGCATCCTCACGCCGGAACAGGCCCAGGAGCTGATCGAGTGCCTGTGGATCAAGCTCTCGGAGTGGGTATGGGCCATCTCGACCAACACGGCCAGGTTCTTTGCAGGATATTGCGCCTTTCAGAACCTGACGGTGGGCGGCCGGAAGAGGGACGGCACAGATGGGACCAACGCTCTGTCGTACATGTGTCTGCGCGCCACGGCCAACGTCCGGACCCACCAGCCAGGCCTGAGTGTTCGCATCCACCCCGACAGTCCCGAGGAGTTTCTCCTCGAGGTCTGCCGCCTGATCCGCCTCGGCACCGGCTTTCCGGCGGTCCACAACGACCGGACCGGGGCGGCGATGCTCCTGGCAGCCGGCCTGTCGCCGGCCGACGCGCGCGATTGGAACAACTGCGGCTGCGTGGTGCCCCATTTTCGCAAGGTGGGCGAGTGGACAGCGGCGGCCAACATCAACCTCGCCTCGGCCCTCGAGTTTGCCCTGAACGATGGGCGGGGTCGCCTGGATGGGGAGCAGCGGGGACTGCACACCGGAAATCCGGCCTCCTTCCAGACGTTCGAGCAGGTCAAGGAAGCGTATTACGCCCAGCTCGCCTACCTGATTAGACAGACGGTGATTGCCACGGTCATTGCCCAGGACGTCCACGCGCAACTGGCGCCGCGGCCGTTCA
>JAAYZQ010000126.1 GCA_012514775.1 Anaerolineaceae bacterium
GCTTGCCCATGTAGGCGATGAGATCCGCCACGCGGTTCGAGTAGCCCCACTCGTTGTCGTACCAGGCGACGACCTTGACCATGTTGCCGCCCACCACCATGCAGGAATCCGCATCGATGATGCTGGAGCGGGTGTCGCCGCGGAAATCGGAGGACACGAGCGGCTCGTAGGAGACGCCCAGGATGCCCTTCATGGGGCCGGCCTCGGCCTCGTCAAAGGCCTTGAGCAGCGCCTCGAGGGTGCACTCCTTCTCCAGCTCGGCGACGAAATCGACGATGGAGACCGTGGGCGTGGGCACGCGCAGGGAATAGCCGTCGAACTTGCCTTTCAACTCGGGAATCACCAATGCAACGGCCTTGGCTGCGCCGGTGGTGGTGGGGATGATGTTCAGAGCTGCGGCGCGAGCGCGGCGAGGATCCTTGTGCGGTAGGTCCAGGATCCGCTGGTCGTTGGTGTAAGAGTGGATCGTCGTCATCAGACCGCGGCGAATGCCAAAGCTATCGTGCAGAACCTTGGCCACGGGGGCCAGGCAGTTGGTGGTGCACGAGGCGTTGGAAAGGATATGATGCTTGTCTGGATCGTACATATCCTGGTTCACGCCCAGGACGATGGTCAGGTCGACGTTACCCTTGGCGGGGGCCGAGATGATAACCTTTCGGGCGCCGCCGACCGTCCGATGGACGGCCGCCTTGGCGCCATCGGTAAAGAGGCCGGTCGATTCGATCACCACGTCCACGCCGAGATCCTTCCAGGGGATGTTGGCAGGGTCGCGCTCGGCAAAGGTCGTGACTTGCTTGTCGTCGACCCGGAAACCTCCCTCGAGCACCTCGATCTCGGCCGGGAAGCGGCCATAGTTCGAGTCGTACTTGAGGAGGTGGGCAAGCGTCGGGGTGTCGGTAATGTCGTTGACGCCTACGATCTCCAGGTCATCTCGGTGGTTTTCCCAGGCAATGCGAAAGATCTGCCTTCCAATACGTCCAAATCCGTTGATACCGATCTTGATCGTCATCTGTTGTGTCCTCCTTGGTTGTTCCAGGGCTGCGGCCCTGGTTTATGAAATGGTCTTCTGAACGATGGCCGTAGGGACGGCCTTGGGCATACATGGTTGTTGCCGCATCATTCCCGGCCCGGTTCTGACACGCGCCCTGTTTCACTCCGAGTGCTCGGGTCGGCGGCTGTGATAGAACTGCAGGATCTGCTCGGCCAGTTTCTGGGAATCGTGCCTCCAGGGCGACGTCGAATCGACCAGGTCGGCTGCGATCACCTCATACCCATCCTCCCGAGAGTAGCACAGATCCACGGTTTCCAGTCCGGGATAGTCGGGCCAGGTCTTCAGGTTGTTGTTGGCCAGCACAAAGGTGAACAGAGTGCGTCCCACGTGCCTTTGCAGGGCGCGCATATGTTGGGCCACGTCAAACCCATCGGTTTCTCCGCGCTGGGTGGCGACGTTGCACACATAGAGCTTGAGCGCGGAGGAGGCGGCTACCGCCTGGCGCACATCTTGCACCAACAGATTGGGCAGCACGCTGGTGAACAGGCTGCCCGGCCCGGCAATGATCAGGTCGGCCTGAAGGATCGCTCGCACCGCTTCAGGATAGCCGCGAACCCGATCGGGCCGCAGGAATACGCGTTCGATGACGCAACCGCTCCTGGGTATGGCCGACTCGCCCTGGATGCGGGTCAATCCAGGGCGTCTGTTTTCTGTCTCCCGTTCACTTCGGAGGTCGGCCACCAAGGTGACGTTCTCCAATGTGGAGGGCAGGATCCTCCCCTGCACGGCCAGCACTCGTCCCGCTTCGGCAATGGCCTGTTCAAAGCTTCCCGTTATCTCGGCCAGCGCCGTGATGAACAGGTTGCCCAGGCTGTGCCCGTTCAGTCCATTCCCCTGGCCAAAGCGGTACTGGAAAAGCTGGGTGAGCAGGGCTTCGTCATCGGCAAGGGCGGCGATACAGTTGCGAAAGTCCCCTGGAGGCAGCACTCCTAGCTCGCGACGGAGGCGGCCTGAGGAGCCCCCATCATCGGCGACGGTGACGATGGCAGTGAGCAGAGGGGTGTGTGCTTTGAGACCTCGCAACAACGCCGAAAGCCCATTTCCCCCGCCGATAGCCACGATCTTTGGGGTCACGTTGTTTCGGTCCTTTCTCCCGGCGTGAGTACTCTTGGTCCCCCCTGATTCAAGATTATAGCGCAAGTTGGCCTGCGCGTCAATCTTTTTCCGCGACTTTTTCGGGCTTGCCAAATGAGGCAGTTCGATCTGATAGTTCGCTCGCCGCCCGTGTCCGTACGGCACCGTCCTCGGGGTTGGCCTCCACTCCTCGCTACCTATCAGGAACCCGCGCCCCGTCTCGGGGCGCGGAGCCATACTACGCCATATCGGTCAAGAGACAATGCCTGCTCACCGACCCCGTCCTCGGGGTCGGCCCCCATGCCCCGAGAGAAAGCTGGCTATTGGCCTTGTGGGCCGAAAAGTGTTAGAATGGGCCCGGTCTGGGCACAAGGCCCGGCCTGACGGTCCCAGACAATCGAGTTGCACACCGCCCAAGACCTGATCCGCCCCGCGCGTCTGGTTTTTGGCAAGCTACAAGGAAGAACGATGACAGACATGCTAGATGGTTTGAACCCCGCTCAGCGAGAGGCCGTTGAATCGGTCGAAGGCCCCGTACTGGTTTTGGCCGGCCCGGGCAGCGGCAAAACTCGCGTATTGACCCACCGGGTGGCTTACCTGGTCGAAGAGATGAGGGTGCCGCCGTGGCAGATCATGGCCGTTACCTTTACCAACAAAGCCGCCAAAGAGATGAAGGATCGACTCTATCGACTCCTGGGCGACTCGTTCCGCGAGCTCACCATCGGCACCTTTCATGCCATCTGCGCGCGTCTTTTGCGCCGGGAGGCCGACGTCCTTGGCCTTTCCCCCCAGTATGTGATCTATGACAGCGCCGATCAGCTCAGCGTCATGCGCCGGGCGATCAAAGCGCTCAATGTGGACGACAAGCAGTACCGCCCCACGGCCATGTTGCGACAGGTCTCGCAGGCCAAGAATGAACTTCTCAAGCCGGAAGACCTGCGCCCGGCGAACTATCGCGAAGAGATCGTCAAGCGGCTGTACGAGCGCTACCAGGCCTTTTTGAGCGAGAATGGCGCCCTCGACTTTGACGATCTCTTGGTCAAGGCCGTCGAACTGCTCGGCCAACACCCCGAGGTGCGCACCAAATATCAGCGCCGCTACCCTTTTATCCTGGTCGACGAGTGGCAGGACACAAACATGGCCCAGTATGAACTGGTCAAGCATCTGGCAGGTTCGCGGGCCAACCTCTTTGTGGTGGGGGATGAAGATCAATCGATCTATCGCTTTCGAGGCGCCGACTATCGGAACGTGGCTCGATTCCAGGAGGATTTTGAAGGGGCTCGGGTGATCCTGTTGGAACGCAACTATCGCTCCACGCAAACCATCTTGGACGTGGCCAATTCGGTCATTGCCCGCAACCCCCATCGCCATCCCAAGCGTCTCTATACGGAGCAGCCGGGCGGCCCCCAGATCGTGGTGATGGAAGCCTACAATGAACAGGAAGAGGGGGACACCATCGTAGGCGAGATCCGGCGCCTGGTCGCGGAGGGACAGGCCCGGTTGGGCGATTGCGCCGTCATGTATCGCACCAACGCCCAGTCGCTCCCTCTCGAAGATGCTTTTGTGCGCCAAGGGATGCCCTACAAGCTGGTGGGCGCTACCCGGTTCTACGAGCGCAAAGAGATCAAGGATGTGATGGCCTACCTGCGCCTCATCCACAATCCGTACGATGGGGTCGGGCTGGCGCGGATCATCAACGTGCCGCCCCGCAGCATCGGGGCCAAGACCCTCGAGGCCCTGGACGAATGGGCCCAATCGCAGGGGCTGCCGGTCTATGCGGCCCTTCAGCTTTTGGCCGAGATGGACGATGAGGGCGATGCCAAGGCGGCCTCTTTGCCCTTTGGTGCGCGGGCGACGCGGTCGCTGCTGGCCTTTACCCGCATGCTTGAAGAGCTGATCCGGGCCCGCCATCAGCTCAACCTGCTGGAACTTCTCGACCTGCTGCTGGAACGATCGGGCTATGCAGATTTTGTGCGGGACGGCACGGACGAGGGACAGACGCGGTGGGAA
>JAAYZQ010000127.1 GCA_012514775.1 Anaerolineaceae bacterium
GCCGGTGGAGGTTCGCACCCGGGCGTGGTACAATGCCGGGCTGGAGTCGCTGTTGAGCATGGTGCCGGGCTTGTTGTCCATCGTGCTCACCATGCCGACGCTGGCCCTGGCCCTGGCGCTGACGCGCGAGAAGGAGAGCGGCACGCTGGAGGGGTTGATGGCCACGCCGGTGTCGGGGCTGGAGTACCTGGCGGGCAAGCTGCTGGCCTACGTCGCCACCGGGCTGGTGAGCGCGATCCTCGCCTGGCTGGTGGCCGTCCTGTGGTTCAAGGTGCCCTTTCGCGGCAGCCTGGCCGTCTACCTCCTGCTGGCAGGCGCCTTTTTCCTGGCCTGCATGGGCGCCACGGCGGTCATTGCCAATTTCGTGCGCAGCCAGCAGACGGCCATGTTCATCGTCCTCGTCATCTTTATCGTGCCCGGCTTTTTCCTGGCGGGCCTCATCAATCCCGTCAGTCGCAGCTCCCTGGTGCCGATGCTGACCTCCTACGCCCTGCCCGGCACCCACTTTGTCGAGATCAGCCGCACCGTGTTCCTCAAGGGCCTGGGCCTGCCCTACCTGGTCCAGCCGGCCCTCATCCTGCTGGGCATGGGCGTCGGCTCTTTCCTCGTAGCGTTGCGCACCTTTCGCAAGCGGATCGGTTGAGGCGCGCGGAGGGCAAAGGGCCATGATTCTGCGCATCGCCACCATCGTCGTCAAGGAGCTGTTGCAGTTCCGGCGCGACCGCCTCCTGCTGCTGTTCATCACCCTGGTCCCGGTGTTGCAGCTCGTGCTCATGGCCCAGGCCGTGACCAGGGGCATCGACGAGCAGGGCGTCGTCGTCATGGACCTGGATCACAGTCGCTGGAGCCGGCAACTGGCCGTCAAGCTCGACACTGCCGAGGAGCTGGAGGTACGCTACTATGCCACCGACGACGACGAGGTCAGCCGCCTCATGGACGAAGGGCGGGTCCGGCTGGCGGTGGTCATCCCTGTCGGCTTTGGCCGGTCGCTCATCGAGCCCGGGTCGTCGCGGCCCATCCAGCTCATCGTCGACGGCACCAACGTGGTGGTGGCGGGGGCGACGCTGTCGGCGGCCGCCGGTGTCGCCGGGCGGTTTTCGGCCGACCTGGCCGCCGGCTATGGATTGGTCACGCCCGAGCTCGTCGATTTTCGCACCAGCGTCCGTTTCAACCCCTCGCTGGACTTTCGCGACTATACCATCCCCGCCGAGCTGGGCTTTATCATCTACCAGGTCACCCTGGCCGTCGCCGCCCTGGGGCTGGCCCGGGAGCGAGAGCTGGGCACCCTCGAGCAGTTGATGGTCACGCCCATCCGGCGCCTGGAGCTTGCCCTGGGCAAGGGGCTGCCGGCCATCGCCGTTGGCGTGATCAACTTTGCCGTGACGTGGGCCGTCGGCCGCCTGATCTTTCGCGTGCCCATGAACGGCTCGCTGCTGTTGCTGGCGGGCCTCACCCTGCTCTTTATCGGCGCCGTGGTGGGCTGGGGGCTCTTTATCTCGGCTGTGTCGCAGACGCAGCAGCAGGCCATCCTGTTCGTCTTTATCCAGGCGATGGTCGACATCACCCTCTCTGGCTTCCTGGTGCCGGTCAAGAACATGCCCGGCTTCATGCAGTTCGTCTCGCAGTTCGTGCCCCTGCGGCACTACCTGGAGATCATTCGCAGCCTCACGCTCAAGGGCGCCGGCCTGCAGGCCCTGTGGACCGAAGCCGCCTACCTGGCAGTCATCGCCGCGGCGCTGTGGCTGTTGGCCCTCAACAGCGTCGCCCGCCGGACGGACTAGCGCACCGGCGCGAAATTCCGGGTATTGACAGGCGGCCGGCTCCATGATATAATGACAGCGTTGTCGTTAACGCTGTCGGCCGCGCCGTCGCGGTTCTCGCTCCGTTGAATCGCCCGATCCAACCGGGGTTCAGGCGGTTTGTTCCGATCGAGGTGGGGGACAAGTGGCCACAACCATGCGTGATGTCGCCCGGGCAGCGGGCGTCTCGATCAAGACCGTCTCTCGCGTGGTAAACAAGCAGGGAGAGGTCTCTGACGAGACCCGCCGGCGGGTGTTGGCAACAATACAGGAGCTCGGCTACCGGCCGAGCAAAGTCGCTCGCGCCCTCGTCACCCAGCGCACCGACACCCTGGGTCTCATCCTCGGCGACATCTCGAACCCCTTTTTCTCCGAAGTGGCCCGCGGCGTCCTCGACACCGCCCAGGCCGAGGGCTATGACGTCTTTCTCTGTAACTCGGACTATGACCCCGAACAAGAGCTCCGGGCATTAAGCTCCCTTGCCGACCACAACGTGGGGGGCATGATCGTCTTTCCCTGCTGGGAGAATCGCGAGAAGCTGCGGGCCTTTGCCGGCCCGGCGCGTCCCCTCGTGGTCGTGAACCGTATCTTTGAGCCCCAACCCGGCATCTCGTTGGTGCTGAACGAGATCCGCCGCGGGGCCAGGCTGGCCGTCGACCACCTGGCAGGCAAGGGACACCGCAGCATCGGCATGCTCGCCGGGCGCGCTGCGCCGTTGCAGATCATGGAACGGATGCAGGGCTTTCGCGAGGGCCTCCAGGCCCACGGGCTGCCTTTCGTCGCCGACTGGATCGTGGCCGACGAGTGCAACAGCGACGTGGAGCGCGGTTACCGGTCGGCCCGCCGGCTCATGGCCCAACACCCCCGGGTGACGGCCGTGTTCGCCTACAACGACCTGATCGCCGCGGGCGCCATCCAGGCGTGCCGCGAGCTGGGGCGGCGCGTGCCCGACGACGTGGCCATCGTCGGCTTTGACAACATCCAGTTCGCCGCCATGGTGCAACCACCGCTGACCACGGTACACATCGACAAGTACGAATTGGGCAGGCAGGCCGTCACCCGCCTGCTGGAGATGTTGAACGGCCCGGGCTCCGACCTTGATCCTATCCGCCTCGACGTGGAGCTAGTGGTTCGACAATCGACCTGAGCGCCTCATACCATCGAGGGCGCGCTTTGGAAGGAAGGAGGTGAGGTCCCGACACCGGATGGGGGATGCGTTATTTGACAGGTTGCAAAGGGAATCAGACAGAAGGAGGAAAGATGAAAAAGTCAGTATCTGTCCTGCTCGTTTTGATCCTGATGGCAGTCGTGGTCGCAGCCTGTGGGGCGACGCCGGCGCCCCAGATCGTCAAGGAAACAGTCGTCGTCACCCAGGAAGTCGAGAAGGAGGTGATTGTCACCCAGGAAGTCGAAAAAGAGGTGATCGTCACCCAGGAAGTCGAGAAAGAAGTGGTCGTGACGGCCACTCCCGAGCCGGAAGCCCGCGAGTTGGAGATCTTTCACTGGTGGACCGGCCCCGGCGAGCGCGAAGCAGCCGACGCCATGTTTGAGGCTTTGAACGCCGCCTATCCCGACATCGAGGTGGTCGAGAACCCCGTGGCCGGCGGCGGCGGCGTCAGCCACCGCGTCGTGCTCCAGGGACGGATGGCGGCGGGCATTCCGCCCGACACGTTCCAGACGCTGGGCGGCGCAGAGCTCAAGGCCTACGTCGACGGCGGCGCCCTGGAACCCCTGGACGAGCTCTGGGAAGAGCTGGGCTACGCCGACGTCATCCCTGGCCCCCTGGCCAGCGCGGTGTCGGTGGATGGCGTGCCCTACGTCGTGCCCCTCAACATGCACATCCAGAACATTCTCTACTACGACATGGCCATCTTTGAGGAGCTGGACCTGGAGCCGCCCACGAACTTTGAGCAGTTGATGGCCGCCGCCGCAGCCATCAAGGAAGCCTATCCGGAAAAGTCGCCCCTGGGCCTGGGCACCACCGAGAACTGGGGCGCGGCCTTTGTCCTGGATAGCCTCATCCTGGAGCTGGGCGGACCCGAGTATTATGTCCAGCTTCACAAGGGCGAGATCGACGTCACCACCGACGAGACCTACCGGACCTCCCTGGAGCGCCTGGCCGAGCTCATGGAGTACACCTATCCCTTC
Organism: Anaerolineaceae bacterium; assembly: GCA_012514775.1. The sequence goes on from JAAYZQ010000127.1 coordinate 3,948, forward strand.
CACTCCAACCTGACCTGGGACCAGTCGGTGGGCCTGGTGGTGGCCGGCGATTCGGCCATGGTCATCATGGGCACCTGGGCCATCGGCGCCTTTATCAGCAACGGCTGGACACCCGGCGAGGACTTTGGCGCCGTGACCTTCCCGCAGGAGCCGGAGCGCATCCTCCTCTTCCACCCCGACACCTATGGCCTGGCCGCGGGCGCTCCGCACCCCAATGCCACCATGGACTGGCTGCGGGTGGTGGCGTCTCCCGAGCTGCAAGTTCCGACGGACGTCACCCAGGGCGGTATGTTTGCCCGCATCGACATCGATCCGGGCGAGTTCCCCGATCCCATCCGCCAGGAAATGCAGGCCTTTGTGCGTGACAACCCGGAAAACCTGATCCTGGACCAGCACGGCAGCATCGCACCCGCCAGCTTCTCGAACGAGTACTGGATCGTCATCGCCGCCTTCATGGCCGAGCAAGAGCCGGACGTCGATGCAACCATCCAGCAGGTAGCGACCCTCTTCGAGACCTACGAGGTGGAAGAAGAGGCAGCCTGGTACCAGTGGCCCTAGCGGGCCCTTGCCCCTCTCGCTCGGGCGCTAGTTGAGCGAGCCTGTCGAATGCCTGCCGGTAGGGACGTGCCAGGTCCGGCGCGTCCCTACCGGACCGGCAGGCACCGCAGTCAGGAGAGATCCCTTGACGCAACGCTGGAGACCGAATCTGAGGCGGAGCCGGCGCGAGAGCATGACGATCCCGGAGCTCCTCGTGTTCCTGCTCCCCCTTCTTCTATTTGTCATCCTCCTGTATGGGATGCTGGCCTGGACGGTGTACGTTTCCTTTGCCGACTGGCGTGGGGTGCAGCCGACCTACGAGTTTGCCGGCCTGAAGTGGTACAGGACCATGTTCAGCCTTCCCCGCTTCCAGGCCGACATCGTGAACAACCTGCGGTGGCTGGTCCTGGGTGTGATCCCCACCGTGGTGCTCGCCCTCTTTATCGCCTACCTCCTGGAGATCGGCTCGTTCAAGGGGATCGAAACCTACACCCGGACGCTGATCCTCTATCCCGTGGCCATGTCCTTTATCGTGACGGGCACCATCTGGTCGTGGATGTACCAACCCGACCGGGGAGTGCTGAACACCATCTTGCGGGGGCTCGTCAACCCCATCCGCGACGGGCTGGGCCTCGATCCCGTCCTGGGGGGTCGCTACATCACGAATCCCGACACGGTGACCTACTGGCTCATCGTCATCTTTGTGTGGCAATACCTGGGCTTTGCGGTGATTATTCTGCAATCCTCCTTTCGCACCACCGAGCTCCAGGAAATGATCGAGTCGGCCCTGGTCGACGGCGCCTCCCGCTTTCGCATCCTGTGGCAGATCATCGTGCACAACATCCGCGGCGGGATCCTGGTGCTGATCTCGCTGCTGCTCATCTCGGCCCTGAAGGTCTTTGACATCGTGTACGTGGTCACCTTTGGCGGGCCGGGCTTTGCCAGCGACGTGTTGGCCTTCTTCATGCTCATCGCCACCTTCCAACAGCACCTGGTGTCCATGGGTGCCGGGCTGGGCGTGATCATCTTTCTCATGGCCTTTATCGTCGTCGTGCCCTACACGATCTATGCTTTTAGAAAGTGGTTTGAATGAAATCCAAAAGCCGCGCCTTGATGATCCTGGTCCTGCTGACGTTGGCCTTTTTGACCATAGCTTACGTGCTGCCCGTATACGTCGTCGTCGTCACCTCCCTCAAGACGCCCGCCGAGATCAGCGCCCGGCGATACCTCATCCCCAGCACAGACCTCCAGATCGAGAATTTTGTCACCTCTTTCGAGCTGATCCTGCCGTCGCTTCTGAATTCGGCCATCATTGGCTTTTCGGTGACGTTCCTGTGCCTGCTGGTTGGCGGGCTGGGGGCCTATTACCTGGCCCGCTCCCGATCGACCTTTGCCCGCGTGCTCTTTATCCTGGTGGGCATCGCCGTCTACCTGCCCTACCAGGTGGTCCTCATCCCCCTGGTACAGATCGTCGCCGAGACGGGCCTGGCCCTCACCCATTGGGGGCTCATCCTCAGCTACCTGATCCTGAACGTGCCCCTCGCCTCGGTCCTGCTGGGCACCTTTTTCCTGGCCGTGCCCCGCGAGCTGGAAGAGGCGGCCGAGGTGGACGGCGCCTCCAAGATCCAGATCTTTTTCCGGGTGGTGATCCCGGTGGCCATGCCGGCCTATGCCTCCACGGCCATCATCATCTTTACCCAGGTGTGGAACGAGTTCCTGCTGGCCCTTACCCTGGCCACGCCGCGGACGACGACGATCCAGATCAAGCTGGCCGAGATCAAGGGCAGCTTTGTCGCCCACTACGAGCTGCAAATGGCGGCCGCCCTCATCACCCTCATCGTGCCCCTCGTCTTTTTCCTGGCCCTGGGCCAGTACTTTATCCGCGGCATCCTGGCCGGGGCACTGAAGGGGTAGGCCCCGCCGTGCGGATCTCGCCCCCATCCGACCATCCCCACCGGCGCCTGAACGCACTGACGGGCGAGTGGATCCTGGTCTCGCCCCACCGCACACAGCGGCCGTGGCAGGGCCAGGTGGAAAAGTTGCCGCCCGAGGAGCGGCCGGCCTACGACCCCGGCTGCTACCTCTGCCCCGGCAACGAGCGGGCCGGGGGGAAGCGCAATCCGGAGTACGAGAGCACCTTTGTCTTTACCAACGACTTTGCCGCCCTCCTGCCCGACACGCCCCCCGGCCAGGACCACGCCCCGCTGCAGACGTACGAGACCGTGCGCGGCACCTGCCGGGTGGTCTGCTTTTCGCCACGCCACGACCTGACCCTGTCCAGGATGGACCCCGGCAGCATCCGGCGGGTCGTCGACGTGTGGGCCGCGGAGACGGCCGCCCTGGGCCGGGATTACCGCTGGGTGCAGGTGTTCGAGAACCGGGGGGCAATGATGGGCGCCTCCAATCCCCATCCCCACGGCCAGATCTGGGCGGTGGACGCGCTGCCAAACGAGGCGGCCAAAGAGGAAGAGCAGCAGCGGGGCTACCTGGCCGAGCACGGCCGGCTCCTGCTGCCGGACTATGCCGCGCTGGAAGCCGAACAGGGGGCGCGGGTAGTCGTGGAGAACGACGACTGGCTGGCGGTGGTGCCCTTCTGGGCCGTCTGGCCCTTCGAGACGCTGCTCCTGCCGCGCCGCCCCGTCCCTCGCCTGCCCGACCTGTCGGCCGAGGAGCGTGACGCCCTGGCCGCCATCCTCAAGCGGCTCCTGACCCGCTACGACAACCTCTTCGAGACCTCGTTCCCCTATTCCATGGGCTGGCACGGCGCCCCCTTCGGGCAGGCCGGCGGGCCCGCGGACCACTGGCAGCTCCACGCCCACTTCTACCCGCCGCTCCTGCGTTCGGCGACGGTGCGCAAGTTCATGGTCGGCTTCGAGCTCCTGGCCGAAGCCCAGCGCGACCTCACCCCCGAGCAGGCCGCCGCCCGGCTGCGCGCCCTGCCGGAGGAGCACTACTGAAGCCGCTGGCGATCGGAGCAAGGGAATAGACCGAAACGCGCGTATTGACATCGCCCACCCGAGATGATATAATCCAAATATGGAATTTACTTTACTGTATTCTTGCAAATGTGGGTGAGAGATGAGCCCCAGAAAGATCGAGAATCCGGACAGGGTGTGGGCGGACTGGTTCTCCACCGATGCCTTTGCCTATGACAAGCGCCTGCGCCAGGTGTTCCGGTTGCTGCCGCGCGACCCGCGCTGCAAATTCTGCAGCGCTCCCTTCGAAGGCGTCGGATCGAGCGTGATGCGTGTCCTGTTCAGCAAGGAACGCTCGGCGTTGAACCCTCGGTTCTGCAACCTGTGCGACGCGGCTTCGCGCCAGTTTCCGGGGGGAGCAGAAGTGCCCATGTCCATGCTCTTTGCCGACGTGCGCGGTTCCACGGCCCTCTCGGAGACCATGAGCCCCCTGGAGTTCAGCCAGCTCATCAATCGCTTCTACACGACGGCGACGGGTCTCATCTCGGAAGCGGATGGGCTCGTGGAAAAGCTGGCCGGAGACGCCGTGGCGGCCTTCTGGGGAGCCGGATTCGCCGGTCCGAACTTTGTGCGGCGGACGCTGGACGTCGCCCGGAACCTATCAAGGCGCATGGCCGAACAAGAGATCCCGGTGGGCATCGGCGTCCATGCGGGGGTGGCGTATTTCGGCACCGTGGGCACTGCCAGCGGGCTGACGGATATCACCGCCCTGGGCGACGAGGTAAACATCGCGGCGCGCCTGGCCTCCCACGCCGCCGCCGGCGAGACCCTGGCCAGCGAGCGCGCCCTCCAGGAAGCCGGCATCGACTTTCGCGGCATGGAGGCGCGGAGGCTGGAGCTGAAGGGCATCGGCGAGCCCGTCGCCGTGCGCGTCCTGCCCGCCGCCTGATCACCGCCCGCCCGGGCGCCGCCTTTGCACCGGGCACCGGCCGTTCCGCTACCCCGCCGGTGCCCCCTCCGTTGCGCTCCGTTCTATTCCCGATCCGTTTTATTCAAAATCCGTTGTTCTACGTTCTCCCGGAACCCCTACTCGACCCATCCCCGCGCTCGCTCCACCGCCCGCTGCCAGCCGCTGTACAGCCTGTCGCGCTCCTCGGCGCCCATGGCGGGCTCGAACTGGGCATCGACGCGCCACTGGGCCTGGAGCTCGTCCACGCCCGGCCAGTAGCCCGTGGCCAGGCCGGCCAGGTAGGAGGCTCCCAGGGCAGTGGTCTCGGTCACGGCCGGCCGCTGCACGGCCACGCCCAGGATGTCGGCCTGCATCTGCATGAGCAGGTTGTTGGCCGCCGCTCCCCCGTCGGCGCGGAGGGCCTGCAGGCGGATGCCCGCCTCGCCGGCCATGGTCTCCAGCACGTCGCGGCTCTGGTAGCAGAGCGACTCGAGGGCGGCCCGCACCAGGTGCCGCCGGTCGGTGCCACGCGTGAGCCCGACGATGGTCCCCCGCGCGTACGAATCCCAGTAGGGCGCGCCCAACCCCACAAAGGCCGGCACAAAGTAGACGCCGCCGCTGTCGGGCACCTGGCCGGCCAGGGCCTCGGTCTCGGCGGCGTTGGCGATGATGCCCAGCCCGTCGCGCAGCCACTGGATGGCCGCCCCGGCGATGAACACGCTGCCTTCCAGGGCATAGGTCACCGGCTGACCATCGCCCAGTTGCCAGGCGATGGTCGTCAGCAGTCCCCGCTCGGAGCGGACGGCCTGCTGCCCGGTGTTGAGCAGGAGGAAGCAGCCCGTGCCATAGGTGTTCTTGGCCTGGCCCGGCGCGTAGCAGGCCTGGCCAAAGAGGGCCGCCTGCTGGTCGCCGGCCGCACCGGCGATGGGCATGGCCGCGCCCAGGAGCGCGGCGTCGGCCTGCCCGTAGACCTGCGACGACGGCCGCACCTCTGGCAGCATGGCCCGCGGAATGTCCAGCTCGGCCAGGATCTCGTCGTCCCAGCCCAGGGTGTGGATGTTGTAGAGCATCGTCCGCGAGGCGTTGCTGACGTCGGTGACGTGCAGCCGTCCGCCGCTCAAGCGCCAGATGAGAAAGCTATCGATGGTGCCAAAGAGGGCCTGGCCCGCTTCGGCCCTGGCCCGCAGGCCGGGGACCTCCGCCAGGAGCCAGGCCAGCTTGGTCGCCGAAAAATAGGCATCGACAACCAGCCCGGTCTTGGAGCGGATGGCGTCGATCCAGCCGGCAGCGCGCAGCTCGTCGCACATGGGCGCCGTGCGCCGGCACTGCCAGACGATGGCGTTGTGCAGGGGCCGGCCCGTCTCCCGGTCCCAGACCACCGTCGTCTCGCGCTGGTTGGTAATGCCGATGGCCGCCACCTGGCCCGCCTCGATCCCGGCCCCGGCCAGCGCCCGGCGTGCCGTGGCCATCTGGCTGTCCCAGATGGCCTCCGGGTCGTGTTCCACGTGCCCCGGCTGGGGATAGATCTGAGGGAACTCTTGCTGGGCCGTGCACACGATCTGCCCTGCCTGGTCAAAGACGATGGCCCGCGAGCTGGTTGTCCCCTGGTCCAATGAAAGGATATATCGCTTCACCGCTTTCGCCTCTCCTTCTGCTTCGAATTCGAGCCTCTTGATCCCCGATCCCCGGCGGCCGGTTTGCCTACCACCGGTAGGGCAGGTACTCGTTGCCCAACAGCTCCCGCCCGATGATGAGGCGCATGACGTTCATCGTGCCTTCAGCCCCGATAGAGTAGGAGCGGATGCCGCGGATGCCCATCTCGATGGGGCTCTCTTTGGTATAGGCCATGGCGCCGAACCAGTCGGCCACCTCGTTCATGATCTCGAAGCCCACCTGGGGCGCCCGCAGCTTGGCCAGGGCGGCGGCCAGGGCGACGTCGCCGTGGCTCCTGGTGCCCGGCCCGTATTTCTGGTCCAGGACCCAGGCCGCCTTCTGCACCAGCAGCCGGGTGCTCTCCAGGTTGGCATAGTGGTTGGCCAGGGGGAACGAGATCCCCTCGTAGGCCGCCAGGGGCCGGCCAAAGGCGTGGCGCTCCTTGATGTGCTCCATGCCCATCTCCAGGACCGCCTCGGCAGCGCCCACGCACGTGGCCCCGATGAGCACCCGGGCCGCCGAAAAGCCCTCCATGGCGTGATAAAAGCCCCGGTTCAGCTCGCCCACCTGGTGGCCGGCCGGCAGCCTCACGTCTTCCAGGGCAAAGCCGCCCGTCGAGATGCCCATGCGCCCCATGTCGTCAAAGTAGGTGGGCGTGATGCCCGCCGTGCCCTTCAGGGGGAGGGCAAAGAAAGTAAAGGCCCGGTGCTCGGCCGCGGGGTCGGGATCCGTGCGGGCCAGCATAAGGTGGATGCCGCCCATCTCCAGCGACTCGCGCACCCCGCTGATAAACACCTTCTCGCCGTTCAGGAGCCATTCGTCTCCCTGGCGGACGGCGCGCGTGCGGCAGGCCCCCAGGATGTCGGACCCGCCTCCCGGCTCGGTCGTGGCGATGCCCAGGAAAGCCTCGCTGGCCGTCACCCGGGGCAGGATCTCGGCCTTCAGCTCGGGCGGCCCGTAGCGGTCAAAGACAAACCCCCAGGCCGCCTCCACCAGGTAGAGCACCGGGATGGCCAGGCTGATGTCCGCCCGGCCCAGCTCCTCGGCGGCGATGGCAGCCATGGTCCAGTCCATGCCCGCCCCGCCATACTCCTCCGAGCAGACGGGCGCCAGCAGCCCGAGCCGGGCCATGCCCCGCACGATCTCGGGCGGGATCCGCTCCTGGCTGTCGATCTCGCGCACGCGGGGTGCGATCTCGGCCTGGGCAAAATCGCGCACGCTTTGCCGCCACAACCGCTGCTCTTCGTTCCAACCAAAGTCCATGGGAACCTCCTTCGTCGGTCGCCCTCGGGGGGATAGCAAGGACACGAAGGCCTGCGGGGACCTTCGTGTCCTTCCCTTCTCCACACCCCTGGTGTTCGCCGGGGCGCTCCGAGCCGGGGGCCCGGTCGCCCGTTCTTACAGCTTGCCGGCGATGGCCCGCGCTACGTCCAGCGTGCCGGCACTCCCACCCATGTCGTAGGTGCGCACCTTGCCTTCGGCAATGACCGCCGCCACCGCCCCCTCGACCTGGGCTGCCTTGTCCTTCTCGCCCAGCCAGTCGAGCATCATCTTGGCCGCCAGGATGGTGGCGATGGGGTTCACCTTGTACTGGCCGGCGTACTTGGGCGCCGAGCCGTGGGTGGGCTCAAAGACTGCATAGTTGGCGCCAATGTTGCCGCTGCAGCCAAAGCCAAGCCCGCCCACCATCTGGGCGCACAGGTCCGAGATAATATCGCCAAACAGGTTGGTCGTCACGATGACTTCGTAATTAAAGGGATTCTTCAGCAGCCACATGCCCATGGCGTCGATGTTGGCGTTGTCGAACTGGATGCCCGGGTACTCGGCCGCCACCTTGCGCGCCGCTTCCATAAAGACGCCATCGGTCTGGCGCAGAACGTTCCCCTTGTGCACGGCGGTCACCCTCTTGCGACCGTGCTCGACGGCGTGCTCAAAGGCAGCGCGCACGATGCGCTCGGAGCCTTCCGGCGTGATGGCCCGCAAAGAGATGGCCGCGTGGCGCGGGATCTTGTCCATGCCGTTGACGGCATAGAACTCTTCGGGCACGGTGGCATACTCGACGCCGATGTACATGCCCTCGGTATTCTCCCGAAAGATCACCAGGTCGATGCCGTCCTTGTAGTTCAGCGGGTTGCCGGCGTAGGCCCTGGTGGGGCGCAGGCAAATATAGAGGTCCAGCACCTGCCGCATGCGCACGATGGGGCTGCGATAGACGTAACCCTTTCCCTTGAGCTCCGGATCCAGCTCCAGGTCGGCCACGTCCCTGCCTTTGGACGTGATGGCGCCAAACATGGCGCAGTCCGTTTCCCTCATAAGGTCCAGGGTGCGCTGCGGCAGTGCTTCGCCCTCGTGGCACCAGAACTCCCAGCCAATGTCGCCGTGGATGTACTCGGCATCGAGGTCGATGCGGTCCAGCACGATCTTGGCCGCTTCCATCACGTCCTGCCCAACGCCGTCACCCGGCAGCCAGGCGATCTTGTACTTGCTCACGGTCTTTCCTCCTCCTCGGTTAGGTTCAGGCCAGGGCCAGCTTTTTCTTGACGTGGGGGACGAGGCCCCCCGCGTTCAGGATCTCCAGGATGGAAGCAGGCAGCGGCGGGAAGCTGTACTCGCCCCGCGCCGTGGTCACCTTGCCGGCCTCAAAGTCGATGGTGATCTCTTCGCCCGTCTCGACGCCGTCCACGGCATCGCAGGTGACGATGGGCAGGCCCTCGTTGATGCAGTTACGAAAATAGATGCGGGCAAAGGAACGGGCGACGATGGCCCCCACGCCTGCTTCTTTCAGGGCAATGACCGCCTGCTCGCGAGAGCTGCCGCAGCCCCAGTTCTTGCCGGCCACGACGATATCCCCCGGGCGGACGTTCTTCACGAACTCGGGATCCAGGTCCTCCAGCGCGTGCTGGGCCATCTCCTGGCGATCGGTGATGCTGTACGTATACTTGCCCGGAAAGATGACGTCGGTGTTGACGTCATCCCCATACTTCCACACGCGTCCAGAAATCTTGCTCTCCAACGCTCTTCCTCCTCTTCGAGACATCCTGCGGCGATCTCCTCCTTGCGCCACCGACGACGCCAGGAGCGCCCAGGCGAATTCCCCAGGCGGCCGGCTAGATCTGCCGCGGGTCGGCGATCTCGCCCCGCAGCGCCGAAGCTGCCACGGTGGCCGGGCTGGCGAGATAGATCTCGGCGTCGCGGCTGCCCATGCGCCCCCTGAAGTTGCGATTGGCGGTAGAGACGGTCCGCTCGCCGGGGGCCATGCAGCCCTCGTGGGCGCCCAGGCAAGGGCCGCAACCGGGGTTGAGCAAGGTGGCGCCGGCGGCCACCAGGTCGGTGATGATGCCCGCCTCGATGGCCTGCAGCAAGATCTCGCGCGACGCGGGCAGCACCAGCAGCCGCACCCGGGGCGAAATGTGCTTGCCGCGCAGGATATCGGCCGCGGCCCGCAGGTCTTCCATTCGGCCGTTGGTGCACGTGCCGATGAGGGCCTGGTCGATGGGCGTGCCCAGCACCTCGGTGACCGGCACCACGCTGTCCACGCGGTGGGGCTTGGCCACCTGGGGCACCAACTTGCCGGCGTCGTAGGTCAACACCCGGGCATAGCGGGCGTCGGCGTCGGGCAGGATCTCGACCCAGGAGGCCGTGGTGCGCCCCGCCAGCCAGTCGCGGGTGACCTGGTCGGGCGCCACGTAGCCGTTCTTGGCACCCATCTCGGCGGCCAGGTTGCACAACACCTGCCGGCTGCCGACGCTCATGGCCTCGATGGCCGGCCCGGCAAACTCCACGGACATGTAATCCGCCCCGTCGGCGCCGATGTCGCCGATGATGCGCAGCGCCAGGTCCTTGGCCGACACGCCCGCCGGCATCCGGCCCTCGACGACGATGCGCAGGGTCTCGGGCACGCGCAGCCAAATTTCGCCCGTGGCCATGACCGCCGCTGCTTCGGTGCGGCCGATGCCGGCCGCAAAGGCGCCCAGGGCGCCGTGGCTGGGAGTGTGCGAGTCGCTGCCGACGATCAACATGCCAGGCAAGGCGTGGCCCTGCTCCGGAAGCACCTGGTGGCAGATGCCCTCGCCAACGTCGTAGAAAGCCGCGATGCCCTGTTCGCGAACAAACTCGCGCGTCTCCTTGTGGCTTTGGGCGTAGGTGTCGTTGGCCGCCGGGACCACGTGATCGAGGATGATCACGTTCATGGATGGGTCGGCCACCCGGTCCACGCCGATCTTCCGAAAGGTCTTGGCAATGGCCGACGTGTTGTCGTGGGTGAGGAGACGGTCGGGTTTCACGGTTACGATCTGCCCCGCGACGACCTCGTCGACCCCCGCTTTCATAGCCAGAACCTTCTCCGCGAACGTTTTGCCCATCTGTTACGCACCCCCTTTGTCAGTGAAACGCAAGGCCAAAACCCGAGGAGCAGCCTGCCCCGTCGTTCGGCCGGCCTATTGTATGCCAATTCCAGCGCTCTGTCAAAACCGTTTGCACCCACGCCTGCCCCTCCCGGCCGCCGGTATCGCACAATCACAGAATCCCCCTGCGCTCTGGCAATTTGCCAAGCCCTGGTGGTGATGCTATAATCACATCTTGCGTTTGTACGCGCCAGTGCGGCCGGCCACGATCCTGGGGCAGACGGGGCGACCCGTCACCCGGTAGGCCGCCGGCCGGCAACCTGTGACCGAGGGTTCGAAACTGTGGAAGCCTTAGAACACCAGCTCGTTGCGTTTCTGACCAACCTGTTCCAGACCATCGGCTGGTTCGGCGTGGTGGTTATCATGGCCCTGGAGAGCGCCAACATCCCCATCCCCAGCGAGGTGACCATGCCCCTGTCGGGCTGGATGCTGGTCCAGGCCCGGGGGCTGACGGCCTGGAGCGCCTTCCTGCTGGGCGGCTGGTGGGGAGGCGTGGGCTGCACCCTGGGCTCGGTGATCTCGTATGCCCTGGGCGCCTGGGGCGGCCGGCCCCTGGTGGAGCGCTATGGCCGCTACATCATGGTCCACGAGGAGGACCTGGCCAAGGCCGACCGCTGGTTTGCCCGCTGGGGCGACTGGGCGGCCTTTGTCTCTCGCCTCCTGCCCATCGTCCGCACCTTTATCTCCTTCCCGGCCGGCGTGGTGCGCATGAGCTTCTGGCGGTTCGTTATCTATAGCTTTGTCGGCTCTTTTATCTGGTGCGCGCTGCTTGCCCTGGGTGGCTTTTACTTTGGCGAGCATTGGGAAGAGCTGCGGGCCATGATGCGCCCCTTTGACATCCCCATCGCCATCGCCATCGCTCTGGCCCTGGCCTACTACGTCCTGCGCCACCTGCGGTCGCGCAAAACCGCGAGTGCCGAGCTGGAGCATGAAGGATGAACGACACACAGGTCCCCCTGGCCGATAGTTACGAGGGGCTCTACTCCCAGGTGCAAAGCGTCCTGGCCGCGGGCAACGTCGAGGAGGCCATCAACCTCTACCGGCGCCTGGTGGACCGGCTGGCCCGCCTCACGCCCCGCGTTCTGCAGCTCCGCCCCGAGCTGCGCAACCTGCACCGCGCTGCCCGGATGGAGATGTCCTCGCTGCTGCGCCCCGAAGGTCGCTACTCCGAAGCCATGGACGTCGTGCGCGTGCTCCTGGACAGCCATCCCGAGGAGGCTCGCATGTGGCGGCGGGAGATAGCCACCCTCCAGGTGGCCCGGGGCGACGTGGAAAGCGGCCTGGCCGACCTCCGGGCGCTGGCCGAGGAGTCGGATGACGATCACTTGAGCTGGCTGACCCTGGGACAGGAAGCGCGCATCGAGGGCCGTTTCGCCATGGCCCGCGAGGCCCTGGACCATGCCCTGGAGGTGTGCAAGGAGAACTCTTGCCCCGATCTGCCGCGGATCTATCGCGAGCGGTTCGAGTTTTTCAGGGCGGCGGGGCAGATCGACGAGGCAGTCTCCGCCTGGGAAGAGGGAGCAGCCCTCGACGAGGAGACCCGCAAGGGCATCGGCGAGGTCGTGACCATGCTCGCCGACGCGGGCCGTTATAGCGAGGCCCGCGCCATGCTCGACCGCGAGCCCAACCCGCTGCGCGCCGGTCTGCGGCGCGGGCATATCCACAGCCTGATGGGAAATCCATTCGAGGCCAGGAAAGAGTGGCAACGCATCGCCGACCTAGACCCCAACGAGTTCGAGTACGGCCACGAGGCCTGGGTCGAAGCCGTCCTGCGCCTGGGCGATCCGGTGCCGGCCCTCCTGTGGTTGCAGGATGCGCTGCGCGAGCACTTTGGCATCCGGATGCTGATCCTCTCGGGCGTGGCCTGGGCCATGCACGGCGACGCCGAGCTGGCAGCCAATCTCTTTCAACAGGCCATCGGCCTTTTGCGCTACCAACGCCCTCCCAAGAAAAAACTGGACAGCTCCGACTGGCGCTTGCTCGACACCCTCGTGAACAACGACGAGATCAAAAAGGCCCTGAAGCCCTATTTCGCAGTCGTCGAAACCCTCTGGAGCTAGCCAGCGCGGCACTCGGGCGCTGCCAACGTCCCAAACCGCCTGTTTGGACTGCCGCCCGTTCTGTGCTATAATGCGCGATGCCTGCCCGAGGGAACTCTGAGGTGCGAACCATGCGTTTTGCAGAGGCGGAATCAAGATACCGCGACCTGGAAGCTCAATTCTTGCGAGGCGAGCTGGCCGAGGACGAGTTCCAGGCCCAGGTCGCCCAGTTACAAGTCGACGATGACGAGGGGCGCCAGTGGATGCTCAACGGGCGCACCGGTCGCTGGCTTCTGCACGATGGCCGGGGTTGGGTGAATGCCGAACCACCCAGACCCGAGGGCGTCGCCGTTCCCCTGGCGCCCGAAACGCCACCCGCCGTCGAACCGCCGCCCAGCCAACCGGCGGGAGTCCTGGAAGGACGGCGACGGCCGCCGGTCGAGGTGCGCCCCGAGGCTCCAACAGAGGCTGGAACCGAGGCCATGCCGGCACCGCCGCACGCAACCATCGGGAGTCCTGGAAGGACGGCCCCCCTGGGCAGGCTGCGCGGCTCTCGCCTGTTGGGCACCGCCCTGGTGGCATTCCTCGTCCTCTCCTGCCTGGTCAGCGCCGGCGTATCGACCTGGGTCCTGGTCCTCCGCGACCTGGGCGATTCCACAGCCGTCGCGGCCGCCGAGACGACCGTCGTCCCGGTGGCCACCTTCACGCCGTGGCCCGAGACCGCCACGTTCACGCCCACGCCCACGCCGACCCCCAGCCGCACGCCCACCGGGAGTCCTGGAAGGACGGCTGCCGCCACTCGCGCCGTGATCAACACGCCGCAGGCGACGAGCGCCGGCACCTCGGCCACCGGGTCGGCGCCCGAGGCGTCGTCCGCGACCGGCGCCGTCGCCCTCGCAACGGACGTTGCCGGGACCGAAACGCCGGCCACCCGCGAGCCCCGGACCTACACGGTGCAGGCCGGCGAGACCCTGTCCGAGATTGCGGCCCGCCTGGGCGTGAGCCTCGACGCCCTGGCCGATGCCAACGGCATCACCAACCCCGCCCTGATCAAGGCGGGGCAGGTGCTCATCGTCCCCGACGCCGCCGGCCCTACCGGCGACGCCGAGGCAAGCCCGACGCCCACCTGGACGCCCATCGTCGTCTCCACGGCCGCGGGCACCCGAACCCCGTCGCCGGCGGCCACCGGCACCACGACCACCGCGAGTCCCGGAAGCACGGCCACCCCGACCCGGACACCGACGGCCACGCCCACGACCACCGCGAGTCCTCAAAGGACGGCGACCCCCAGCGGGCCCACCGACACGCCCGCGCCGACCAACACCTCCGCGCCGCCCGCCACGGCGACGCCCAGACCGGCCGCCCTCACCGGCAAGATCGCCTTCACGGTCTGGAACGCCCCGCTGGGCAAATACGAGCTCTTTGTCAGCCGCATCGACGGGACCGGCCGCAACCCCATCGGCCAGGGCTTTCGCCAGCCACAGTTCCGCCAGGATGGGGCCATGCTGGCGGTGAACGGCCACGGCGCGCCGAACTTTGAGCACCTGGTGCGCATGAACCCCAGCGGCGGCGAAATGCTGGAGGTCAGCAACTATACCGAGGACAGCTTCCCCACCTGGTCGCCCGATGGGGCCATCGTGGCCTACTCGTCCAGCTCGTGGGGCGACGGCATCACCCGCCTGGGCATCGTCCACGACATCTTTGGCAAGAACCAGGACTGGATCCGCTTTGACAACACCGAGATCCGGGGCGAATACCCCTTCTGGATGGCCGACGGCCGCATCGTCTACAACGGTTGCGACTTTGCGACGGGGGGCGGAAACTGCGGCCTGTATTGGGTGGGGGCCGGCGGCGGCAACTACCAGCAGTTGACAAACCACCACAGCGACACGGCGCCGGCCGGCCACGGCACCAAGGTGGCCTTCATGTCGGCGCGGGACGGCAACTGGGAGGTCTATTCGGTGGGCATGGAGGGCGGGGCCGCCAAGCGGCTGACGAACAACGAGGCCCAGGACGGCCTGCCCACATGGTCACCCGACGGGCGGTCCATCGCCTTTGTCTCCAACCGCGGCGGCGCCTGGGCCATCTGGGTGATGACCGCCGACGGAGGCAACCAGCAAAAGCTCTTTGACCTGGGGGGCGGCTACGGCGGCGGAGAGTTCGACTGGACGCGGGAGCGCATCTCCTGGGCGCCATGATCCTCCCCGGGACCCCGCACTCTTCTCGCGACGCCCGCGCCCAGGCCGATCCCAGCGTGAGGGCGGCGTGAGCAACCGGTCTGCCAGCCCCGCCATAGGCGCGTGGGCCCTGACCATCGTCGTGGGCCTGGCCATCGTCCTGAGCCTGGGGGGCGCGCCCATCGCCGCCGAGCCCCAGGTCCTGGGCACGCCCACAGCCACGGCGACGCCGACGGCCACCTTCACGCCCACCCTGACCCCCACGCCGACGGCGACCGCTACCCGGACACCGACGGCGACCCCGACGCCAACAGCCAGCCGCACGCCACGGCCCAGCCCGACGCCTACGGTGGCGACGCCGACCCCGGCCGCCGCCGTCGACCACCTGTGGCTCAGCCATCCCCTGAGCCCCGAGGCCGAGGGCGACCGCTACCCGGGCAGCTACTTTCCCTACGGCGCCACGGGTGGCGGCCGCTATCACCTCCATCACGGCGTCGACTATACCAATCCCGCCGGGACCCCGGTCCTGGCCGCCGCGGCCGGCCGGGTCATTGTCGCCGGCAACGACCTGGAGGTCGTGTACGGGGCCAAGGCCGACTTTTACGGCAACCTGGTCATCCAGGAGCTCGACCAGGCCTTTAACGGGCACCGGGTCTTTTTGCTGTACGCTCACCTCTCCGAGGTCCTGGTGGAGGAGGGTCAGCAACTGGAGGCCGGCCAGGTCCTGGGCCTGGTAGGCATGACCGGGGTTGCCATCGGCAACCACGTGCACCTGGAGGTGCGCCTGGGTAGCAACGACTATGGCAGCACCCGCAACCCTGTCCTGTGGCTGCGTCCCGAGCCGGGGCAAGGGGTCATCGCCGGGCTGGTGTTGGACGCCGC